>JBGSSS010000143.1:0-32984 GCA_041736895.1 Pirellulales bacterium
CGGCTACGTCCACGGCGCAAGCGACCGCGACGGGGCGTACCCCGCCCGCGATCCCGTCCGCCCGGACGATCTGGCGGCGACGATGTTCGCCGCCCTCGGCATTGAACCGGAAAACGAAGTCCGCGACGCGCAGCAACGGCCGTTGGCGATTGCGGGGAATGTGGTGGAGGAGGTGTTTGCGTGAGTGGCGTGAGTATTCAAGTTACGCAGGAAAATAGAAGCTTGCAGCTAGCTTACCCAAATAGAAATATAAGCAACGAATCCACGGGTCCTGGGGTAATTACGCTGGCTTTTTTCAACTCATCGACTGGGATCAATAATTCCATTGTTACTGTTTTGTCAACTCGATTAATCTTAGCATCCTTTATGAAGTTCGATATTGGGAGATTTTCAAATTCCTTCGAATACTCGCGGTACCGGATAATTTCTTCTTTTTCTGTATCGATAGCTGCTTGCAATTCATCATCATCAATTTGCATTTTATAATAAATTTCATTTTCGCGAATCTCCACATATGCTAAGTGTTTTTGTTTTTTGTTGTCCATCGAGATAGATACTATTGGTTTGTCCAATTTTAATTTCGGAAGTAATGCGGCAAAATCGGAATCCTTACGCGGAGTCTCTTTATTTTTGATTCGTGAAATAGCGTCCTTGACATTATTCTCTGCTCTACCTGGAGTCTCAGCGAACAAGCCGCCACCTCCTTTAGCATCGGGAGGTGGTGAAGAACAATAGATGATGAGTGATTTTTTCAAAACACAGTAAACTTCGTTGCCAACACGAATAATTTTATACTTCTCGAAAATTTCTTCCGTAACGACTAGCTGATTATTATTCCCATACGCGACGATGTCTTTGATTATCTTGTCCTGATCGAAATTGCCTTCAAAGGTGAATACAGGACTAGGATATAAAAAAGTAATTCTATTTGTGATTAATCGAGTTGATTGCAGCATTAAAGAATTAAAAAAATAGAGTTTGGCTTCCTTGGGCGGCTGATAAAGTGCTTTGAATACATTGGAAGCAACGATGCTTTTGACATTGATAACGGTGAGGTGGCTTGTACGATCGGGAAAACACTTCACCCAATCTTGATCTTGGGCGGCAGCCGGCTGCTGATTGATCCCGGCATGCAGTAAGATCAGTGACAACAGCATCGTCAATTTCGACATGGTGAGATCGTGGATGTTCACTGCCATTGCTCCGGTTTGTTTTTTTCGCTTGAAAAGCATAATGAGCTAATTGGACGATATTGTAGAGCACAACACAACCAAATCAAACAAAAACTACGTCCAATCCTATTTGCAAATCGCCGGGTGCCGGCGGGGTGCCCGGGTTGAGATTGCTTCTGATTGATTCACACAAATCCCAGGGTGGCCGGGGACGACCAACGGGAGCCCCCGAAACGTTTGACGCAGAACCTTTTTTACGTCGAACGAAGTTTGTGAATAGTTTGTCCTGAGCTTGGGGCTGATATAGCATAAACTTCCGGGGGTTCGCTGCGCTCATCCCCGGCCACCCATCGCGACACCATCAGCGGCGTGGGATTTAACCCATGCGAAATGTAAATTACAATCGTTGAAAATCTTCTCAACCAACGTGACCTTATACCCGCACAGCTCTTGGGGCAGTCTCCATGCCAATTTCCGTCTCTTGCCCCTGCGGCAAAACACTCAGCGTCAAAGACGAACTCGCGGGCAAGCGCGGCAAGTGTCCGAAGTGCGGCGCGCCACTAACAATTCCACAGCCGCCAAAGCCCGCGGAACTTGCGCCGCTCGACCTTCCGTCCTTGAGCGACGAGTTCGACCAACCGGCGCCCGCCGAGGTCGTCCCGGAAGCCGTCAGACTGGCACGCGCTCGGTCGGGTTGGGTCGACCCGAGCATCGAGACGGAATTCAAACTCGCCGGCGACCCGCTCAGTGACGATGTGGGCAAGGTCTTTGCCCCGCCGTCAACGATCGCGCCCGTCAAGACGAAACCGGGAGTGCGCGAGGAGAAGGAGGGCGAATTCGTCTGCCCGCGGTGCGGTTGTGGGTTGGAGCGCACGTACTCGCTGTTGAATATTCTGACAATGTATGCTTCGTCCTATACGACGGGTTTTTACCTGCGGCCGACGACGCCATACTTGTGTCGTGTCTGCGATGTGGGGATTCGGTACGAAGATCTGCGCGGCGCTAGCCGCCGCACGGCCGATCGCCGATCCGCGAAGTTGAAGCTCGGTTGCTTGATCGCGTTTTTGACGATTGGGGGGCTGTTTGGCGGCTGCTACATGGCCGTGAAAAGTTATCAAAATTCTCCTGAAGCCCTCGAGAAAAAACGCGAACAACAGGAAAAATGGGATGCGGAACAAAAACGCCAAGCGGCCGAAAGCGAAAAAGCCAGGCAAGCGGTGCAAAAATTAGAAGAGCAATACAAAGAGAAAGCAGCGCAGGAGCGCCAGCAACGAGAAGCCGAGCGGCAACGGTACAACGAGGAACAGAAGAAGCAAGACGATCTACGCAAACAGAAAATAGAAGAGGCACGCAAGCGCGATGAAGAAGCCGAACGCAAACGAGAAGAAGACCGGAAGCGAGCCCGAGAAGAACGTGAAAAGGCTCGCCTGAATCCCCCGCCCACGAATCCTTTTCAGCCAACGGATTGAATCAACAAGCGTAACCAAGTGCGTTCACCAACCAAGTGGCGTGGGTTTTCACCCACGCGAAAGATTTTTCATTGAACGGAGACCCAGCGCACTTCACGGGAACTTTTTGCCCCTTTGCAGCGTCAAGTGACTTTCCCCAAATTCTCCCCCGATCTTCCTGATCTTTTAAGGAGTGACCGAAATGAAATCGATCCTGACCTTGCTGGCGCTGTTCTGCGGCATTTCGACGAGCCTGGCCGACCAACAGTATGACCTCTGGAAAAAAGCGTATCCCAAAGCCGAAGAGGGGCAAACGCGGCATGTGCTGCACCTGCCGAAACAAGCGGACGAGAACGCGTACAAAGTCGAATTGATCGTCGGCAAAACGATTGCGACCGACGGCGTCAATCAGCAGTCGTTCGGCGGCAGCATCGAGGAAAAAGATGTCCCCGGCTGGGGCTACCCCCAACAGATCGTCAAGGTTGGTCAGCTCGCAAGCACCTTGATCGGCGTTCCGCCAGGCAAGCCCAAGGTGATGAAATTCGTCACCGTGGGCGGTGGCCCGAATCTGCTCCGTTACAACAGCAAACTGCCGGTCGTTGTTTATGCTCCCGAGGGCTTCGAAGTCCGCTACCGGTTCTGGAAAGCGGACGCGGAGACCAAAACGATTGAGGCCGAGTAGCGCAGAGTAGTAAGTGAATGCGTGATTTTCAAAGCACGCGTCTCGCATTTTTGTAGCCCGTAGCGTCAGCGAGGGCGACAAAAAGGCTAATGCAGAAACACGGAGCGACGGAGAAGATTCAGAGCGGCACGGAGAAGAGAATCTATGCCATTCCGCCGTTGCATCTTCGCAATGCGCTTGAGCAATCTTTGCCCCGGTCGTTAGATTGAGGAATCTCCATCAACCTCTTGCGAGCAATTCATGCGTTTGCCGCAATTCAGTCTCCGCACGTTGCTCGTCGGGTTTTGCCTAGCTGCTGTCGTCTTTTACTGGGGTTCCGTGCAGTATCGGCGCGCGAACAACCAGCGTTACGTCGTCTCGCAACTGGCGGCACTCGGGGCCACGGTCACGTATGACTGGCAGGTGGATGACAATACCGGCAATCAAACCGGGCCCACGACGTGGCTGCCCGATTTCGTGCGCGATGCGCTCGGCCCTGACTATTTTCAAAACGTCCGCGCGGTTGACTTTCGTAATGCTTACAAGGCCGAGCCCGAGAAATCGGAGATTCGCGACATTGCCATGTTGTGCGCCGCGCTGCAGTCGCTGCCGCAGTTGAAGTCGTTGGATTTTAATTACTGTCTGCTCGATGCCGAGGGTTATGCCGAATTTTTGAAATTGCAACAGCTCGAAGAGTTGACATTCAGCTACGGTCACGCGGCGAACGTCGGGCTCTCGTCGATTGCCCAGCTGCGGAACCTGCGGAAATTGAGCCTGGGAATTCATTTTCGACCCGAACCCGACGGACTTACAAAGCTCGCGGGTCTCGACCTCGAAGAACTGGATTTGCATCAGTCATTTCGCGATCTGGAGGACGTACCGGTTTACACTTATGGTTATGGTGCATGCGACTTGTCGGCCCTGGCGAAAATGCCGCGGCTCAAAAAGTTGACGCTGACGGGGATCAATCTCAGTAAGACGAATTTCGAGTTGCTTCTCCAATTGCCGCAGCTCGAAGAGTTGGAGCTGAACGTCATCGATCAACTGAAAATCGATTTCCGACTCCCTGCGGTGCCGCGGCAGCTCAAGACGCTGCGGATCATGGATTGTTTGGTCACCGGGGACGAGTTGCGCCGGCTCGCACAACTATCGGGGCTGCAAGAATTGGAGCTACGCAACCTTGATCGCGATCCGCAGCCCTTGACGCGTGATGCTGTTCTCGCCTGCGCGAAGGATTTTCCGCACTTGAAACTGATCGTGAATTTTCACCTCGTCACACCCGACGGCAAGTTCGTGAGGGTCAAGCGCTGACGACTCAAAAAAAGTTGGAGCGATTGATTCCAGCACTTCTTCCGTTGCATCCGCCCCCGGAATACGCTTTAGTAAAGATTGGCCCCGTTGTTTGGCCTTTTGTCTTTTGAGAAATCCCATGCCCACCGTCGATGAACTCATCTTTGTCGGTTTGAACGGTTACGCCGCGGCGCTCCATCGCATCACCGGCGAGATTGTCTGGACCAACAATAAGATGAAGTCCGGGTACGTCACGCTCTTGCTCGATGGCGATCGGCTGATCGTCTCGACCAATGGGTACATCTACTGCCTCCATCCGCTGACGGGCGACATCATCTGGCACAACCCGATGAAGGGCTACGGCGCGGGCGCGCCGACGTCGCTGTTGTCGGTGCGCGGGCAAACGCCGCATGTCTTGATCGAACAAGCCGCGGCGCAGATCGCGGCGGCGTCGAGTTCTTCGTCGTCGGCAAACGCCAGTAGCTCGTGACCGCGATCACAAGCGCGACGTATCACTTTTGAAATAACTAGCAATCTCCCCGTGCCACTGGCTCGGCCAGTGAAGGAACGCCGCAAGAGCAATGGACTGTGAACAAGAGCATCGCTCCGCACGCGAATCTTTTCTATGATGAGATTTGCTCCCCGCCCAAGAAGAGCACTCGCCGCGGCGAGTGGCACGATTCAGGCTACGCATGTTCCGGTGTCACCATGCAAAAACTGACCGAATCCGAATGGAAGCTGTTTTCGCAATTGCGCAAGAACGCGTTGCAGCGTTTCTGCGAGCGGACGCTGGCCGAGTTGCAGTACGTCATGACGGACCCCGAGAAAACGCCGCACGAGCGGTACTTGGAGTTGTTCAAAAAGCTGCATGAGCGGGACGAAGAGTTGGCCTATGCATTCAACGGTTCCAGCCGCAGCAACGCGCTGCTGCAATTGATGGTCATCCATAAAAAAGATCTTCTGACCCCGGAAGAGCTCGCGCAATTTCGCGACGAGACGCGGCAGAAGTTGGCGTCGATTTGAGTATTTCATGAGGTATAAAAAACTGCATACTGACACAATGCGCTGCCAGACGCGCCAGAGAACTAGCGCGAGCGCCCCAAAACCTTGCAGGGCGAATCATGAATCCTTACGAAACACCATATATCGTCGTCGGGCTACCCGATCATTAATGGGCTAATCATTCGGTCGCTTGATCTGCCCGATGGATGCTGATTTGCACGGCCGTACACTGCGCAGGGGCACGCAGTTGAAATTGACCAGAAACGTTGACGACTTAACAAAGAAGGACTTTATGGATTTTTCGCTATTGCTGAAGGTCGTGGTAGGCGTCTCCTTTTCCTTTCTAGTTGTAGGCTACTTTTTTTATTGGCTTGTCGGCGATGAGTCGGTCGAACAGGCGACACTGGAGCCTGAGAAGCCAGTAGTGCCGCCTGCTCCAATGCTTGTGACCGAAGCGGAGCTTGAAGAATCCCTTCTCCAATTGATCAGAGATCCAGCACATCGGCCGCAATTCCTGCGTGATCTGCTCAGCGCGACGATCTTGATCCCGCAACTTGTGGAGCGAGATAGACCCGACCCTGTCACTACTGTCAGGAGAATCGAAGTGTCCTTTGTCAATCATGCAGGCAATAATTGGTTTCCGTTTTTTACGTCGTTGCAGCGATTAAACGAATGGAGGTCCGAAACGGCTTATGCAAAACTTAAGACACGCGAATTTTTCCGACTCACCCGCGGTTCGAATCTGCTGCTCAATCCCAACGCTGCAGCAAGCATGGAGTTCAGACCCAACGAAATCGCCGAATTCCTCAGCGACGAGGTTTCCGTCTCCAGTCGGCCAATCGCCCCGATCGGGACTGAAGTTCTCATGGGTATGACTCGTGCGGATTCGACGCTAATAGATCTGGGAGAAATGTTTGCAAAACACCCCCAAATCCAAGCGGCATATGTTGCATATAAGTTTTCCAGTATTGGTGTGCCTCCGAGTTTGTTATTCGTGATCGAGGGAGAGGGCAACTTGCAGCCGATCCTGAAGGAAGCAATTGACTTTGTACTAGTGATGCATGAAAAAATGTCGTTTAATTTTACCTCGCTCGGTTCACAATCAAAATATATCCAGGATTTCTTTCGCAAAGGGACTCAACCTTTCTATAAGAAAGATTAGTTCGGCGTGAGTTCGTAGCAGGCTATTCATGATCACAAGTTGATCGACCAGCGCATTGGCATTGAATTGCGATGTGAGTTAGCATGACTCTTATTCTTGGTGTCCAACCACATCGCCCACTGAGTTACCCATGCAACGCCGCACCTTCCTGCAATCCTCCGCGGCCGCACTTGCCGCAGCGCCGTTCGCCGGCACCTTGCTCTCGTCCCTAGCCCGCGCGGCGGATGCCGGACGCAAACCGAAAATCCTCGTGCGCAACGGTTGGCAGTCGATCAACATCGGCGACATCGCCCATTGGATTGGACTGTTCGAGCTGCTCGACAAGCACGGGATCGATGCCGAGATTCGGTTCTGGTACGGCACGCTCGCCGATGGCGCGGATGGCATTTTGAAGAAGCACTGGCCGCGTGTGCAGACGGTCAAGAGCAAGGCCGAGATCGACGCCGCGTTCAAAGAGTGCGACTTCTACCTCAGCGGGTCCGGCTCCGGGTTCCCCGCCGCGAACGATGTGCGGCGTTGGCATCAGGAAACCGGCAAACCCTACGGCGTGATGGGCGTGACGCTGACGGGGATCTTGCCCGAGATTATGGAGACGCTCAACATGGCCGACTTCGCCTACTTCCGTGACAGCGAATCGTACAAGCTGGCCATCGTGCACGGCCTGACCAATCCGAAATCCGGCTTCGGACCCGACACGGCGTTCGGCGTCGTCAAGACGCGTGACGATGCGGCGGCGGAGAAGTTCATGAAGGAGCACGGACTCGAGACGGGCAAGTTTTTGGTCATGATCCCCCGCTATCGCCAGACGCCGCATTGGACGATTAGCAAAACGCGCGAGTTCGAAGAAGCAAAGCACCGCCGCAACGAAGAAAAGAAAGACTACGATCACCGGCCGCACCGCGAAGCGATCACGCGCATCGTCCGCGAGACAGGCATGAAGGTGCTCGTCACCTGCGAAGACAAAACGCAAATCGCGCTCGGCAAGGAAATGATCATGGACCTGCTGCCGGACGATGTGAAAAAAGGCGTCGTCTATCGGGATCATTATTGGCTGACCGACGAAGCGTTGAGCATGTACGTTCGCTCGGCGGGCTTGTTCGGCAACGAGATGCACAGCCCCATCATGTGCATCAGCAGCGGCATCCCGGCGATCGTCTGCCGCCACGACGACCAAACGAAGAAGGGCCTGATGTGGCGTGACATCGGCCTTGATGAATGGCTCTTCGACCTCGACAACGCGGAAGACTACGCGCGGATCGTGCCGTCGGTCCTCGCCGTCGCCAAGGACCCCGCCGCCGCGAAAGCCAAAGCGGAAAAGGCCCGCGAGATCGTCCTTGCCAAGCAAAAGATGGAAATGGATTCGCTGAAAGCGTCGCTCGCGAAGGCAGTAAAATAGCAGCCCGACGCGTAAGCGAGGGCGAATTGAAAGCCCGCGGCGTAAGCCAGGGCGTCCCGCATTTAGCAGCCCGACGCGTAAGCAAGGGAGTGAGCATTTTTGTAGGCCCGTCGCGTTAGCGAGGGCGACAAAAATGCAAAATGCCTCACCACGGAGGAACGGAGAAAATTCCGAGCGGCACGGAGAAGAACGTAGCTCGAAGCCGTGCTTCGAGCGAGCCGAGCAGAAAGGCAATTGAACAGAAGGCCGCAAAGATCGCAAAGAGAATGCAGGAGAGATTTTGACAGAAGGTAACGAAGGTAACGAAGAAGCGAAAATAATTTGAGCCGAGGACGTAAGTCCCCTGCTGAGCGTCGAACGACTTCGCATTGAATTAGGAACCCCTGCCAAACCATGCATGATGAGCATCGCTGAATTGATAACATCTTACGCCGCCGGCCCCGCCACCCTCCGCGCCGCCGTGAGTGACCTCACGCCGGAACAAGCCCGCGCGCGACCGATCGCCGGTCAATGGAGCACGCTCGAAGTGGTCTGCCACCTGGCCGATTCCGAGGCGTTGTTCTCGGAGCGGATGAAGCGCGTCATGTGCGAAGATCACCCGCCGCTATTGTGGTCGGATCCGACGGACCAGCCGCGCGTCTTGGCGTATCACGAGCGGGACCTGGACGAGGAACTGCGCCTATTTGAATTGCTGCGGGCGCAGATGACACGCATCCTCCGCGCGCAGCCGGACGATGCTTGGCAGCGTGTCGGTGTTCACAGCAAGGAAGGCGACCGCACGCTGACGGATCTGGTAGCGAAGGCTGTGTGGCATTTGGAGCATCACTTGAAGTTTATTGAAGCGAAGCGGCGGGTGTTGCTTGATGAAAATTCAAATTGATTCACTGTAAAACACATGCGAAATTACTCGGGCATCTCGATCACGTTGTTGGAGAATCTTACCTTTGTTTGGATAGGGCTTTTCGCGCTCTTTGTCTGGCGAGACAAAACGATTTGGTACGTCCCGCAGACCGTGACGGCAGCACTGACCTTTGTCGTGTATCTCGCTTGGGTTGCGAAACAACGCTTCGCCTCGCCTTTGATCGGTCCGATGCTTTGCGGCGCGCTGGCGATGGCGGCGCTGTGGTATGAAATGCCGCTGAGTTCAATCGCCGATTCGACGGCACCAATCATGATTTTTACACTGCCCGTATTTTTGATCTGGTCACTGCGAAATATTGTTTGTTTTCAGTGTCGGAATTGGGCCGCGGGCTCGTTGTGGGCCGTGGTGCTCGTGATCGGCTGCGCGATCTTTCTGCCAATGCAGCCGGTGCGAAAGACAAATGCCTGGAACCAAGATCCCGACGCGGTTCGGCATAGTACGCGCGCGGCCATAGCGGCGGTGACGATATTTCTAAGCGCGGTTTGCATCGCTTTTGATCGGTTATTGCATCTTCGCAAATCCAGCGAGACGAGGTAGCGATTCTGCAAGCGATTATCCCTACGATCACCGCCCTCTACATCACCCCGGCCAAGAGCCAACCGATGCTCGACGTCGCGCAGGTCGAGGCCACGGCCGGCCGCGGGCTCGTCGGCGATCGGTACTACCTTGGCACAGGCTACTACTCGGGCAAGCCGGGTTGGGGGGCCAATGTTTCGCTCCTGGCCGCCGAAGCAATCGACGCGATCAACGCCGGGCATGGCGTGAACTTTACCGGGGCGATGCTGCGGCGGAACATCGTCACGCGCGGGATCGATGTCGAGACGCTGATCGGCCGCGAGTTTCGGCTCGGCACGGCAGTGTTGCGCGGCCTCAAGCGTTACCCGCCGTGCCGGCATCTGGCTGAGTTGTGCGGCGCGCCGGAGTTGATCAAATACTTGGCGTATTGCGGCGGGATCGGGGCGGAGGTGGTCGAGAGCGGGGTGATCAGCGTTGGGGATGAAATTGAGTTGATCGGATGAGATTAGAGTCGCGGCGAGCAAGACATTTCTTCTTTTTTGTGTTTCTTGCGTTTATTTGCGGCTATCCGGTATTGTTGCGGTTCGCTTGGGTTAAAACCCAAGCCACTTCTTGTGCGGCTCGCTCGAAGCATGGCTTCGAGCTACGGTGTCTTCTCGGTGCCGCTCTGAATTTCCTCCATTACTCCGTGTTTTGTATTTGCAATTTGCATTGAATTCGGCGCTTGATTTTTGTCGCCCTCGCAGACGCTACGCGCTACAAAAGAACGCTCCTCTGCGAGTCGCCGCTAAACGGGCGTGCGATTTAAGACGATAAACGGTCTTTCTTCTAACTCCAAACTTCTTCCTTCTATATTCTTCCTTAAAACATCGTCCGCATCTCGTCACGCATCGACAGATCGCCGTTGCCGTTCAGATTCGCCCGGGCTTCGGGGACCGCCGCGAGGCCGGTGTTGCGCATGGCGAGCAAGCGCTCTTGGCAGCGATAGGGGCCGACGCCGGCGGCCGGCATTTCGCGCGTGTACGAGCCGTCGGGATGGAGGCGGCGCGATTTCACGTTGTCGAGCAGGTACGCCGGGATGATCTCGTGCAGGATGCGGTCCTTGAGCTCCGGCGATTCGATGGGGAACATCACCTCGACGCGGCGGTAAAAGTTGCGCGGCATCCAGTCGGCGCTGCCGAGATAGACCTTGGCCGTGGCGTCGGGGCCGAAGACGAAGACCCGGCTGTGTTCCAAGAACCGATCGACGATGCTGATGACCTTGATCGTTTCGCTGATCCCCGGCAAGCCTGGACGTAACCCACAGACGCCGCGGTCGATGATGTCGACGGGGACGCCGGCCTGGCTAGCGCGGTAGAGCGCTTCGATGATCCGGTGATCGACCAGCGCGTTGAGCTTCGCGAAGATTCGCGACGGCTTGCCGCTGTTCGCCAGGTCGATCTGCTCGTCGATCATCTGGATCGTGCGGCGATGCAGGTCCGTCGGCGCGACGACCAGCTTGCGCCACTGATGTCCTTGCGAGTAACCCGTCAGCAGGTTGAACAGCGCGCTCGCGTCGGCCGCGATATCTTCATCGGCCGTGATCAGACCCAAATCGGTGTAAATTAGCGCCGTCGTTGGGTTGTAGTTACCCGTGCCCAGGTGGCAGTAGCGGCGGAGCTGGCCCCCTTCTTGCCGCACGACGAGGGACAGCTTGCAGTGCGTCTTCAGGTCCAAAAACCCGAACACGACGTGGACGCCGGCGCGTTCCAGTTGCCGCGCCCACGAGACGTTGTTCGCTTCGTCGAAGCGAGCTTTCAGTTCGACGAGGGCTGTGACGTGCTTGCCGTTTTCAGCCGCTTGGATCAACGCCCGCGTGACGGGCGAGTCGCCGCTCGTGCGGTAGAGCGTTTGCTTGATGGCGAGCACTTTCGGATCGTGCGCCGCGCGGCTCACGAAATCGACGACGGTGTCGAACGTGTCGTACGGGTGGTGCAGCAAAATATCGCGGCGGGCGATCGTCGCGAACAGGTCATCGCCGCGGCGGCGAATCCCGCGTGGCAATTGCGGAATGAACGGCGGATCGCGGAGCGCGTCGCGCTCGGGCAGGTTCCGCAGCTCCATCAGCGCCGTCAAATCCAGCGGCCCATTGATGCGGTAGACTTCGCTGTACCCTTCGGGCACGTTATCGCGAATGTATTCTTCGTCGATGATCAGCCGCAGGAGTTCCTCGCTCCCGCCGGCGGCGACTTCGAGCCGCACCGCTTCGCCGCGATTGCGAGCCTTCAAACGATCTTCGATCAGCCGGAGCATGTCGTCCGACTCTTGCTCGATCATCTCGACGTCGCTGTCGCGCGTGATGCGGAACGTCGTCCAGCTTTGCACGACGAACCCGCCGAAGAGCTCCGGCAGCCAGGCACTGATCGCTTCTTCGAGCAAGATGAAATGCTGCTCGCCGTTCGCGCCGATCGGCACCAAGCGCGGCAGGACCGTCGGCACTTGAATGACGGCGAACATCTGCTTCGGACCGAGGCCCCGACGGCGCTCCAGCATCGCGCCCAAGTACAGCCCGCGGTTGTGGTAGTGCGGGCTGGGGTGCGACGGATCGACGGCCATCGGCGTCAAAATCGGAAACGCGCGCTCGTGGAAATACTTGTTCAGGTGCTCGCGCTGTTCGGCATTCAACTCGCTGTAACTCAGCAGCCGGATGCCTTGCTCGGCCAATTGCGGCAAGACGGCTTCGTTCCAGACGCGGTACTGGCCCGCCACGAGTTCCTGCGTCCGCCGCGCGATTTTCTGCAACTGCGAGATCGGGCGCAAGCCATCGGGTGAGTAGTCTTGCGGCGCGCCGTCGCCGAACGCCTGCTCACGCAGACCCGAGACGCGAACCATGAAGAACTCGTCCAGGTTCGAGCTAAAGATGCCCAGGAACTTGACCCGTTCGAGCAGCGGGTTGGTCGGATCTTCGGCTTCTTCCAACACCCGCGCGTTGAATTCCAACCAGCTTAATTCGCGGTTGATGAAGTGCTCGGGTTGGAACGATTGATCGGACACGGTGGGAGTCGCTAGTTGTTAATCGTAAGAAAAATTCGAATCAATGCTCGTCCGTTTAGCGGCGACCCGAAGGGGAGCGTTCCGCATGGCACAACCGCTACGACCGGACTCATTTGCCGGCAAAGCTTGCGCGGATGATGCAATTTTACATCATAGATTGGCGCGCGGCAGGGCGTGAAGGAAGAAAATCGATTGTTAGAGAATCGTTACCGTGGAGAACGCTCCTCTGCGAGTCGCCGCTAAACGGGACTGTTACCAGTCCCCGCCGCCGCCGCCATCGCCGCCGAAGTCCCCGCCGCCGCTGTCGCCCCAATCACCGCCGCCACCGCCGGAATCGGCGCTCCCCCAATCGCCCCCGCCGAAGCTGGTGGGTTCGTTGTCGGTGGAACTCGAGGTGTAATCGCTCGACGAGTTGTTGCTGAGGTGACTGCCGTCGTTTGCAGACGATGGTTCACTGCCATGGGCTTGGTTGCGGCCGCTAAACTGATCGTACAACATGTTGCCGGCCACGCCGCCGAAGAGCCCGCCGAGCATCCCCGACATGAATCCGCCGCCGCGGCTCGGCGCGCCGTAACCAGGACCGTAGCAGGGTTGGCCCATGTTCGGTCCACCCATGTTTGCGCCATTGCCGGGACCGTATTGGTTCGGGCCTCCGGCGTTGCTTTGGTTCATGCCGCGCAAGATTCCGCGAAGGATCATGAAGAGGATGAACACCCCGCCCGCGACCAGCAGCCACATCATCATCGACGAGCCTTCGTTGGCCGGCGCTTCGTGGGCCGCGTGTTCGTTGTTCGCAGCGGCCGGATTCTTGGCGACGACCGGTGCGGCAGTCGGCTTCGCTGGGATTGCTGCAGCTCGGCCCGGGGTTTGGCTCAGTTTCTTCGCCATGCTGGCGACCACTTCACTCAGCGCTGCGTCATACTCGCTGTTGCGCAGATTGCGTTCCAAAATCGTTTCCCAAGTCACTCTCGACAAAGGCGTTAGTATTTTCTGCTTAAGCAGTTCCTGACTGACTTCGATCCGGTACTTGCCGGGTACAATGAGCATGTAGACTCCCTGAAAATCATTCTTCTCAAATTCCTGTTTGGCGAATTTGGTGAGAAATTGATTGACCGCATTTTTGTTGTCAGCATCGATGCTATCAGGCAGCGGCGGCATCTTGCGTGTCTCGATCGCGATCATCCAATTGTGCTGTTTCCAAACCTCGTCGATCTTTTGATTCGCCGCGGCCTTGGCCTTGTCGGAGAACAATCCGAGATTGTCCTTGATGTGGTCCGCCGCTTGCGCAGTCGAGCCGAAGCTCAGCAAACAGAGCATCGAGGCGAACAAGAATTGACTGTAGAGTTTCATGGTCATCGTCATGAAAAGTGGATGTAGCCCAGGTCGTGAGGCAAATGTAGCCAAGGTCGTGAGACCTTGGAGGGTTGAGCAAAGGCGTCTGAAGTCTCACGACTTCAGCTACAGGGATTAGAGCAATATTCGAACCACAGTGGCGGATCTTGCGTGGTAAAAGACAAGATTCTCCCCGATTCTACGCAAGTCGTCCGCAATTGGATCGCCCATTTGACGCAGGTTCTTGCGCACGGTGGACTTGCGATTGATCGCCGGGCAATTATCGTGAAGGGATTCCGGCCCGCGAGTGGGCTATATTTTATCGTCCTGCCTGAAGTTCCTGCCCAAAGTTTCAACGATGAGTCCCAACTCAATTCGCTATCTTCTCCCCGCGCTGGTGCTTGGTTTTGTCGCCAGTGCGATGTCATCAGTCAGTGCCGCGCCGCCAGCCCCGTTGAAAGTTCAACTGGCCGACAACCCCGCGCTCTCACCCGACGGCAAGCGCTTGGTCTTTGCTTGGCACGGTGATCTGTGGAGCGTGGCCTCGACCGGCGGTGTTGCCAAACGCTTGACGCATCACGACGGCGCCGACAAACAGCCGCGCTTCTCGCCCGACGGCAAGACGATTGCCTTTACCAGTTCCCGCACCGGCACGGCGCAAGTCTTTACCATGCCGGCCAACGGCGGACCCGTGACGCAGGTCACCCATCACACCGGCGGCAACGAATGCGCCGGCTGGTTCCCTGATGGCGAGGCGTTGCTCGTGCGCGGACAGCGCGATCATTGGTGGAAGACGTCGCAAGTGCCGCGCTACTTCAAGGTCACACTCGGCGAGCGCCGCGCCGAGGAACTTCTGTTCGACGACTACGGCGACGAAGGCGCACTTTCGCCCGACGGGACGCAGTTGCTCTTCACGCGCGAAGGTCCATCCTGGTGGCGCAAGGGTTACTACGGTTCGCAGGCCGCGCAGATTTGGCTGTATGACTTGAAAGAAAAAAAATTCCGCCAAGTTCTCGCGCCCGAAACCGGCGTGCGCTATCCGATTTGGAAGCCCGATGGCAAAGGACTGTACTACATTGGCAATGGAACGACAAAAAGTTGGAACCTCAACGAGTACGACCTCGCCACGAGCAAGAGCAAGACGCTGACCAGCTTCGAGGATGACTCGGTCGTGCAGCCGACGCTGTCTGCCGATGGCAAGACGGTTGTCTTTCGCCGCTTGTTCGATCTCTACCGCTGGCAGCCCGAGGTGAATCAAAAAAATGGCAAGCCCGGCGCGCCGAAGAAACTCGATATCACGGTGATCGACGATGATCTTCGCGATGAACCGTTCGACCGCAAGATTCTCACCACGGCGAAGGATTTTGCCGTCACGCGCGATGGGCTCGAAATCGCGTTCATCGCCGGCGGCGATCTGTGGGTCATGGACACGGTCCTGCGCGAACCGAAGCAGGTTACGGACACACCCGAGGAAGAATCCGAGCCGATGTTCACGCCCGATCAAACGGCCCTGCTCTTCGTCAGCAACGCCGCGGGTCAATGCGATATCTGGAAAGCCGAAAAGAGCGAAGCCAATCGTTACTGGTGGACGAACAGCAAGTTCAATCTCAAGAAACTGACCGACGATCCGACGATCGAAAGCTCGCTCGCGCTGAGTCCCAAGGGCGATAAACTCGCGTTTGTTCGTGGCTTGGGCGATTTGATGACGATGAACTTGGATGGCACGGAGGTGAAGCAGATTTTCGCGTCGTGGGATCGGCCGGAGTACGATTGGTCGCCGGATGGCAAGTGGTTTGCCTACGCCGTGAGTGATCGGGACTTTAATAACGATGTCTGGATTGTGCCGAGCGACGCGAGCGCGCCGGCGGTCAATGTCTCGCGGCATCCGGACAACGATTACCGGCCGCGTTGGTCGTCCGATGGCAAGATCCTGAGCTACACCGGCCGCCGGGCGGATGACCAGACCGATATTTTTTATGTCTACCTGCGCGCGGCGGACGAAGAGACGAACACGCGTGAGCGGAATTTCATCAAGGCGCTCGAGAAGATGCAGAAGCGCAACGCGCCGAGCGCGGCGAGGAAACCGGAGCCGGGCAAGGAACCAGAGCCGATGAAAGAGCCGATGCCGAAGAAGGATTTGGAGGCAGTCGATGAAGTAGCAGAGTCCGGCGTAGTTCATCCGGGGACTTACGTCCCTGGCTCAGGGGATGCAGCGAACACAGATCTAGCGAACACAGATCAGCAACCGATGCCGATGGAGCCGCCGGGTAAGTCGATTATCGCGGGCATGATGTCGGCCGGCGAAGCGCTGCTGAAGAAGAATGTCGTCGTGACGATCGATTTTGCGAATCTGCACGAGCGCGTCCATCGGATCACCAACGCCAACACGACCGAGTCGGAACTGACCTGGTCGCCGGATGGGAAGAAGCTGGCATTTGTCGCGACCGTCGATGGCAAACTCGGCATCTACACGATCGAGTTCCCGGAAAACATCAAGATCACCCCCTTCAGCACGACGGCGCTGGCAAAAATGCGCTGGCTCGACTCGGGCTTATGGGGTCTTAGCAGCGGCACGCCGACCATGATCAGCACGGCGGGCGCGGCGACTGGCTATCGCTTCGCCGCGCGGCAAACGATCGAGCGTGCCGCGCGGCATGCGGCGATCTTCGATGAATGTTGGCGCGTGATGCGCGACAATTACTATGACGAACGGCTTGGCAATCGGAACTGGGACGCCGTGCGGCGCAAGTACCAAGACGCCGCGCGCAGCGCCGTGGACATGGACGCGCTGACCACGGTGATTCAACTGATGCTCGGCGAACTCAACGGGTCGCACCTCGGCTTTTATCCCGGGGTCGATTCCTTGCCGGTACCTGGAACGCCGCCGGGCGCGACACCCGAACCAACCGGCGGCCGAGACCCGCGCTGGACGATCTCCACGGCGCATCTTGGCGTGCGCTTCGATCCGGCTCATCGCGGCCCGGGTTTGAAAATCCGCGACGTCCTCCCAAATGGACCCGCCGCGCGCAAGCAATCGTTGCTCGCGCCGGGCGAGGTGATCCTGAGCATCGACGGCACGGCTGTTGATCCGCAGACCGATTTGACGACGATCCTGAACGGCACACTCGACCGCGAGTTTCGGTTGCAAGTTCGCGGCGTGAGCAAAAACGACAAAGATCAAGCCAAGGAACGGCAAGTTCGTCTTCGCCCGATCAGCTACACGCAAGCGCGGCAATTGCTGTACGAAGCATGGATCCTCGCGAACCGCGCGGCGGTGGACAAGCTCAGCAACGGCAAGCTCGGGTACCTGCACATCAGCGGCATGAACACGCCGAGCTTTTACAAATTCGAGGAAGAGCTCTACTCCGTCGGGGCCGGCAAAGAAGGTCTCGTCATCGACGTGCGCGAAAACGGCGGCGGCTCGACGACCGATCACCTGCTCACTGTGCTGACCCAGCCGGCGCATGCCTTGACCAAGGCCCGCGGCAGCAGCGAAGTCGGCTACCCGCAAGATCGGATGGTTTACGCGACCTGGCGGAAGCCGATCATTGTGCTCTGCAACCAGAACAGTTTCTCGAACGCCGAAATCTTCAGTCACGCGATCAAAGTCTTGCAGCGCGGCAAAGTCGTCGGCGTCCCAACGGCCGGCGGTGTGATCAGCACCGGCGCGACGAACATCATGGGGGCGGGCGTCCTGCGACTCCCGTTCCGCGGTTGGTATCATCCGCACACGGGCGAGGACATGGAGCTGAACGGCGCGGTGCCCGACATCGTGATCTGGCCCGTGCCGGGTGAACTCCCCAGCGGCAATGACCGGCAGCTCGAAGCGGCGGTCAAGCAACTGCAAGCCGATGTCGCGGAGACGAACAAAAAGCCGGAGCCGAAGTTACGCAAGGCGATGGAACGGTAGCACGAGACCGTGATCTCGTGCGTCAAGGATCAAGACACGCTTCGCTCGTGATCACGGTCACGAGCTACGGCGTATATCGATGTAGCGGCAAGCTCTGAGCCGGGGACGTAAGTCCCCGGATGAACTAGAGGAAATGCTCCCAGGGGATGAACCCCTGGGCTTTGCGGGAGAGAAACACGAGTATGCCCCATTTCTCCCGCAAAACCGGCACAATTTCCCGCTCCCGATTTCTCTGGATTCTCGCCCGCAATAGCGGTAACATGATGGTGGCTCGCGAGATCGGGTGATTTGCAGAATTCTTCCCCGCGCTTGTGACGCCGCGCCGCGAACCGGTTACTAGCTATTTGCGTATTACAGTTACATAAGGATGTGTAGCTCTGCGCCGCTTGCCGTGATCGTTCGCTCGGCTTTGAAGATTCGCCAGCTTGAACATATTGGGCAAAACATCTTTTCGTTCACTTAGGAGCCGTTGACCATGTCGAATCAGAATCCATACCTGAGCAATCCGTATGAAAGCCCGAACCCGTATGCCTACAGCAATGTGGCGGCGTACTCGGCGGAGAATGAACGGACGACGTTCCTGCGCAAGACCTATCTACACCTGATGGGTGCGGTGCTGGCGTTTGTCGGGCTGGAAGTTGCTCTGTTCAAGTCGGGTATCGGCGATAGCCTTGTCCAATCGATGTTCACCGGCCGCTGGTCGTGGTTGATCGTGATGGGCGCGTTTATGGTCGTCAGTTACCTCGCCAACAAGTGGGCTTACAGCGATACTTCGCGAGCTGTCCAGTACGCTGGACTCGGCGTGTATGTTGTCGCCCAAGCGGTAATCTTCTTGCCGATCCTGTGGATCGTGCAGAAGGCGTATCCAAACGGTTACGAGATGCTGGCCACGGCCGCGTTGATCACCACGGTGCTGTTCGGCGGTTTGACCGCTACGGTCTTGCTCACCAAGGCCGATCTGTCATGGATGGGCCGCGGACTGATGTTCGCCGGCTTTGCCATGATTGGAATCATCATCGTCGCCGCGATCATGGGTTTCAACCTGGGCCTGTGGTTTTCTGTCTTTGGTGCCGCGTTGATGTGCGGGTACATCCTGTATGAAACCAGCGCGATGATGCATCACATGCGCACCGATCAGTATGTCGCCGCCTCGCTGGCGTTGTTCTCCTCGCTCGCGACGCTGTTCTATTACGTCCTGCGGATTGTCATGGCGACCCAAAGCCGCGACTAGTTCGCACTGAAATTTCGAAGATCATCTCCGAAGCCGCCGCTCGATGAAATTCCGAGCGGCGGCTTTTTTTGCGCGCCGCGGTTCAGATTGCTAAACGGCAAGCTCACGCAACGCGCGACGGCAATGGGTTGCTGATTGGCAGCGCAGAATTCTCTCCCCGAATCCCTAATCCCCAACCCCCAATCCCGCCCGCAGGGCCAATTGTGACCCCCCTCCAAATCCGGTATAATTCGGGCAACTTTGTCCGCCCAACTGAATTCAATACACTTGTCCCCTTTAGCTGAAGGAGTTCTCCTCGTGCCGGTAAAAATTGCGATTAATGGCTTTGGCCGCATTGGCCGTTTGGTTTATCGGGCGATGGCCGAAAAGGGGATGCTGGGCAAGGACATCGACGTCGTCGCCGTCGGAGATGTCGTGCCGGCGGACAACCTCGGTTACCTCGTCAAGTACGACACGACCCAAGGCCGCTTCAAAGGCGAAGTCTCGAGCAAGAAGTCGAAGCCTGATCTGGCCGAACCGGACGTCCTGGTCGTCAATGGCGACGACATGCATGTCGTCAGCGCCAAGACCCCGGCGGAATTGCCTTGGAAGCAATTCGGCGTTGACATCGTGATCGAAGCGACCGGTCTCTTCACCGAAGCCGAAAAGGCCAAAGGCCACTTGAGCGCCGGTGCCAAGAAGGTCATCATCAGCGCCCCCGCCAAGAACGAAAACATCACCGTTGTGATGGGCGTCAACCACGAGAAGTACGACCCCAAGGCGCACAACATCATCAGCAACGCAAGCTGCACGACGAACTGCTTGGCTCCGCTGGTACACGTTCTCTTGAAGGAAGGTTTCGGGATCGAAGAAGGTCTGATGACCACGGTCCACAGCTACACCGCGACCCAAAAGACGGTTGACGGCCCGAGCAAGAAGGATTGGAAAGGCGGCCGCGCCGCGGCTCAGAACATCATCCCGAGCTCGACCGGCGCCGCGAAGGCCGTCGCGTTGGTGTGTCCCGAAGTGAAGGGCAAGCTCACCGGCATGGCGTTCCGCGTTCCGACGCCGACCGTGTCGTGCGTCGACTTGACCGTGAAGACGGTCAAGGAAACGAGCTACAAGGAAATCTGCGCCGCGTTCAAGCGGGCGAGCGAGACCTACCTGAAGGGCTTCCTCGGCTACACCGAAGACGAAGTCGTCAGCAGCGACTTTATCCACAGCGAGCTGAGCAGCATCTTCGACGCCGGCAGCGGCATCGAACTGAACAGCCGGTTCTTCAAGCTCATTAGCTGGTACGACAACGAATGGGGCTACAGCCACCGCGTCGCGGACCTTGTGAAGCACGTGATTGCGAAGGGGCTGTAAGAGCAATTGACAATGGATAATTGACAATTGAAAGGCGCGAGCTGGAAACAACTCGCTCCGTTTAGCGGCGACCCGAAGGGGAGCGTTCGACCAACCACGCGGGACGAAGATTCATCTTCGTCCCGCGTTTTATTTTCGCCTAAGCTTCCGGCGGTCGCACTACTTCTTCGTCTTTCGCCGCACCCAACCCGCCACGGCCAGCCCCAGCATCACACAACCCGCGATCGAACTTGGCTCGGGGATCGCCGTGACGACTGCGACGCCGGTGATGTTGCCTGTCCCGAAGTTCAGATCGCTGAGCGGCGTGGTCGCTCCGGTGGCCAGATCGATGCGCGTGATGGGGATCGTCTTATGGAAATCGGCGTAGATCAACGAGTTGGCATTTTCCAAGGCGATCCAACCTTCGCGAGGAACCGTGGCGATCAAGCGTTGTGCCCCGGTGCCCGCGTCGATTTCCAGAATCTGCGATGTCGTGTTCAACCGGTTGGAAACCAGATAATTTCCGTTGGGCTGGATCACCAAATCGGTGAGAGTCGTGAGCAAACCATCGGCTGAAACGATCGTGGCGTTTCCGGTCAGCGGGTCGAAGCGGGCGATCTTGGAACCGAATCCGGTGATGACGATCTGGCCATTGCTGTCGACGTCGACATCTTGCGGAGTGAATGTCAAATGGGCGATCAACGATTGAGCGCCCGTCGTCATATTCACGTGGACTAGTCTGTTGTTGCTGCCATTGCCGTTGGCATTCGCCACCACAAGATTCTGGTTTAGGTCAAACGCCAAGGCCACGGGGCGAGTGAGTAACGAACCCGATGCGATCCGCGTTTGAATCCCTGTCGTGGGATCGATTCTCACGATCGCGGGGGTGGCCGTGGATCGCTCGGCGGTCAAAATTCTGCCCAGCGGATCGATGAGGACATGATTAGGATCAAACAAGAATCCGCCTTGCGAGATGAGCTGCGGCGAGGGCAACACTGGGCCGAGCGACGAGTTGGCAAAGTCCAGCGGCTCCAGCATGAGTGGCCCGGAGAGATTCGTTAGCGTCGGCGAACCGGTGCCCGGAACATACGAAACACGGCCGCCGCTTTGTTGCACGAAGACAATATCGCCGACGTTGAGCGCGGCCGCGGACAGGGTCGCACTTGCCAGCAGCCAAATTCCCAGGCTGAGGATCATAGAAGCGACGGCGGTGGTGGATTTCATTAGCGTCCCCTTTGGCAAAACAAGATAGGAATCGATTGATATGTAAATTAACAATCTCTGGACAGCAAACTAGCCTTGGCTCTCTATTTTTTCTAAATTCTCACAAAAATCGGGCGTTTTGACCGCAGAGCGAGATCTGGGTCACGAATCACACGCGCCCTTAGGACACACGATTCTCTGCTGCTAGCAGGATAACGCGCTCCCCCCAAGAACATTGCGATAGCCCGCCCACGTTGAACCTGCGATTGCACGGGAGCAGATCCTGGGCTAAAGTCTTGCCGCGCCATTTTGCGAGTACCTCCGGCGGCGCTCCGTTATTCATTTGCGATCCTCATCGGCATGACTCAAGCATCGTCCAAATTCGCGGCACCACAGGCCAGGTTTCCTGGCTTGGATGCGTTGCGCACGATTTTGGCCGTGGTCGTCGTTTGTTCGCACATCGAAGATTGCAAAGCCTTCTTTCCGTCGCTGCCGCTGTTGCCGTTGCACGGCGTTTTTATGCGCAGCGGCTATGAAGCCGTGCAATGCTTCTTTGTCCTTAGCGGGTTTTTGATCACCTACCTGCTGCTGCAAGAGCAGGAAAAGACCGGCGAGATCAGCGTCCGGCAATTCTATTGGAAGCGTGTCTTGCGCATCTGGCCGTTGTACTACACAATCACGCTGCTCGGCTTTTTCGCGGTGCCGGCGCTGTTGAACATGGCCGAATTTCCGAGCGTCATGCAGTCGTTTCATCAGAAAACGTGGTGGTTTTATGTGTTGATCTTGCCCAACTTGGCATTGCTGTACTATCCGCTCGTCTTGGGGGCATCGCAGCTTTGGTCCATCGGGATCGAAGAACAGTTCTATCTCTTCTGGCCCTGGGTCGTGCGCGCTTGCAAGAAACGCTTGCCCCAGATTTTGTTTATCTGCATCGTCAGCAAACCGATTCTCGTCGTCTTGGCGCATAGCGGCATCGGGTTGCTGGCGCGGCGCGGGATTGTCGAATCGCCCAAGATCATGTCGGCCCTGTATTATGCTCACCTGATCTGGAAAATGTTTCCGTTCGAGGCCCTGGCTTGGGGCGGCTTGTTCGCTTGGATGGTTCATTCGCGCAATGAGTACTGGCCGCGCATTATCGGCAGCAAGTTTGGTCAAGTCGTTTGCTGGGGCGCATTACTTGCTTGGCACATCGCGCCGGTACCGCTGCTGCAAAATTGGCACTACCAGTTGCCGATCGCGGGGCTGCTGTACGGGCTGGCGATCTGGAACATCGGCGCGAATCCGCAGCCGTTGATTGGCTTGCGGTCGCGTTGGCTGAATAAATTTGGCGCGCTGACCTATGGCGTTTACATGTGGCATGTCCTGGTCATCATCACGGTGTTCAGCATCGCGCAGGCCGTGGACCTGCCGTCCAAATGTCCGGGGTGGGTGTTGCAGGTCGTGCTCTACACGTCGGTCCTTGGTTCGACGTTCCTCGTGGCGCAGCTTTCATTCACCTGGCTGGAGATGCCGTTTTTGAGTCTCAAGAATCGCTGGTTCGGCCAAGTCCACGAGAGCCAGGCGAAAAGTACGCTGCCGACACTCGCCTCGATTGCGAGCATCCCCCCGAGCCATTTCAGCGGGAACGCCAGTGAGCGCAAGTCGGGCACACGCGCCGCGTAAAGCTCTGGCTCGTAGCCGAAGTCGTGAGACTTCGGATCGGAAGACGTTTGTATTCTCGCGAAATTCCGCGACGCAGGAATAAAGGGCTTAGTCCAACACGAATCTCCGCTCGACGTTCGTTGCCAAGCTCAAGACGCTTCGTTCTTCAAGACTCGCGCGGGATAGGCAGAAGAATGAGGGCAGGAGAATTCAACGCAATTCTTCTTTTGCCCTCATTCTCTTGCCTATTTCCGTTTGAATCACTGACGAGAAACTTTTTTCTGAGTTTGCAGCGTTACCGACCTGAGTTGCCCTGAAGTTTGCTATCGTCCTGGCGGGCAGAACCGCGGAACAAGTTCTGCTACAATTAGCCAGCCCAACAAGATCTCGTTCGCGCGGCAGAATTGCCGCGCTTGCTCAACGTCTCATCTGCCCCACACCCTGATGTTTGCACGCAATTTGTTTCGCTCGTTCTGCGGGCTTTCGTTGACATTTCTCGTGGTCTCGGCCGCGCTGGCGGCCGACAAACCGGTCGTCGAAAATTTTCCGGACGGAACCAAGAAACTGACCTACTCGCTCAATCCCGCGGGTCAAAAACAGGGTGTCGAAAACGAATTCTACCCCAGCGGCAAACGCCGCATCACGGCCAACTACAACAACGGCAAGAAGAACGGCTCTTACGTCGAACTCTATGAATCGGGCAAGGTCCGCCTCCGCGCGAACTACCTGAACGACGAGTACCACGGTAAAGTCCAGGAACTCAACGAAGACGGCACGACGATTCGCAGCGCGACGTATCGCAACGGCAAGCTGCACGGCCCGGCGCAAAACTTCGATGGCAAGGTTCTTGTCAAAGACGAATTCTACAGCGACGGTTTGCTGCTGATTCCGCGCTCGCAAGCGCAAATCGCCGCGCAATTGGCGATCATCAACAAGTCGCCGGTCGTCACCGATGGCGAAGTCCCCGCCGACATCACGGCCGACGTCAAACGCCGCGTCAACGATCCGGCGCTGCAAGCCGATCGCGAGACGGGTGTGCGCAATTTGAACGGCTATCGCTATCTCTGCGGGCTGCCACACGATGTCGGCCTCAGCCGCGCGCACATCGCCTACGCCGAAGCCGGGGCCGATCTGCTCAAAGCCATTGGCAAGTTGGATCACACGCCGAGCAATCCGGGCCTGCCCGAAGCCGAGTACAAAGCCGGGTACAAGGGAACCTCGAGCAGCAATATCTACAGCGGGCAGAAGGAAGTCGGCGGGACGGTGCATGGCTACATGGACGATTCGGACAAGTCGAACATCGACCGCTTGGGGCATCGCCGTTGGTGCTTGAATCCCAAGATGGCCCGCACGGGTTTCGGGATCAACGGCGGTTTTAGCTGCATGTGGTCGTTCGACGGCAGTCGGCAAGAGACGGTCGAGTACGACCACGTGGCCTTTCCTCCGCCGGGACTGGTTCCCAACGCCGTGTTCAAAAAAGACTACGCCTGGAGCGTCTCGTTGAATCCGGCCAAGTACAAAAAGCCCGACGCGAAGAATGTCAAAGTCAAAGTCACGCCCGCCAAACTCAATCCCAAGACAGGCGACTTGGAAAAGGCGCCGCAGCCGTTGGAGCTCGATTACTACAGCGTCGACCTTGGCGGCTTCGGCATCTCGAATTGCATCATCTTTCGGCCCGCGCCGTTCAGCACCGATCCGGGCGCGGCGTACTGGTGCGAAATCACGGGCCTCGAAGACACGTCCGGCCAACCGGCGAAGCTCGAGTACTTCGTCGGGTTCTTTAAGCTGTAAATGATCAAAGTCTCGGTGTTTGTTGAATTTGATCCCGCTAGGGATCAGAGAACATAGCCGGTGGTCGCCGCCCTAGCGGCGCACCACCGGAAACGCGGAAAATGAAATATGGCACCCCGATAGGGGTGCGAGAGCGCAAGCAATGGAAAGATTCTCGCATCCCTCTCGGGATGCTTGATTGAAATCGGAAGCAAACCGGTGGTGCGCCGCTGCGCGTCAACCACCGGCTAAGTTCTCCAATCCCTTCGAGATTGAATGCATCGCTGCAGAAAACAATGTGCTTATCGAGTCTTACTCAGACGCTGTTGAATACTCGTAACAACCTCAATCCGCCAACGGGTCGATTGGTTCCGCGGGCGGACGCTTCGACGGATCCTCGGGCGGACCGCGAAAGATGGCTAGCAATATCAACCCCAAGCCAAGGGCCACGCAGCCGAAAAGCGGCCGGCTGAACTTGTCGTACAGCGCCGCGCCCACGGGGATGTACGATGGCGGGCCGAGATACTCTTGCTCAATGATCTCGGGGTGGAGCAAGCCGTACTTGCAATAACCCAAATAGGCCAACGCGCCGCCGATTCCCAAAAAAAGGCAAAGGCCCAGGGTGAAAGCGGCGATGCGCGAGGTGCGGGACATGGGCAATTGAAATTCAGGAAGAAAGGCCGGGCAGCATCGAGTATAACAAGGCTGATGGAGTATCAGCCAGCATTGTCCCCGCGAATCTGAATGTCCAATTCATTGAGGCTTGTCCATGATCATCGATCGTTGCTCGTTTGCTAGACATCCTGCTTTATTGGCTCTAGTTTTCTTGACGCTGAGCATCTTCGCGCCCTCTACGGCTCGTGCCGCCGAACCCGCGCGGCCGAATGTTTTGCTCATCGTCAGCGATGACCAGGGCTATCTCGACGCCGGGTTTCAAGGCGGCAAGCAAGCCATGACGCCGAACCTTGATCGCCTTGCCGCGTCGGGGCTGCGATGCACGTCGGGCTACGCGTCGCACCCGTTCTGTTCGCCGACGCGCGCGGGTCTGATGGCCGGGCGATATCAAGCGCGTTTCGGCCACGAGCGCAATCCGGTTTACGATCCGTTGGACGAAAACGAAGGCCTGCCGCTGAGCGAAAAACTCCTGCCGCAATTCATGCGTGATGCCGGCTATCGCACCGGCTGGGTCGGCAAGTGGCATCTCGGCGCTTCGCCCAAGCATGTCCCCGCGGCGCGGGGGTTCGATGAGACGTTCGGGTTTGTCGGTGGCGGGCATGCGTTTCTCAATTGGCAACCGAATCAGTTTCAATACACGCTGCCGCTGACGCGCGATGGCAAAGAACTGTCCGACGTGCCGCCGCACCTAACGACGAAGTTCGGCGAAGAAGCGGCGGCATTCGTCACGCGCAACCAAGAGCGGCCGTGGTTTTTGTACCTGCCATTCAACGCGCCGCACACGCCGCATCAACCAACGCCTGAGGCCGAAGCCAAGTTCGCCTCGATCAAAGATCCGCAACGCCGCAAAGTCCTCGCCCAGGTCGCGCTCCTTGACGACGCGGTCGGCACGGTTTTGGACGCGCTCGACAAGACCAAGCAGACCAAGCGGACGCTGATCTTTTTCGTCGGCGACAACGGCGGACAAACCATGTCCGGTGCCGACAACGGGCCGCTCAAGAAGAACAAAGGAACCGTCTACGAAGGCGGCGTCCGCGTGCCGTTCGTCGTGGCCTGGCCCGGCACACTGCCCGAGGGCAAGACCTACGACCAACCGGTGATGACGTTCGATGCGTTTGCCACGGCGCTCGCCGTGGCCGGGGTGGCCTTGCCGACGGATCGAGTTTACGATGGCGTGAATTTGCTGCCGTACCTGAAAGGCGAAAAGACCGAACCGCCGCACAAGCAACTCTGCTGGCGAAATGCCCGCGGCATGCAAGGCCGCGATCAGGCAATTCGCATGGGCGATTGGAAACTCGTGCACGAAGCGAACCAGCCGGTCGAGTTGTACAACCTGGCCGAGGATCTGGGCGAGTCGAAAAACATCGCCGCGGATCACCCGGCGGTGCTGGCCCAACTCGAAACGGCGCTCGCGGCATGGAACAAAGAACTGATCGAACCGGTCTTTCCGGGTAGCAAAGCCAAGAGCGAAGATTGGGGCCCCGGCGGCGCGAATGAAAAAGCTCGCAAAGCTAAGCAAGCTGAGAAAGCGAAAGCGAAGAGCAATTGATAATTGACAAGGAAATGCAGACGCCACTGCCTAGTTTTCTCTCCTCACCCCTTCCTTACCGGATCTTCCTCTTGATCCGTCTCCGCATGCCGGCGGCAGTTCCACAGCCGTAGCACCGGATGATCGATCGTGCGGTGATAGCCGACGATGCTCAGCGACGCCGTGTCGAGATACAGATTCGTCGCTGTCTCGGCCGGCAGCCCCAGCCAACGCACCGTCAGCATCTCCATCAAGTGCCCGCTCGAAAACAGGAGCGCCGGTTGATCGAGCGACCGCAACTTGGCAACCATTCGCTCCGCCCGGGTACAAACCTCGGCGACCGATTCGCCCTCGGGACAGCCATCGCGGAAAATCGTCCAGCCCGGGCGGTTACGATGAATCTCGGCCGTGGTCAGGCCTTCGTACGCGCCGTAATCCCATTCAAGCAGGTCCGCATCCAGCTCCATGCGCTCGCCATACCCGGCGAGTTCGCATGTCCTCTGCGCGCGGAGCAAGGGACTGCAATAGACCCGCGCGACCCGCAACCCACGCAGCCGTTGCCCCAACTGCCGCGCATTCCGCTCGCCGCGCTCTGTCAGCGGCAGGTCCGTCCGCCCTGTATGTTGACCCGTCACCGACCACGCGGTTTCACCGTGACGAGCGAGGTAGATCAGTGATTCGGGGGTGGGCATGAGGGAGTGATCGACTGGTGTTCTGTGGGGACAAGCTCTCGGTACTCCGCGCAATCAACACAGCGCGGCGGAGCGCTTCCGTTTTTTCAATACGCGCGGCCGCAGCATTTCTTATACTTTTTGCCGCTGCCGCAGGAACAAGGATCATTGCGGCCGAGCTTTTCCAAACGCTGCAACGGCGCTGTCATCGGGGTTTGCGAATCCCTCACGGCATACTCGTTCGCAATAATGTTTTGCTCCTGTTCTATCTGACGCTTCATGCGTTCGATCGTCTCAGAGAGGTTCAATTTTTCCCGCCACTCCCGCACAGAGTTATGCGGATGCTCTGGCATGGGCAGCCCTAAGCTCCCGACGCCCAACGTCTGCCGAACCTTTTCCCAATCGCCCATCATCCCGTGATCGATGGCGTTGCGTGAAAAGGCGCGCTCGATCGCCTCGGCTGCTTCAACAGCATGCAAATCCACCAACTCCATCAAGAGCACCGAATTCAATCGCTGGTTTGCTTCCTCCGCTTGCTCCATCATTTCGACCAGGCGAGGCACAATCTGCTCTCGGGTCTCGGGATGTTTCTCGGCAAGTTGGCGCAGGCCGCTCACCGCGAGCGAGCGCGTGTCCCACGTCAACTCGGCATCGCGGGCGACTTCGAGTATGGGTTCAATGGCGCTGGGACCGAGTTGTGCAAACAAAATAGGCCATTCCTCGGTACTCCAATCGTCGATGCTGCCATCCGACAGCCCTCGAAGCAGTTCGATCAAGGGCGGAACGGCCTCGGCCGCGTGCAGTTCGCCCAACACTCGCCACGCCGTCACCGATAGCAGCTCCGCATTCTCGCGCAACGGGGGAGGAAACGCCTCCTTGTCCGGCCAAGACTCGTCCGGCCAATGCTGCATCACCCGAATCAGGCCTGGAATGTCGTCGCGCGAGAACGGGCAATTCGTCAGATAATTGTCGGGCTCCTTGTGCCAATCGAAGTTGCCGCGCGGATTCGGCAGGGCAAGCAAACGCTCGATCAACGCCGTATCGTCCGCCTCGACCTGGTGCAACGCCGTCATGTTACTCACGATGGTATTCTCCAAAAACAACTTCAATCAGCAGAATTCGAGATGATCTTATCAAAGGTCCTGCCAGACCGGGAGTAATCCTGCAACAGCCACTGGTCATGCCCGTCGCTTCGTCCATGTCCCGCATCGCTAGCGCTCGCTTGCGCTGGCCCGCCGGCGCAATCGTTACAACCTGCCCCCAGATTAGGCAACTCCGTGTCAACTCGTTGACACTCAGCGCACGCGCGTTTAGTCTAAAGGCTGTCTTATCTTAGCGAAATTCCGGACGCATGAATCGAGCAAGGCTTGCCGAGGAGTTCGGCAGGTGTTTGCTTGGAAAAGATGCGTCTCGCATCCGTAGCCGAAGTCGTAAGACTTTGGCTGAACAAGTCAGAGCCTATTCTCCACCAGTCCAAAGTCTTACGACTTCAGCTACAAATTTCCCAACGAGGTACCTCGCGCGCGTGTCCACCAAAGCTTGGTCAGGAGTATTTTCCACGGCAACGGATGCCCGCGTTGAGCAGTTTACCGAAAGCATCAGCTTTGATCAGCGGCTCTACGCGCATGACATCGCCGGCTCGATCGCTCATGCCACGATGTTGACCAAGGTCGGGCTTCTCACCACGGACGAATGCCGCGCGATTGAGCAGGGCTTGCTGGCGATCAAGTCCGACATCGAGGCGGGCAACTTCGCCTACTCGACGAAGCTCGAAGACATTCACATGCACATCGAGCGGGCACTCATCGAGCGCATCGGCGACACCGGCCGCAAGCTCCACACCGCCCGCTCGCGCAACGACCAGGTTTCGACCGACCTCCGCCTCTGGTGCCGCTGGGCGATCGACCAAATCGACGAGCGCTTGCTCACGCTGCAGCGCGCGTTTGTCAGCCTCTGCCCCCGCGACCTCCACACGATTCTGCCCGCTTACACGCACCTACAACGGGCGCAGCCGGTGCTAGCGGCGCATTACTGGCTGGCGTATTGCGAGAAGTTCGAGCGCGACCGTGAACGGCTGCGCGATTGCCGCCGGCGGACGAATCAACTGAGTCTCGGCGCCGCGGCGCTCGCCGGCACGAGCCTGCCCATCGACCGCTTTGAAACGGCGCGATTGCTCGACTTCGAAGGGGTCGCCGCCAATTCGCTCGACATCAGCAGCGACCGCGACTTCGTCCTGGAGTTTGCGTTTGTCCTTGCGCTCATTGCCGAACATTTAAGCACCTGGGCTGAGGAGTGGATTCTCTGGTCGACGACCGAGTTCAATTTCCTCCGGCTGCCGCAAGCCTTTTGCACCGGCTCGTCGATCATGCCGCAAAAGGTGAACCCTGATGTGCTCGAACTGACGCGCGGCAAGACTGCACGCGTGATCGGGAATTTGACGGCGTTGCTCGTGCTGATCAAAGGGCTGCCGCTCGCCTACAACCGCGATTTGCAAGAAGACAAGCCGCGGATATTCGATTCGTTCGACACCGTGGCCGCAACGCTCGACGTTGCCGCGCCGCTGGTTGCGGCGACGGAAATCAATGTCGCGGCGGTGAATGAAAAACTCGATCGCGGGCACCTCGACGCGACGACGCTGATGGAAGAACTGATGCAGCGCGGCATCCCGCAGCGCACGGCGCACGAGATCGTCGGCAAGCTCGTCCGCACCGCACTCGACCAGCGCTGCCGGCTCAGCGATTTGACCCTCGAACAATTTCAAGCCGCGCATCCATCGCTCGATCAAACGATTTACGCAGCGCTCGGCGTTGAAAACGCGATCAAACGCTTTGTCAGCTACGGCTCCACGGCCCCGGCCGAAGTGGCAAAGCAAGTCGCCGCCTGGGAGAATAAAATTCGACCCGTTTAGCGGCGACTCGAAGAGGAGCGTTCTTCGATTGAAGAAGGCAAAATACGAAACACGGAGTCACGGAGGAAGTTCAGAGCAGCACCGAGGAGACAAGGAATAGTTGAGCGAACCACACCGCCACCAACAACTGGTTTGGCTCCCTCCCCCTTGCGCACGAGGGCTGGGGAGGGGGTTCTTGGCACAGCAATGACTGTTTTCGCACGAAGGTTTCCGATGAACATGCCTAACACCATGAATCACCTCTGCCGCTGCCTCGCCCTGGCGACGCTCCTCGCGCTCCTCGCCACACAACCCCGCGCGCAAGATCCGTTCGGGGCCGATCCCGCCGCCCCCAAGGCCGCGCCGGGCAAGAACCAAGCCGCGCCCGTCCCCGCTGGCTCACCCGCCGCGCAAGCCATCGTCGGCAACAACCCGACGACGACCATCGAATTGCTGCGCGCGATCGATACCCTGGGTCTCTTGGGGGAACCGGCGGTGGCGGTCCCGTTGGTCAACAAGCTCGCGGCCATGAAGCCCAACGATGCCGATCTCACGGCAGCCGTCGAGGCCCTTGGGTCGTCGGTCTTTTTCCGTTTGCGGCAACTCCAGGGTGTTCCGCCCGCGATGGCGCAGCTCGCGAGCCGCGCGTTGCAAATCACGAGCAAAGCGTCGCGCGATCCGGCGAAATTGAAAGCCGCGGTCGAAGGAATATTGAAAGCCCAAACGAACACGGAGCAAGCCGCGGCGCTGGTGCCGTTGTTGAGCGCCGGCGAAGACGGCGTGGCTTGGGCGATTCATGGGTTATTGACGCCGAACCTGCCGCTGGCCGGCCGGTCGCGGTTGGAATACATCGTGCGCGAATCTCGCGGCGCGGCGATCGATCCGTTGATCGCGGCCGTGGCCAACGAGCGCGGCGAAGCGGCGTATCCGTTGCAAGCCCTGCTCGTGGAACTCGGCGGCGAGACGGGTGGGGTGTGGTTGCTCGCCCCGGCGTTTGCCGAACCGCAAAACAAACCGCTGCAAGAATTGGTCGTGAGCCTGTATCAGCAGCTCCCTTCGCGCGAAGTTGCGGCGCAGACATTACGCAAGCTGGCCAAGAACTACCTCGACGGCGATCGCCGTTTTCTCAAGACGGCCGATGATCGTGTCAAAGTTTGGCATTGGGACGACGCGGCGAAGTTGCCCGTCGCGCAAATCGTCGCCGCACCGCAAGCCCAAGCCCGCCGCGCGGCGCTCTTGGCGAGTCAAATGTTGAGCATCGATCCCGACTCGGCAGCGTCGCGCGAACTCTGGCTGCAAGCTCAACTTCGACTGCGCGCTTGGGAGACGGGTCTCGATCAAGATGCCGTCTGGTCCGACGCCGATCTGGCGAAGTTGCGCACCTGGGGCAGCGGCAGCGTGGAGCAAGTCCTGGCCCGCAGCCTCACGGAGCAAGATGCCGTCTCGGCCACTGCGGCATTGCAACTGCTGCGGCAGCTTGGCCCGGGGGCTTCGCTGACGAGCGCGAAGCCTTCGCCCGTCGTCGAAGCCCTCCGTTATCCGAATCGCCGCGTGCAGTACGCCGCCGCGCAAACACTTATGGCGTGGAATCCTCGGGCTCACTTCAACGGCGCGGGACACTTCACCGAAACACTGCGGCATCTCGCCGGCTCGCAAGGGCTGCGTCAAGCGATTGTCGGCTTCCCGAATCGCGAAATCGCCACGCGCATCGCCGGGTACTTTGGCAGCGTCGGCATCGAAGGGCTCCCCGCCTGGACCGGCCAAACGACGGTTCGCCTGGCGCAGCAATCGCCCGACGCCGAGGTGATTCTGCTCAGCTCGCGGATCAACTTCGAACCCTTGGCGATCACGATTCAAGAACTCCGCCGCGACCCGCGCACGTCGCACTTGCCGATCGTGATTCTGACCGAAGACGCCGGTGAAGAGCCGCGGCTCGGCGCGCAGTTCGAACGCGATCCGCTGATCACCGTCTTCACGCGCCCTTATGAGCCAAGCAGCATCAAGTTCATCCTGGACCAGGTCGTGCGCGGCGCGAATTCGAAAGGTGCTGGCTCCATTTTCCTCAGCGCCGCTGAACGCCGCCGGCAGGGACTCTTTGCGATCACCGCGATGACCCGGCTGATGGACATGAATCCCAAGCTGTACGAATTCTCGCAGCAGGTTCCGCAGTTGGTCGCCGCGCTCGAAGACCCCGGTCTTTGCGAAGCC
>JBGSSS010000190.1:0-20289 GCA_041736895.1 Pirellulales bacterium
GGCGATCGCCGGTGGCTTCGAGCTTGAGCGGCGCGGCATCGAGTGCCGCCGGCGGCTGCGGGCGGCCGGTGCGCGGCTGAATCAAGTCGCCCTCGGTCGCGGAGATCACGAGCGTGTTGCCGTCGCCCGCGAGGTCTTTCATCTTCACGCGCGAGAACATATTCGCGAGCGCATAATATTGGTCGTTGGTCCATTTTTCGAGCGGATGGTTGTGGCACTTCGCACAGTTGATCGCCATGCCGAGAAACGCTTGCGCCGTGTTCTCCATCAACTCGGTCGAGTCGGGGTGCAGGACGAAGAAATTCGCCGCGCCGTTGTCGAGCGTCGAACCGGTCGCGGTGAGAACGTCGCGCGTGAAGCGATCCCACGGTGTGTTCTGCTCGACCTGTGTGCGAATCCAGCGATAGTAGGCCCACATCGCGTTGGGCTTGAGTTTCTCGCTATTCACTAGCAGCAAGTCGGACCAGCGATACGCCCAGTAGTCCACGAACTCCGGGCGCGCGAGCAAACGATCGATCAAGGCATCGCGCTTGTTTGGTGATTTGTCCGCGAGAAATGCTTTCGCTTCTTCGACGGTAGGCAAGACTCCGATCGTGTCGAGAAATGCGCGGCGGAGGAACTCGGCATCGTCGGCTTGCGGCGAAGGGGGTAGGTTCAAGAGTTGCAACTGCAACAGGACATGCTCGTCGATCAAGTTGTGGCGCGGCGAATCGGCGTAGACCGACGAGGCGATCTTGTGGTCGTAGGGAACCGTGATCGGCGCGGTGACGACTTTGCTCGCGAACCACGCGTTGACAGAGCCTTGCCCTGAACCGACGGTTTTGAACAAACCGAGTTGATCGATCGTCCCGACGGACTCGGCGTTGCTGGTGAATTTGGCGTAGCGCGTGACATCTTCGGTGTGGCCGTCGCTGTAGCGCGCGCGGACGATGAATTGCTGGGGATCATGCAGCCGCAAGAACGCGTTTTCGGGAAAGATTTCGATCCGCTCGAGTTGCGCATCCGTCTCGCGCGGCGGGGCAGCGCCTTGCGCGATCCAATTGACCAGCACGCGATACTCGGGCGAATCGACCTCGAAACGCACGCCCCCTTTGTGCGGAATCGCGCCGGTGGGCTTGGTGAGAAGCAGGCTCCGCGCCGGATCGGACGGGTTCACCCGACGGCCGCCAGCTTTGCGCGTCATCGCATGAAAGTCGAAGTCCGAATCATACCCGCGAAGCGAAAGATGCAGCCCATTCTTCCCCAGCGCCGCGCCGTGGCATGCGCCCATGTTGCAGCCGGACTTTGCGAGGACCGGTTGGACATGATTGCGGAAACTGATCTCGGCCGGTTCCGTAAACTTCTCGACGGTTACCTTGGCCGAAGCGCTTTTGCTGCCGTCGTTCGCGGTGATCGTGGCAGTGCCGTTGCCACGCGGCGTTAAGATGCCGTTTTCAATGTGGACGACCTTCTCATTGGAAACAGACCATTTGATCTGCGCGCGATTCGGCATGGCAGAATTTTGTCCCAAGGGACCACTACACAGTAGTTGTTGGCTCGCGTTCGGACCGGTGAGCGTAATCTCGGGCGGGTAGATGATGAGCGAGTCCGCAGCGCGCAGAGAAACGCTGAGGAAAGTAAAGAGGCAGAGAGTTAGGAAGATGTTCTTCACAGGCGATACAAGGTCAGATGATTGTTGTGAGAGCGACGACGATTGCTTTTTCGCGTGAGTTGAAACCCACGCTACTAGAACAACTCTTTGATGGACTGTTTGCCGAAGTCGACGAGCGGATATGGCCGGCCTTGCGGACCCGGCAGATGTGTTTCGAGATTCAGGCCGAGGCTATGATAGATCGTTGCCACGACTTCGGCCGGCTCGACGGGTCGCTCGGCGGGCGTTCCGCCAATGGCATCACTGCGGCCGACGACGCGCCCCCCCTGCACTCCTCCGCCAGCGAAGTACATCGTCCAGCATTGCGGCCAATGATCGCGTCCGCCCGCCGGGTTCACGCGCGGCGTGCGGCCGAACTCGGCGAGGTTGCAGACGAGTGTCTTGTCGAGCATGCCGCGGTCGCTGAGATCGGTAATGAGCGCGCTGTAGCCTTGGTCGTACATCGGGACGACCTGGTTCTTCATCCCTTCGATACTCGTGAAGGGAACCGAGCCGTGGATGTCCCACGTGATCTCGTTAAAGACGGTGAGGAACGTGTTGATCGTCACGAACCGCACGCCGGCTTCGATCAAGCGCCGTGCGAGGAGGCAACTCTGCCCAAAGCGATGGCGGCCATAGCGGTCGCGGACCTTGTCGGATTCTTTGCTGAGGTCGAATGCCTCGCGCGCTTTGGGACTAGTCATCATCCGAAAGGCGGCGGCGAAGTTGGTGTCGAGCAGCCGTGCGTCGTCGCTGGCTTCGAACTTGTTTACTTCGCCTTCGACGATGTCGCGGAGCTTACGGCGGCGATCGAGTCGCGCTTCGCCGATCGACTTTGGCGGCAGCAGGTCCGGCACCTGAAAATTCGGCTGCGATGGATCGGCCATCAAGACGAACGGGTCAAACGCCTTGCCCAGGAATCCGCCATCTTGCCCGTGCGGCAGATTGCCGCCTGTCGGACCCATCGGCTCGGGCAGCATCACATGCGGCGGGAGGTCGGACTTGCGGCCTTTGAGGTACGCCAGCGCGCAGCCGGCATGCGGCGTGTTCACGCCGCCGGTGAAGAGCCTGCCGGTTTGCATCATCTGATGTCCGGTGTCGTGAACCGCAGCGGCCGTGTGATTGCAACTGCGGACGAGCGAGAACTTGTCCGCGATGTCGGCATGCAGCGGCAGCAGTTCCGAAAGCTCGATGCCCGCGACCTTGGTCTTGATCGGTTTGAAGGGGCCGCGGATTTCGGCCGGCGCGTCGGGCTTCATGTCGAACAGATCCAACTGGCTCGGCGCGCCGAGGTTGAAGATCATGATGCACGCGCGGTCATCGGCATCCTTGGCGATCGCGGCTAGATTGGCGCGTGCTTGCGTCGCTTGCCAATCTGCTAGCGTGAGCCCAAGCGCGCCGAGCGAGCCGACCTGCAAGAAATCGCGGCGTGTGACGCCATCGCAGGTTTGCGCTGTGCCGCGGCCAGTGAGATTCAGCATCCTCGATCCCCCGCATAAGATAATCTGAACGGCAATCTGCCAATCTCTTCATCTTAGGTTGCTATTAGAGGACTGACAACGAAAACCTAATGCGGTTCCAGCCGAAATGAACCGAATTCTCTCAATAGAGCATACAAATTGGCATAGTTCGTCCCGAAACTTCTTGGTAATCTTTACCCGTTTGATCGGGAAGGTTGCTCCGCAGTTTCAGCATTTTATTGCGGCACGTCATGGAAGTTCTTAGCCCCACATGTCAACGCAGTGCCATGCCGATGGCGGCGGAACGGCGCGCGCGGATTGCTTCGGCTTGGCCGGCGCAAAGTGATGCCCTGAGAGCTTGGTTGATTGCCTTTTCGTTGATGCTGACTGGATTGATGGTGATTCCCTTCGATACGCGCATCGCCTCGCTGATGCACGAGCATCATCAGTGGGAAGGCTGGAAGATTGTCCTGCTCAGCGAAATCTTTTCGCATGCCTGGGGCGTTGGTTTGATTGGGCTGGCGATTGCCAGTCTGACGCCGTGGAATTCCCCCAAGATCCCGCGACTCTTTTGTGCTTCACTTGGCGCAGGCTTGCTGGCAAATGTGGGTAAGTTATTCCTCGCGCGAACTCGGCCGAATTCGTTTGATCTCAGCTTGTCGAGTTGGGAATCATTTCAAGGTTGGTTTCCTTGGTGGTCCAAAATCGTAGGTGAGCATTCGGGCAGTCTCTCGTCGATCCAGTCTTTTCCTTCGGCGCACTCCGCCACCGCAGCCGGATTGGCGTGGGGATTGTGTCTGCTTTACCCTCAAGGCAAATGGTACTTTGTCTTGCTCTGTTCGTTGGCACTAACACAACGGATGGTAGTCGAGGCTCATTATTTCAGTGATGTTTGCTGGGGAGCGGCGGTTGGTGTCCTTTGGGCAAATTTCCTGTTCTGCCATTCGAAAATGGGCAGGCAGTTTGATTTGCTGGAAAAATGGCTCGCCGTGCGTTGGAAAATTCAGAGCAAAATCTCTTAACAAGAACGCAATTCGGCGATAAGTTGAGAAGCAGCGTCGTTTTTTCTCTGCGGCTCTTCTCATTGAAGGTGTCGGATGTCACGCCTCAGCTCGTTCTTCGTTTGTTGCGCATTGGCGATGATCAGCAGCAATCTATCGCAGGCCGCGGATCCCGAACTGGCCAAGAACCCCACGGTGATCAAGCTGGTTGCTCCGCCGAAGTCCGTGGCGCAGGCGGACGCGATCTTGGCGCAGCAAATGCCGAATGTAAACCCGCTGTTCGGCCAGCAAGGCGGCCGCGGCATTGCCACGCGGCCCGTTGATAACTCGCAACAGTTGATGGAAGTCATCACCAGTTGCATTGCGCCGACCACTTGGGATGTGAACGGCGGCCAAGGAGCGGTTCGCTATTACGCGCCGTCACAAGCCTTGGTCGTGCGCCAGACGAGCGAGATTCACGAACAACTGCTGAGAATTTTGCCCAAGTTGCGTCAATAGAAATCGTGCAGATCATTCACAAGTTTATAAACTTATCCTCTTTTTGCTGATAATTCGCCGCTGGCGGACAATTCTTCGAACGAATGTCCTGCTGACCCTCACAAATCGTACTGCTTCGCACCAAGATGGGTAAGTTGCGAAGCCTTTACTGCCTTTGCAGAAACTTCAGTGGCTACGGTTTCTTCTCAACCGATAAGTTTCGTGGGTGAGAAAAGCTTTGGCTTCTAATAGGCCTATGCCTGTTGTGCTAGCAAAAGCATGTTCTCCGGGTTGCAGAATCACCCTTCATTGTCACGGGCTGAGTTGCCAAGGACACGAACATGCGTCACACATGGAAATTGCTGGCCATTACCTTGCTCGGGACGGCCGCTTCGACTCAATTGAGTAACATCGTTACTGCGCAGCAGCCGACTGTTGCTGTGCAGCAGCCCAGCGAAGCGCTGGTCCTGCCGCATGAGCCGATTAGCGAGCCTTCGGTATTCAAGCTGCCCCAGGCTTCTAGCTCGGCGATTCCGAGCACAGTGGTTCGCCCTATTGGTCCCCGCACCGATTTTCCCATCTCGGTCGCGGCCCAGCCCCAGCCAGTGCACAAGCCAACCGTGGCTCGACTGACTCAAACGGCGCAAGTGGCCGAACCGGTCGATGATCAGGCTCCGCCAGTTCCTCAAGGCTACCGCCGCTTGACGATCAAGCCCGTCGAACCACGAACCGCCGCCGAAGGCCCAATGTCTCCGGCTCCGATGAGTGAGTTGGCACCCCTGCCGGCCGGTTCCAAGCCAATGCCAGCTGCTACGGCACCGGTCGAAGTCGAAACGGCCCTGGATGTTAAAGCCATCGATACCAAAAACATAGCGAAGCCCGACGTTCCCGAATCCGCGACCGGCGATTTGCCGATCGAGATCATCCGCGAACGGTACTCCAATTCACAAATCAAAACCGAACGCCACGTCACCCAAGACACCAACGGCAATATCATCAACCATGGCAGTTGGGTCCGGTTCGATGAACGGGGCAGGATGGTTGGCGGCGGTGATTACAAGCTTGGTCTTCGCGAAGGCAAATGGACCCGGTGGTTCGCCGCCAACGAAGGCCCGCTCTTCTCGGGTCCGTTGTTCAAGGACTTTGCCGCTCCGTTTACGAGCGAAGCGACATTTGTCGACGATCGCCTGAATGGAATGTGGCGCGTCACCGACAGCAAGAATCGCAAGGTCTGTGAATGGAATTTTGAAAACGGCGTTCAAAATGGCAAGAGCTACTGGTACTGGCCAGCGGGCCAAGTCCGCCGCGAACTCCCTTTCCAGAACGGCGAGATTCATGGTGACGTGCTCGAGTACGGCAGCGATAACAAGGTGACCAAGAAGGAAACCTTTATCGAAGGCCGCAAGCTGGCCGTGCAAACCGATTGGCACGAACCGAATGTGAAGCGTGCCGAAGGCTCGACCCTCTTGGTCAAGGAAATCGTCAAACCGCACTTCGATTTCTGGGAAGGCGTCGCGACCTTTACCGTTGTCTCACGCGAAGGCCAAAACCAACGCCACGGAACTTGGGTCTGGTGGCACAAGAACGGCCACAAGCAGATGGAAGGAACCTTTAAGTTTGACCAACCGGCCGGGCACTTTACCTGGTGGTATTCGAACGGCCAAAAGCAGCTCGAAGGCGAATACATCGACGGCAAACAAGACGGCAAGTTTGTCTGGTGGCATCCGAATGGGATGAAGATGATGGAAGGCGAATACATCGCCGGCATCCAAGTCAACGAATGGAAGCGTTGGAGCGAAGAGGGCAAGGTCCGTGAACTCGCCCGCTATTCAGCCGATGGTGAACAGCTCGAGTTGAAACAATTCGGCGTCGCCAATGCCGCGGCAAGTGAAACGGCCAAGACCGAACCTAAGACCGCGACCGTTTCTCCGAAAGTGCTGCCCAAGGTGAACGGAGCCCCGCGCAGCATCGCAGTGAAACCAACGACGCAACAGCCGACCGACGGTCGCAGCTCACGCCGCTAGATCGATTGCTAAGATAGTGAAAATTAATAGCAGGGATTCCGCAAGGGATCCCTGCTTTTTTTGTAGCCGTAGCTTGCAGCCATGCTGCGAGCGAATTTGAAAGCCTTGCGCTAAACTGCTACTCGATGAAACACAAGGCAAAAGAATGAAGGCAGGAGAATCGATCAATAACATTCTCCTGCCTTCAGTCTTCTGCCTGAGTCCTCAAGTGCTTTTCAGCATCTGATGTCGCCGGAAATTGACAATAGCCTCAGACAATATTCTGCTTCGCATCCAGAAGCGTATTGTCAATGAGCCGCGTCTTGCCAACCTGTGCGGCCACCATCGCCACGGCTGGCCGGTCGAGTTTCGTTATCTGTTGCAACGTCACGCGATCAACGACAACCGCATAATCAGGTTGCAAGCCGGCCGCAGCGAGGACATCGCGCAGGGCTGCTTCCAATTCCGCACAATTCGTTTCCCCTCGCTTCGTCATTTCACGCACGATTTCCAGGCCGCGAGACAGAGCTAGCCCACGTGTGCGTTCTTCCGGAGTTAAGTAACGATTGCGGGAACTCATCGCCAAGCCATCGGGTTCGCGCAGCGTCGGACAAGGACGAATCACCGTGCGCAGATTCAAATCGCGAGCCATTTGCTCGACGACGCGCAGTTGCTGGAAATCCTTTTGCCCAAAATAAGCGAAGTCTGCCTCAGCCGCGGTGAACAATTTTAGTACCACCGTAGCCACGCCGCGAAAATGCGTCGGGCGTATTTCGCCCTCCCAATGCTGGCTCAGCTTCGTGACGTCGACGGTCGTCTGAAACCCGGTGGGATACATTTCGGCATCCGTCGGGGCGAAGACAATCACTGAGTTAGCTGATTTAGGCGCGACGGATTTGAGCAATTGCAAATCGTAATCCAAGTTCCGCGGGTAGCGCTGAAAATCTTCGTTCGGAGCGAACTGAGTTGGATTGACATAGACACTCACCACCACCGTGGCGCACTCCGCGCACCCCGCATGGACGAGGCTCAAGTGCCCCTCGTGGAGTGCTCCCATCGTCGGAACCAAACCCACGGCTTCCCCGCGCCGCCGCTTTTCATCGAGCAAGGCACGAAGTTCAGCAACGGTGGTGACGACGGTTAAAGAAGGCATGGAGTCATTCGGCAAGACACAGAAATCAAAAACGATCTGCTCATTCTAAAGAAAAGCCCTCAAAGTGGGAATGTACGAATAGCAGCCCGCTGCGTAAGCAAGAGAGTGAAAAACTCGCGAGACTCTCTCGCTTACGCGTCGGGTTGCTAAAGAGTCCGATCTGGCGTCAATGCCGCGATCATCGTCGCTGCTTGATCCAGCAGCAGTTCGAGATTTGTCTCCAGCAAATTCAATGTCGGCAACGGCGAAAGCGATTGATAGAGGGGCGAAAGGCGCGGGCTGAGATCGGTCGTCAAAAATTCCTGTTGAGTGTCGCAAAGTTGGATTCGTGCCTTGGGCAAAGGCCAAGCTTTCGCCCCTGGATCGAGACGCCACGCCGTCGAGGGACTCGCAGCGTGCGCCGGCATGATCAATTTCAGCCCCGCGTCACACTCGGCATCTCGTTGCGTCCAATCGACGCTGCTAATGAAAATTCCGCGCGGCGGAAGTTCGCGCAGCGGCAAATCGCCAGCGATTTCATCGACTTCAGTGATTGGTCCGATGCGGTATCCTTGAAATCGCTCGGCAAGTTTCATGGCCAAGGTTTCTCTGGTTGCCGAAGCTCCGCCGCCGATTACAAACCAATAAGGAATGGCGCGCAACTGCACCCGCAATTCATAGATACTTTTTTGTAAGCTCGGATGGACCCAATCCGGCGCGATCTCGACCGCCGGGTCGAGGACAAAGCTGCGAAACGGCAGCCAGCGATGCGGAATTTGCAAGTCCGGCTGATTCAGGATTAAGTCGTCGTACAACAGTAAATCGAGGTCGAGCGTGCGCGGCCCCCAAACCGCCGTTCGCTCACGGCCCAGCAAATTTTCTATTTCGTGCAGCCGCGCGAGAAGCTGTTCCGGGGCAAGACTTGTCTTGAGCCAAGCTGCGCCGTTCAAGAAGGGCAATTGATTCGCCGGACCGCCCGCCGGTTCCGTTTCCAGCCAGGTGCTTTGCCGAAAAAGTTCGATGCCGGCAGTTTCGCGCAGCAAGCCGAGCGCTGTTTCAAGTGTCGCCAAACGATCGCCGAGATTGGCTCCCAGCCCGATCAACGCGTTGGCGATTGGCATAGGGTTACGGCTAGAGTCGTGCGATCAAATTCGTCCAGAGAATTTCAAAAATCGCAACGAGTTGAACTTGATCCTGGCACGAACGAAAGAGGCTTGGGAAATGTTATGGATAAAAAGCGGGAGGGACATCCGTGCCCCGACATGGCGTATGTACGTTTGGTCGTCGACGGTCAATCCGGATGGGTTGTCGCCCCCCTGCTGGTTCAATTGTTTACTTCACGAAGCCTTTTTAGTGCAAGCGGCTCATGCATGAGCCTCAATGCCGATACGCTATTCTCAAGAGATGCGAAGTTTTGTCAAGCAACTTGCGCCGAGATAAATTTCTAAAATCTTTTGCCGAAGTGAGCTTGTCACGCGCTGAAAAGTTGTTCCTGCAAAAATTCCTGCCGTGACAACTTCCGGTCTTTTGCTTCGCGCGAAGTTCAATCACGCCGCAGGCGATGCACAGGCAATCGTTTGCGCAGGTCATGCAAACTTTTCAAATCGATCTCGGCTAGAGCTATGCCGGGTTCTTTACCGGGCACACTCGCCATGATGTTGCCCCACGGATCGACGATGCAACTATGACCAAAGCTGCGCATGCTCGGGGAGTGTTCGCCCACTTGATTCGGGGCGAGGACATAACAAAGATTCTCGACAGCCCGCGCCCGCAGCAATAACTCCCAATGAACCGCGCCCGTGGTTTCGGTGAAGGCCGATGGCACCACCAAAATCTCGGCCCCAGCCCGCGATAAATCGCGAAATTGCTCGGGAAAACGCAGGTCAAAACAGATGCCCCAACCCAGCGTTCCGGCCGGTGTCGTGACACACGCCAACGAATCGCCGGGAGTAAAAACTTCGCCTTCGCTGCAGCGTGTCGCGGCACTTAGATCGATGTTGAAGAGATGGCGTTTGCGATATCGCGCGGCAATCGCCCCGCGCGGATCGAGGAGCAAGCTCGTGTTGTAAACCTGCTTCGTGTCAGCGTCTCGCTCGGCAAATGTTCCAGTGACCAACCACACCCCGCGCTCCGCTGCCCACGTGCGCAGCGAAGTGACCAACGGACCGTCCAGCGGCTCCGCTTGGGCGGCGGCAAGTTCCAGATCGCCATACGAAGCAAACAGCTCGGGCAGCACCATCAGCTGCGCACCCGCGGCGCGGGCTTGGTCAAGCCATTGGAAAGCAGCGCGCAGATTTATTTCTTGTTCCGGACCGCTCGACATCTGGATGACGGCTGCTAGCATGCTTGGTTGGTTTGGAAGGATAGGAAGGTTTGGAAGACTCCTCAATGATTGTTTCTAACAGACAAGTTACATTGCGGTCTAGCGCAGGATTGGGGGGCTTGAATCCCTCTAGGAAAAAGAGCTAAGCAGGCGTTAGATTGGATGCGTGACCACGAGACCGAATATCCCCGCGCAAGGAGGCGCGATGCCTGAATCCAGCCACTCTGACGGCTCTGCTTCGCTGATTGTGCGGGGATTGGTCGAACCGTTGCGCTTGATGCTCTATTTTCCGCGCGCCAGCTTGGCCGTAGCGCTGGCTTTTGGTGCTGTCGCGGTGGCTTTGGCGCTGACGCAGCTTGGCTACAAGTCAGGCCGAACCGATCTAATTTCCACCAGTAGCGACTACAACCAACTGTGGTTGCAGTTCAATCAGGATTTCGGCGAGCAAGACGATGCGCTGATCGTGGTCGAAGGAAATTCGCGTGAAGAAGTCATCCCGGTGATGCGTGAAATTTCTATAGCGCTGGCGCAGCAGCCGGAGCATTTCCGCGCCGTGATGCACGAAGTCGATCTCAAGCAGCTCCGAAGCAAGGGGCTGCACTACATGGGGCGCGAGGAACTGCTCGGCGTCCAAACCGCGCTGCAAGAATCGCTGCCGATCATCCGGGGCGAATGGAATCGGCTGCAGATCTCGCAAGCCGTCGGCGGCATGGCTTATCAATTGAGCCAAATCCCCGCGGCGCAAGAAACCCAGCGGAATGAAATTGCCAAAACACTCGAGCGGTATCTCGCGGCCCTCGGCGCATCGCTGCGCAACACACAGCAACAGTACACCAGTCCTTGGCCGGAGATGCCGCGTGCGCTCAGCACGCTGAAAGATATCAATTCCGAAGCCCTGCTCGCCAAGGAAGGCAAGCTCGGATTTGTTTTAATGCGCTTGGACAGCGGCTCCGACAAACTCACACCCTACAGCGAAGCGGCTAATGCTGCGCGGCGGATTATCGCCTCGGTCCAGCAACAGCATCCGAACTTGCAGATCGGTTTGACGGGGCTGCCGATCATGGAATACGACGAGATGCAGGCCAGCCAATCGTCGATGCTTTGGGCGAGCATCATTTCGCTGGCGGGCGTCATGGTGGTGATCGTCGCTGGATTCGGCGGCGTGCGGCATGCGTTGCTGGCGAACTTGGTTCTGCTCCTCGGCATGGCTTGGGCATTTGGCTACGCGACGGTATCGGTGGGGCATCTGAATATCTTGAGCGTAACCTTTACCGCGACCTTGATCGGCGTCGGCATCGACTACGGAACGTATTATGTCGCGCGGTATTTGCAGTATCGCGACGAAGGACTCGATCCCTATCCGGCGATTATTCAAACCTCGACTAATGTGGGGCCAAGTATCTTCACCGGTGCCGTGACCACGGCGATTGCGTTTTTCTCCGCCGCCTGGACCAATTTTACTGGCGTGGCCGAATTGGGGGTCATCGCCGGCGGCGGGTTGATTCTCTGTGCTATCGCACAGCTCTATGTCTTGCCAGTCTGTTTGTATCTCGTCGATTCGTCGAGTTGGGGCGAGAAGATGCCCACGCCCCTTCCTGTCGATCGCGGGTTTGCGCCGTTCTGGCGACAGCCAAAAATGATCGCGTTGTTTGGTATGGCGGCGACATTGATGCTGGGGATGGGATTGCCGAAGCTCTGGTACGATCATAATCTGCTGAACTTGCAGCCGGAGAATTTGGAGAGCGTTGCCTGGGAGCGAAAGCTGCTGACTGAAAGCGGCCGCAGCGTTTGGTACGCGATTTCCATTGCGGATAACCCCGCAGAACTCTTGCAGCGGAAACAGGAATTTCTCAAAAAGCCAAGTGTGGAGCGGACCGAAGAAATCGTTTCACTCCTGCCCGGCAGCGATCCCGCAAAGTTGGATTTGATCTCCAAGATTTCCAGCGAAATCAGCCGTGTCCCCGAACGCCCGCCGTTGATCGCGGTGGATCTTTTGGAAGACCTAGGAACGCGTTTGGCTCAGGTCGAAATGCAGTTCAAAAACACGCCGGGTCAAACCTATTTGGCCGCCAATGTCGAAGCGATTCGCCAAGCACTTCGCGAACTTCCGCCAGCGGAGTGCTACGCGCGTTTGTCGGGTTTTCAGCAGCATGCCGCCGGAGATTTGATCTCGCGGTTGCATCTGCTGAACCAGTTCTCGAACGCCGAGCCGCCGCGTTATAGCGATTTGCCGGCAAGTCTGGTCGATCGCTTCATGTCCAGTCACGAAGCCGGGACCAAACCGGCATATTTGCTCAAGATTTATGGCCGCGGCGATATTTGGGACATGGATTCGCTGTCCCAATTCGTGCATCAGGTGCGGGAAGTCGATCCCCGCGCGACGGGCAATCCGCTGCAAGCCTACGAAGCGTCGCGCGAGATGAAGCAGAGCTTCGAGCAATCGGCGGTCTACTCGATGCTGATCATCACCGTCGTGTTGTGGCTCGATTTTCGTTCGCTCTGGTATTGTTTTCTGGCGGCGTTGCCGTTGCTGATCACGATGGTGCAAACCTTTGGGTTGTTGGCCTGGATCAATCAGCCGCTGAATCCCGCCAACATGATCGCGCTGCCGTTGCTGATGGGCATCGGCATCGATTACGGGGTGCATATCGTGCACAATTACATGGAACAGCCGCGCAACTATCGCATGTCCGGAGCCACGGCGCTGGCCGTCACGGTCGATGCGCTGACGACGATCATTGGTTTTGGCAGCCTGCTGATCGCGAGCCATCTCGGTCTGCAAAGTCTCGGCCGCGTCTTGACGCTGGGGATTACGATTTGCACCTTGGTTTCGCTCTTGTTGTTGCCGGCGTTGTTAACGTTGATGTCCCAGTGGCGCGATCGGCGGCTGCCAGCGGAAGACGCCGAAGAGGAAGAAGCCGTGCCGAGTGTCGTCAAGCTCTCGACGAGCCACGAAGTCCTCATCGAACCGGGGCCGCGCTATCTAGCCCCGCAAGCGGCCAGCCGTCCGCGCGAACGATCGTTAGCCGCGGTGCGGCAGCAAAGTTTGTAGCGGAACTCGTGAGAGTTCCGAAATCGAGCGTGTTTCCCGGTTGATTCTGAAGTCTCACGACTTCAGCTACCAGAGATCAACGATCTTCAGTACGATCTTCCGGCGGCAATGTTGTTTGATTTGATTGCCACGGTTGTTGATGCCAGAGGGCTTGATCCTCGCGCCAAGTCATGTACAACTCGTAACTTCCCCGGCCGATCCCGAGCAAGATCAAAACACCGCTCGGTAAGATCAACAGCAGAATCGCCACGGTCGTGAACTCGTCTTCCTGCGCATGAATCAAAGCTCCCAGGCACGCGCTGCTGATGCAGAGGACGATGATCACTAATTGCAGCCGGCCGAGGCTGAACTGCCACGGTTTCTTGCTGGCTGGTTCTTCAGGCAGCTCCGTTGAATTCAGATCCAGATCCGCTTCGCCATACTCCGGCGCCGAATGCGCAAGCGGCAACCGTGGCTGTTCATCAGCACTGTTCTTGGCCGGCGATTCATCGGACCACGGATCGCTCATTGTTTTCTCTTGGCGGCGCAAGGCCGTGCTAGCAAATCGACGGTTTCATCCAGCACGGCTGCCGTTAAAGTCACGCTAGGTTTCCGACCTTGTCAGTGACGCGACCGGAAATCGTTATGTCTAAGCCAGTTGTATCGAATTTCTGGATTGTACGCGAGCGCCAGACGATACAGCTAATAAGACCGGCAGAGCTTTGCTGCCAAGCGTATGCGAACTCTTCGTCAGACTCCTGACGAAACTCCGGTCGGCGAAACATTATTGGTGGGAGTCTTCGCCCAAGGGGGGCGTCGCTTGTCCGCCGCGAACGATTCTCTACCCGATCTGGGAAGGATTCCCGCTGATGAAAACGATTTTCGGAAGCCTGCTTCTCTTGATGGCCGTCACCATGACGACCGGCTGTAGCGCCAAGCACGGACCCGGTTGCCACCGTTGGGGCTGCGGCGTGTTTCACAAGTGCTTGGGTGGCTGCGGTCATGGCTGTGCCGATGGCGGTTGCACCGATGGCGGCTGCACACAACAGCCCGACTGCACAACCCAAGGTTGCACCAGTCCCGGCTGTGCCGATGGGCAAGCTGCCTGCGGACCGAACGGCCAATGCGGCGGGCACTGCGCCGGGCATTGCGAAAGCTGCGGCGCGTGTTGTCAACATGGTTGCCTCTGTTGTGCTCATTGCGGTCATCGCGGCTTGCATGGCCTCTGCTACAAGCACAAAGAGTACACCGACATCGGGGCGCAAAATTATCCGAGCGGACCTCCGACCGGAACTGTTGCCTATCCGTATTACACTACCCGGGGGCCGCGCGACTTCTTCGCCGCGAATCCCCCGAGCATCGGACCGTAACCAACGCAGATGCTCGTCAGATCCACCACAGCCCGAGGAGATTTCTCCTCGGGCTGCTTTTTGAGATGACGATGGACGATTCCATTACAACAACGATGTTGGGGGGGGGGGGCAGGTAAGTCACGGAAACCGTCGAGAAACCAGGCTTCAAGTGCGTGGTCGAAACGGTTTGCAGTCAATGCGGCTGTTGCTGCAAGTAGGTGCGGCTCTGCCGCACAAAGAACCGACTTTGAAATTCAAAGACTTCCGCAAGCCAAGTCGGCTGGCTCGCAAAATCTGAAATGCCCGCAGCGTCTGCTCATTGCCTGGCACAGCCGGGCCTACGTTACGCACACGGCCCAACAATCAAACAAATATTCTGTCCGCCAAAGCCAAAGCTGTTGCTCAGAGCGTAGCGCACCTTCTTGTCGCGCGCGGTGTTCGGCACATAATCCAGATCGCAATTCGGATCAGGCGTGTCGTAGTTGATCGTCGGCGGCAGCGCTCCGTTGCGCATCGCAAGAACGCAGATGATTAGTTCCGTGGCGCCGGCGGCGGCGATCAGGTGGCCCATCATGCTCTTGGTGCTGCTGACCGGGATGTTGTAGGCGCGCTCGCCGAAGACTTGCTTGATGGCCAGCGTCTCGACTTTGTCGTTGACGTCGGTGCTGGTGCCGTGGGCGTTGATGTAGTCGATCTGGTCAGTGTTGATCTGGGCGTCGCTGAGCGCCATCTTCATGCACGCAATCGCGCCGCGGCCTTCGGGATGCGTGTCCGTGATACGGTAGGCATCGGCCGTGGTGCCATAGCCGAGCAGTTCGGCGTAAATCTTGGCCCCGCGCTTCTTGGCATGTTCGTATTCTTCGAGCACGACCATCGAGGAACCTTCGCCGAGAACAAAGCCATCGCGATCGCGATCGAACGGACGCGAAGCCAGCGTCGGTTCGTCGTTGCGCTGACTCAACGTCGTGAGCAGGTTGAAGCCCGTGACGCCAAAGGGGTGAATCATGCTGTGTGTTCCGCCCGAGAGCATAATGTCGGCATCACCGCGGCGGATCATCTCGACCGCTTCGCCGACGGCTTGGCTGCTGGCGGCGCACGCGGTCAAGCAGTTGGCATTGGGACCTTGGGCATTGAACATGCTCGCCAGATGGCCAGCCGGCATATTCGGTTCTTGTTCTAACTCACCGAGCGGATGGAGTCGTTCGAGTCCGATCTCGGCGAACTTCTGCAGGTTCAGCTTCTCGCCCTCGAGCGATTCGGACATCATGCGCATAAAGAGCGGGAAGTCCTGCTGGCCTTCGCCCGCGCCGAGATAGACGCCGAAACGAGTTGGATCGTATTTGCTATCGAGCAGACCCGAATCGCGGACGGCTTTGATCCCCGCGCCGATGGCGAACTTGGTGTGCCGGCCGGCGTGTTTCCAATCCTCGAGGCTCTCGCCGACTTCGGTCACGTCCCAGTTCTTGACCTCGGCCGAAATCTGCGTGGGGAATTTGTACGTATCGAAGATCGTCGTGCGCGCGACGCCAGACTCGCCCTTCAACAGTCCTTTCCAGACGGAATCGACTTCATGGCCCATTGGGTTGACCATGCCCATCCCTGTGATCACAACGCGGCGACGCATACTAGAGCTCCATTGTTCTTTCGAATGGGAATTCGAAAGCCAGAGGTATTGAATCGAGAATCGTCAATTATACGACGATGCCATGCAGGATTTCATGTTCGAGCAAATGGGCCGGAGGTGTCAGCGGCACTCCTTCGGCATTGACCCCGACTTCATAAACCTTGACAGCGCGCAGCCATTTCATCAAATCCCCAGGTTCAAAGAGCGATTTCATCGCCAATGTCCCGGAAAGAAAGCCAAAAAAGATATCGGCTTCGCATTGCAGCTTGTCGCCGACATGGCTAGTTGCCGAGACCAGCGAGCCGTCCTTTCCCTGGTTGACGATTTCCACGCGGTAGGTCAGCGTATCGCCCGGATAAGCGGAGCAATGGAATTTGGCCTTGGACAGCTTGGCGAGTACGACGCGGCGTTCGTAATCTTGAGACTCGCTGACCAACAGGCCGCCGGTTTGGGCAAGTCCTTCGATGATGAGGGCGTTGGGCATCACCGGACAACCGGGAAAGTGGTCGTGCAGATGCTCTTCGGCAAGGGAGACATTTTTTATGCCCACCGCATGCTTCCCGCTGACAAATTCGGTGTACCGATCAAACCAAAACCAACGCATAGCAAAGGGCCTAGGTCAAAGATTTCGCCGTGTTTACAACTTCGCCCATACGAGCGGCTGCTTTGTTTGCGCAATTTTTGTCGCCCTCGCTAACGCTACGGGCTACAAAAATACGTTAGCCGACCTTGCTTTGAACAAAACGGACCATGTCTTGGACTGTGAGTAAGCCCGAAAACTCGTTAACGGCCGGATTGGCCACGAATTTCGTCAGGTCCAAAAAGGGCATGCGTTGCTTGAGTTTATCCAGACCAGCGGCATTGACCTTGCCGTCTTGGACATACTCGGTGCTGGTGAGGATATCTTCGGGCGAGAGTTCGCTTTGCGAAATCTTGATGCCGAACGCCTTTTCCAATTTAAAGACGATGTCCAACCAGTCGATGGACTCAGCTCCCAGATCGCCCATGATCGAGGCGGTTGGGGTGACTTCGTCGTCATCAACACCCAGGGCATCGACGAGGCAGTTTTTGACCTTTTCAAAGATTTCGGCTTCAGACGGCATTGCGTCAACTCTCCTAAAGTACTCAGAAACGAAACCTCATTTGAGCAAATCAAATGAGAATAAGTAGCAACCTTGGTCCTGGGCTAGCAATAGTTATTGCTATCGCCCTTCCTGGGCGGCGTAAAACGTATAAATATCGTAACAAGCCGGAGTTAAATCAAACAGCCCACTTTCCGTAAGTCGACAAGGGGTTTCGCATTAAGCGGGTACGGTACAAAGCACCTCGAATAACTGCCGTAAATGCCGGATAAGCTGAAGATCCGTGGGCTTTCGGTTCGGTTGAGTTTCGGCCAAATTCGAACGCCGCATCACTAATCGGGCACTGACGACCGTGTTCTCACCCACCATGCCCACCACCTGGAGTTTGGTCGTATTTCCATCCTGGCTGAGGATTTCCGCTCGGACGATGAGCAATTGACCCGGCCCAACGAAGTCGGCGTATTTCACATTTCTGGCCTCTTCGAGCAGAACCAGGCTATGCGCAAAGCCCTCGCTCGCCCGAATCAACCAAGCAGAAGCCTGGGTCAGGGCTTCGAGCATGAAGACGCCGGGCATGACGGGGAACAATGGAAAGTGGTCGCCGAGATACTCTTCGGAGAGGCTTAATCCCTTGATGGCCTCGATACGCTTCCCTGGTTCCAGGACTGTGATTCGATCCAACAGCGTATATCGCATTGACAAGTCTCGACGAGGAATCGGCAAAAACGGCAAGCTGAATAGTATAAAAACTTCAAAAAAATACACAACGTGTTTCACCCCCGGATTCTAGCACGTTACGATGAATGTCAGTTTTGGCAATGAGGCTGGCTGTATTATCAGAAACAATAACGATGAAATTAACTCTTGTTTCCCGCACTCCGGATTTGACGCTGCTGGCTTGCGAAGGGCATATCACCCAAAGCACTCTGAATGCCGCAGGTGATCCATTCGAAGCGGTCAAGCCCCAGGTGACTTCTGCTGATTCGATCCTTTTGGATCTCAGTAAGACACAGTTTATCGATTCGAGCGGCGTCGGGTGGATGCTCCGCTGTCATAAGCATTGCAAACAAGCCGGCGGACGGATCGTCTTTCACTCGGCTCCACCGCTCGTGCGGCAAACACTTGAGTTGCTGCAGATGGGCAAAGTTTTGCACTTGGCGAAAGATGCCAAAACCGGACGCGGGTTGTTGTTGGACGATCATCTCCATGTCCAGCAAGTCTCGTCGGCCAATGGCTTGCTACGGTTGCGCGTCGCAGGGTTTCTGGCGGAAGCCCAATTGAAAGCGCATCCAAATCAAGATCCGCTAGAGTCTGTTATTCAGTCCGCTGGTTATGGCCAGCGGTTGCTGATCGAGTTGTCGCAAGTCGCCAAGCTGGATTCGGCAGGCGTTGACTGGCTACGAAGAACACATCAACGTTGTCAGGAAGCGGGTGGAGAGGTTGTCTTTTACGGATTGCCCAGCGCGCAACGTGCCATCATCGACAATGTGCCCGGCGCGGATGCGATGAAAATTGCGGACAATGAAGCCGATGCTGCTCTTCAACTAAGGGGGCGATAATGTCCGAGAATTCCACAACACCCGAAACACTGCAACTCGATCTCACAGGCATGGGGCCAGATGCCGCGGTGGAGTTACTCCTCGAGCAAGCTGCGGCATCCAATGTCAGCGATCTCTTCTTTTGCACGAATGAAGACGAGGTTGTTGTTCAGGTGCGGTACCTGGGGTTGATGCGGCAAATCGCGACGCTGACGCTGGATCAAGGCCGTCGCTGTTTGGCCCATATCAAGGTTCTGGCCGGTATGGACATTACCGAGAAGCGCCGGCCGATGGACGGTCGTTGGATTCATCGCCGCGAGGACGGGACAACTTTGGACTTGCGGCTCAATTCGCTGCCGACGATCCACGGCGAAGACCTGACCATGCGCTTGCTCGACCGCGAATCGCGGTTGTTGAAGCTCGATCAATTGGGCATGCTTCCCCGCGACCAAAGCGTTTTGCACGCGCTCCTCAACAGCCCCAGCGGCTTGTTGCTAGTCACCGGTCCAACGGGTTCGGGCAAAACGACAACGTTGTATTCGTGCTTGGAGTATCTCAATAACGGCAGCCGCAAAATCAACACGATCGAAGATCCGGTCGAATACTCGCTACATAACATCCGCCAGGCCCAAGTGAATCATCGGCTTGATGTCGGGTTTGCGGAATTGCTGCGCAGTGTGCTGCGGCAAGCGCCCGATGTCATCATGGTCGGCGAAATTCGTGACACCGAAACGGCCGATACGGCGGTCCGCGCCGCCAATAGCGGGCATCTGGTCTTGGCCACGCTCCACGCCCCGGTCGCGGCGGGCGCAGTGCCGGCGCTGCTCAATCTCGGTGTTCATCCCCACTTCCTGGCGTCGTCGTTACTGGGCGTAATCGCGCAGCGCTTGATTCGCAGTTTATGCGTGAATTGCAAATCGGGATTCGATCTTTCGGATTCCACGAGTACCTTCGAAGATGTGCAAGAATTGCTCGAGCCGGGTCAAGGCGAACAGATCTTCGGCGCCGTCGGCTGCGAGAAATGCCACATGACGGGTTACTCGGGGCGAACCGGCGTCTTCGAGATGATGGTCTGTTCGGCGGGGATTCGGGAACTCATCATGCAGCGCGCTTCGCTGCAAGAAATTCGCCAGCGGTCGATCGAAGAAGGCGTCATCGAGTTCCGCCGCTCGGCCTTGCTCAATGTCGCCCGCGGCGAAACGAGCATCGAAGAAGTCTTCCGCGCGATTCCTAGCGAGTATCTTGGTGTAAGCTGAGAGAGCTGCCGCTTGGAATTGAACGACAGAAGTGCCACAGGGACAACGGATTTGACCCCTTCCCAGTTTGCACCAAAGTTTGCACCAACTACTGGCAAACAGAGCACAAACTGGTCATTTACTGACAAAATGACAGCCGAGAGTCGCACGTCAGATCGACGCACGAAGAACGTCGTAAGTGCTATGGTTGATAAAGAGATACGGCCCCTGTCATCGTCTGACAAGAGCCGTCTTAAAGTCGGGGTGACTGCCGGTCATTTGAACCTTTGGCTGACGTGGTGGGCGAGTATGTTGCGGTGGTACTGCAAACTCTCGCCGCTACGATTGAGCGGTTGACTGCGGCGGCGGTGGTCCCAACGGCTTGAAGCGATGATCTGGAC
>JBGSSS010000211.1:0-72925 GCA_041736895.1 Pirellulales bacterium
GCGGTCGTGCGCGAGCCGAAAACTGCCGGCGAATTCGAGACCCTGCAAGCCGCGCTCCGCGAAGCACGCGCCGGCGACACGATCGAACTCCGCTACAACGGCGTCCTCCAAGAACGGCCGCTAACGCTCAACAATCCCCAGTTGAAAATCGCCGCCGCCGAGGGCTATCGGCCGGTCCTGCGCATTCAACCGCGCGAGACGGGTGCCCTCACGACGAACCGCGGCCTCATCACGGTCACCGGCGGCAAATTGGCTTTCGACAGGATCAGTTTCGAGATCGAGATTCCGGAAACACCCACGGGCGATATCGCCAGCTTGTTTGATCTGCGGCAGGCCGAGGAGTTGACGCTGTCGAGTTGCTCGGTGACAGTTCGTTCGCAAGGATCCGCTGCCGCGACGCTAGCTTGCTTCGAAGTTCGAGCGGGCCTTTCGTCGTCGATCATGCGGATGAAGGAACCGCGGCTGGCGGTCGAACCGACGCGGATCACGGTCGAGCGGTCGATCCTGCGCGGCGATTTGAGTCTGGTCCGCGCGGCGGAGCATGAGCCGCTGCGCTTCGCGCTCAACGAGTCTTTCGTTGCGGCGGCCGATTATGCGTTCTCGGTCGATTTCGGGATGCGCGAACAGCGGCACAATCTCGAACCGACGGTGCAAATTCAATTGAACAACAGCACACTCCTGCTCGGCAACGGACTCTGCCGGCTCAGCAACGGCGAACGCGCGATGAACCGCGAGCCGACGACGATCACTCTGAATAACGTCGTCCTCCGCGGCAGCGAAAACTCGCCGCTCGTGGAACTCGACGGCGGCGACAAAATCGATGACCTCCGCGAAGTCCTCCGCTGGCAAACCGACACGCTGCGCATTGATCTCTTCACCACGCTCGCGCGGCTCGTCGGGATGGGCGGAACGACGAATCTCGGCATCGCGCAGTGGAACGACGTCTGGCGCGATCAGCAGCGGCAAACGGCAATCGAACCGCTGGTCTGGAGCACGGCCCGCGAAAAACTGCCAACGCTCGCCCGCATTCAGCCGGCGGATTTGAATTGGACGGCCAACGACAACGGGACGGTCATTGAACTCCCCGAGACGACGGGCATACTCGGCGTCGATTCATCGCTCTTGCCGACTTTGCCGTGATTCTGAATAATCGGCAGCATCTGTTTAGAACGGAAAAGCAAATGAAGAATACGGCCACAGATAGACACAGATGGGACACAGATAAATGCAAATGCAGATAAATGCAGGAAGTAGATGACGAATCATCTGAATCCGAGTTATTTATCTGTGTCTATCTGTGGCTTGCCTTCTGTATTTTGCTTTTCTCCGTGACCCTCGGTGCCTCCGTGGTACTGCCTTTTCTTTTGCCTAAACAACAATGGCCAAGTCCAAACCCACCTGCCCCGTCACCCGCGAGCAATTTCTCGAGCACGCGCAAGCCCTCACGGTCACGATCAACAACGTGCCGATGCTGGCCGAAGCGCGCGAATTCGCGACGGGTTCGCTCGGCTGGTACTTGAACGGCAAGACGGTCGTCGAGATCGACGGCAAGCCGGTCTCGGTGCAGATTGGGTTGAATCTGACCGTCGTGGGGAGCAAGGAGTTGCCGAAGTAAGTGTGCGATACCTCGTTACCAAGCCCCAGCTTGGTAACGCGCCTGCAAAATCCATATTATGAATCTAAAAGTCATCTCGTGTCCCGAGCTGTTTAACATCCAATGCTTCTGCCATTGAACGCATCCGACTCGCAGATACTTGATGCCGTTCAAGATTGGGCAGCTTGTCTTGTAGCAGAGAACTACGGTGAGGCGCTTGCTTTGATTGATGCCCGTCCGCATTGGACTCCGGAGTTACTGCGCACGGTCATCACAAATTACGGAAGCATTGAGCCTATGCGTGATGGCTCAAAGTATCGAGTCACGCCGCTCAGCACCGCGCATGGTGGACCTACTCCGCGGCATGAAGTGGATCGAGCTCACGATCGCATCTCCGTCTGGTACGACCTTCCGCTCAATGGAGAGTGGAGTGACCTAACGGCTATTTTCGATGTGATAAAAAAAGAAAATGTCCTATCACTGATGCTTGTTGACGTTCACGTCATGTGAGCGGCTAACTCTTACTTATCCGCGACCAATTCCAGATTCGCCTGATAGTATTGCACGGCCTCGACCGGATTCAGATTGAAGATCGCGCGGCCGTCGGTGTGCCAGACCATCTTTTCGTCGAGGTTGAACACGGCCGTCGCGGCGCGGAGATTGCCGACCGCTTCGACGTGTTCCATGCCGCCCCCTTCGATCGCTTCGAAGCTGATCGTCACGCCGACGAAGGCCGAGAGCTGGCCGGTCCGTTTGTCGCGCGCATACGTGATCTCGTTGTCGAAGTCGCAATCGACCCAGCGCAAGCCGCGCGGCTTGCCGCTGTTGCTCGCTCGGGTGAGAAACCGCGCTTCGAGTTGTTCGCGGCGCAGGTGAAAATCCTTGCGCGCTTTGACTAGGCGTTGTTCACGTTGGCGGGCGCGCATCGGGAGCCAGCCGAGATAATAGCCAGCCGCTGTGGCAGTCCCACCGAGCAGCATGCCGCCGGTAATCCAATACAGATAGTCCATGGCGAACGAGACTCCAACCGAAAGAGCGCCGCGAGTGCAAGAAGATTCCACCATTGTAAGTCGCCCGTTTCACCGTGGGCAAGCGCGCGGCGGAAAAAGAATGCAAAAGGCAAAAGTGGCTAGAGCATTAACTTCTGCCTTGTGCATTCTGCCTTTCCCTCTGGTGAACTTGGGCCGGACGGGGCGTGTCGGCAAGGTTGGGGCCGGAGATTTCAGGCGATTTCACGACGAATTGGGCGGCGGAGTCCTGCGAATACGAAGGAAAAAGGGAAAAGGAAAAAGGAGGTTTGCTCTACCTTTTCCCTTTTTCCTTTTCCCTTCCACACGAGCCAGGCATATTCTGCACAAAACGTGCGAACCATCACGCCTCCCGGCCACTATGCGCGACTCCGCGTGGCTCGTAAAATAGCCGTTTCCGCGCACGCAACTGATGCTGCCAGACTGATTTACAAGGAATTTCCGCTTGTTACGCACGAAGACCTGTGGCGAGACCCGCCGGATCGATGTTGGCCAACCCGTCACCCTTTGCGGCTGGGTCGATAGCTACCGCGATCATAGCGAAAAGCTGATGTTCATCGACCTCCGCGACCGCTACGGCAAAACCCAGGTCGTCGTCGATGCTGATAGCGGAGCTGAAGTTCTCAAACTCGCCAAGTCCATCCGCACCGAAGATGTCCTGCAAATCTCGGGCGTCGTCACGCCGCGCATCGAGGGCCAGGTCAACCCCAAGCTCGACACGGGCGAGATCGAAATCCGCTGCCGCGCGCTCAAAGTGCTCAATAAGTCCGCGACGCTGCCGTTTCAACCCGGCGGCATGGAATTGCCGAACGAGGAACTGCGGCTCAAGTATCGCTACCTCGATCTGCGCCGGCCGGCGATGCAGCGCACGATCTTGCTCCGCCATCGGATCATCAAATCGATGCGCGACTACTTTGATGAACACAACTTTGTCGAAGTCGAAACGCCGGTGCTTGGCCGCAGCACGCCCGAAGGCGCGCGCGATTATCTCGTCCCGAGCCGCGTCCAAAACGGCAGCTTCTACGCCCTGCCCCAATCGCCGCAGCTCTACAAGCAGATTCTGATGATGGCGGGCTACGACCGCTATGTGCAGGTCGCGCGTTGCTTCCGCGACGCAGACCTGCGCGCGGATCGCCAGCCGGAGTTCACGCAGTTGGACCTCGAGATGTCGTTCGTCGAAGCGGACGACATCATGGGGATCATCGAAGGGTTGGTCGAACGCGTCGCGACGCAGGTCTTGAACCTGCCGGTTCAACTGCCGCTCGCGCGAATGACGTACGACGAAGCGATGGAACGTTTCGGCCACGACGCGCCGGATCTTCGTTATGGGATGGAACTGATCGACTGCACCGACATCGCGGCGAAGTGCGAGTTCCGCGTCTTCCGCGGCGCGGCCGATGCGGGCAACAAAGTCCGCGGCGTGAACGCCAGCGGCGCAGCGGCGAAGTACAGCCGCAAGGACATCGACACGCTAACCGAATGGGTCTGCAAAAACAGCGGGGCCAAGGGACTCGCGTGGTTCAAGGTTGAGGAGAATGGGAAACTCGCGTCGTCGATTGCCAAGAACTTTACCGACGACCAATTGCAAATGCTGGCCGACCGGATGCAAGCGAAAACGGGCGATTTGCTGCTCTTTTTGGCCGACACCTACGAAGTCACCTGCAAGGGCTTGCACCTGATCCGCAAGCGTTTCGGCGCGGAGCTCAAGCTGTACGATCCCGCGACGATGCACTTCTCGTGGATCACCGAATTCCCGATGTTCGCCAAAACCGAAGAAGAAGGCGAAACCGGCTGGGCCGCGATGCATCACCCCTTCACCGCACCGCGTCCGCAGGATTTGGAACTGCTCAAGACCGATCCCGAAAAATGCCGCGCCGTCGCGTATGATCTTGTCATCAACGGCAGCGAAGCAGGGGGCGGGACAATCCGGATTCACGACCAGGCGATTCAGGCGCAGGTCTTCCACCTACTTGGCATCGACGAACAAACGCAGCGCGACCGGTTTGGGTTCCTGCTCGACGCCCTGCAATTCGGCGCGCCTCCGCATGGCGGGATCGCACTCGGGATCGATCGCTGGATCATGCTCTTCGCCGGCCTCGACAACATCCGCGACGTCATCGCGTTCCCCAAGACTCAACGCGCGACGGACCTGATGACCGAAGCCCCGGGCTCGGTCGACGCGCGGCAGTTGCGCGACCTGGGCATCGAGATCAAGAAGCGGCCGGAGTGAGACACATTTTTTGTAGCCCGTAGCGTTAGCGAGGGCGACAAAAAATGTTCTTCACGCTTTCGCCAAAGCGAGGGTGAAAGATTCGGAAAGTTTGTCACTTAGCAGTGAGGATTTTTTAGAATCATCCCGCCGACGATTGAATCGTTTTGCTTTTCGAGTTTCACATGGATGTCCGCCACACCACCACGAGCATCGCGCTGCCCGCAACATGCGGCATGCTGCTCGTGTTGTGTACGGCTTGTGAAGATTACAAAGAGACGCCCTTGACGGCGCGACGAGCCAAGCTCGGCGAGAAATCAGACAGAACCCCGAGCAAACTAGAACCAATACCACAACCCAACAACCCAACACCCGCCCCGCAAATTATTCTGCCAAAAACAACTGCTAATCAGCAAGCAACGGCTCCGTCGACACCCAAACCACCGCGGTTAAATGAAACAAAGGTACCGAATATTGCCCCGCCGATGACGCCGCGAGTCGTGCCGCCGGTCGCGCAGCAGAACCTGTACTTTGGCGGGCAACCGCCGCGAGAGATGCCGCGCATTGCGTTAAGCGAGCAGCACGCCCGAGCGTGCCCGATCAAGCTCTGGCAAGAGTTTCCAAACGTGACGCTGACGGATCAAGCGGGCCAGCAGCAGGAGCTGCACAAGCTGCGCGGCAAGTTCACGCTGATTGTCGTCTGGAGCGCGAGCGAACCTGCGGCCGTCGAAGAACTCGGCGACCTCGAAGCGTACGCGTACCAGCCGTACAAGAACGTAGGCCTGAATGTTATCGCGGTGCACACCATGGCCGGGAGGACGAAGCCGCCGCAGGAAGCATTGCAGAAGTTTCGGCCGACGTTCACGATCCTGCATGACACGAAGGGCGAATTGTGGGCAGCGGTTGGCAAGGAAAGCCTGCCACGGACGTTCCTGCTCGACGGCGATGGAAAGGTCATTTGGTTCGACATCGAATACTCGCGCACGACGCGCCGCCAATTGCAGCAAGCCCTGCAAGCGGTGATGCAGGAGATTTGAAAGGCGAAGGAAAAAGGGAAAAGGAAAAAGGTAGCCAGCACCACCTTTTCCCTTTTCCCTTCCTCCTTTGAAAAAAATAGCGATTCGTTATTACGTTTTACTTCGAAACTTGGACCCCCAATGCTCGTCTCCTGGAACTGGTTTGCCGATTACGTCAAGTTGCCCGTTGACCACGCGAAGTTCGCCGAGCGGATGATGCTCGCCGGCATGAACCACGAGAGCACGCATGCCGTGGGCAAGGACTGGTGCGTCGATCTCGAGATCACGAGCAATCGCCCCGACTGCCTCGGCCACATCGGCCTCGCGCGCGAAGCCTCGGTCCTTTGGGAGGTGCCGCTGAAGATGTCCGAGGCGGAACCGGCCGAGGGCAAGACCAAGGCCAGCGACCTCGTCCGTGTCACCGTCGCCGACAAGACCCTCTGCCCGCGCTACACGGCCCGCGTGATTCGTGGGATCAAGGTCGGGCCGAGTCCGGCGTGGCTCGTCGAGCGACTGGCGACGATCGGCATCGCCGCGATCAACAACGTCGTCGACATCACGAACTACGTCCTGATGGAATGTAGCCAACCGCTGCACGCGTTCGACCTGAAGAAACTCGCTGGACCCGAGATCGTCGTCCGCCCCGCCAAGGCCGGCGAAAAGCTCGAAGCCATCAATCACAAAACGTACGAACTGAATCCGTCGATGCTCGTCATCGCCGACCGCGACAAATCGGTCGCGATCGCCGGCGTGATGGGCGGCGCGGAATCCGAAGTCAGCGCGGCCACGACCGATGTCCTGATCGAGTCGGCGCTCTTTGATCCGCTCTCGGTCCGCACGACCGCGCGGGCATTAGCCCTGAAGAGCGATTCGTCGTACCGGTTCGAGCGCGGTCTCGACCCGCAGGGCGTCGATTGGGCGAGCCGGCGCTGTTGCGAGTTGATCCTGCAACTCTGCGGCGGCGAATTGGCCGCTGGCAGCGTCGATGTCGGCAGTGCGGGCACTGAACCGAGTCCCGTGACCCTTCGTTACGCACAACTCGAACGAATCATCGGCATCCCCTACCCCATCGAACGCGTCCGTTCGATTTTAAAGGCTCTCGGCCTGCGAGAGACAGTTTCGACCGCCGAAACGCTGACGGTCATTCCGCCGAGTTGGCGGCGCGATCTGTCGCGCGAGATCGACCTGATCGAGGAAATCGCCCGCATCTACGGCTACGACGCGATTCCCGAAGATCGCGCCGTGCCGCTCGTTCCGTCGTCGCTCACCCGCCGCGATCGGGTGCTGAACAAACTGCGCATCGCGCTGGTCGGCTCGGGTTTCAACGAAGCTCTGACACTTAGCGCCGTCGAAGAGAATGTTAGCGCGGCGTTCTCGCCGTGGACAGAAGCACCGGCGTTGCAGGCGAGCATTCCGGTGCTCCGCCGCGCGGACCAATTGCGGCGGAGCTTGATTCCGAGCTTGCTCACTGTCCGCCGGACGAACGAAGCGATCTCGAACCCACGGATCGAACTCTTTGAAACAGCGAAAGTCTACTGGCCGCAAGCCGCGGGCTTGCCGACGGAAGAAGTCTTGCTCGGTCTCTGCAGCGGTGAAGACTTTCACGGCCTCAAGGGGCTGATCGAAACGTTGCTCGGCGCGCTCAAGCCGGGGACGATCTTGACCTGCAAACCGTACAAGCACGAGCTCTTCGCCGCAGGAAAGGGGGCAGAACTATTGATCGGCAATGACAAGCTCGGGTACCTTGGCGAATGCAGCAAGCCGGGCCTCGCGAAGTTCGAACTCCGCGGCCAGGTCACCGTCGCCGAGCTGCGTCTCGACGTCCTCGAAAAGCTCGCCGACCTGATCCCGCAAATGGTCGAACTCTCGCCGTATCCACCCGTCGCACGGGACATCAATCTGGTCGTCGACGAAGCGATCCGCTGGGCCGACGTCGAGCAGACGGTGCTGTCGAATGCGGGACCGCTGCTCGAGGAGCTGTCGTACCGCGACACGTGGCGCGATCCGCAGAAACTCGGCGCTGGCAAGAAGAGCCTCCTCTTCTCGCTGCAACTCCGCGGCAAAGACGAAACACTGACCAGCGCCGCGGCAGATCAGGTGCGCGACAGCGTGCTGAGTGCCTGCGCTAAACAACACGGCGGCGTCCTGCGAGCGTAATGTAGCCAACTTGCTCTGCAAGTTGGCTGTAGGGCTGAACCGCTACGTGTCAAATTCAACGTTGAGGATGTTATGTTCAGCGAACCTTCGGCATTGCGAGTTCATTCGATTTTTTGGCTCGTGTATTTTTGCTTCAATTGCATTATGGCTGACTCAACGAACGCCGCCTATCTCCCCCCCGGCAAATACGCCATCGCCATCCACGGCGGTGCCGGCATCGAACCGGCGAAACTCACCATCAAGGAAAAAGCGGCCTACGAAACAGCCCTTTCGGATTGTCTCGCCGTTGGCGAAAAGATTCTCGCGGGCGGCGGCACGGCGCTTGATGCGGTCGAGCAGACGATCCGTGCCCTCGAAGAAGAACCTCTCTTCAACGCCGGCCGTGGGGCGGTGTTCAACAGTGCCGGCAAGCACGAGCTCGATGCGTCGATCATGGACGGTTCGACCCGAGCGTGCGGCGCGGTCGCGAGTGTCTCGACCGTGCGCAATCCCATCAGCCTGGCCCGGATCGTGATGACCGATACAAAGCAGGTGCTACTCATCGCCGAAGGGGCGGAGAAGTTGGCCGATCGCTACCCGAGGATCGAGCGCGTGAGCAACGATTGGTTCAGCACACCCGAACGCCGCAAGGAATGGGAAGAGAAGCGGGCGAAACTCAAAGCCAAGGAAGAAGCAAAGGACGCCGGCCCGGCGAGCAAAGGGACCGTCGGCTGCGTCGCGCTCGATAAGGCGGGGCATCTTGCGGCCGGCACCTCGACCGGCGGCATGACCAACAAACCGGTCGGACGGATTGGCGATTCGCCGATCATCGGCGCTGGCACCTACGCCGAAGACGGCGTCTGCGCGGTGAGTTGCACCGGCACGGGCGAGGAATTCATCCGCACGAACGCGGCGTTTCATCTCGCGGCGTTGATCCGCTACAAGAAACTGCCACTCGCCGAAGCGACGGAAGAACTCCTGACGAAAATCCTGCCCGCCGACGCCGGCGGGATCATCTCGCTGGACGCGTCGGGCAATGTCTCGCTCCGGCATAACACGAGCGGCATGTCGCAAGCGTCGCTCGATGCGAATGGGAAACGCGTGGTGTCGTTGGGGAGTCCGTAACTTTAGCCCCCGGTCAATGACCGGGGGAGCAGCGGCTGGAGCGATGCTTCACGATCCATGAGTTTTGACGAAGATTTCGGGATTGAGAATTCTGCTTCGCGCAGCGCAACAATCCCCCCGTCATTGACGGGGGGCTAATGGATTGCCAATAGCCAACTTCTCGTCAATGGCCTACACTTACGTCATCGCGACACAACTCACACTCGGAGCGGCGGAATGAACATTGATTATCTGAACCTGGGCCTGCGTTTGCTGCATTTCTTTGCCGCGTTTGCCGCGGTTGGCGGGGCGATTTTTATTCGCTTTGCACTCTTGCCGGCTCTGAGCGAAACGGAAGCCGGCGTGCGCACCGACATCCATGCCCGCGTTCGCCCTCGCTGGGCCAAGATCGTCGGCATCGCGATCGCGTTCCTGCTGATCTCGGGTCTGACGAACTACATCCTGTTCGTGCGCACGTTCCGGGACTTGCCGGAGGCGTGGACCGATGTTTACAAGATGACTTACCACACGCTCTTCGGGATCAAGTTCGTCCTGGCGCTCGGGATGTTCTTTCTAGCGAGCGCGCTGGCGGGCAAAGCGGCGGGCTTGCAAAAGATTCGCGACAACGCGCGGTTTTGGATCAACGTGAATTTGGTGCTGGCGCTCGCGTTGGTTGTTGTTAGCGGACTGATGCGGCAAACACATAGCGGCTTGACCGCGCCGAGCGGGTACGAGTTCAAGCTCGAAAAGAAAGCCGTTTGATCAATTTCAAACTCCCAAAGTACCCATCCGCTTGCGGCTTAGCAATTTCCAGTTTGACGCAACGGGCTCGCCTAGCATGTCAACCCGTTCTCCACAACGAATCATAAAATCACAAAATTCGTCGTTGCCCTGGGTTGCGCATCTTGTCAGCAATTACGACGGGCAATCGTCGTGCGAGTCCCTGCATTCTGTGAGCTGTATCTGGTAAACTGAGAAGCCCTCAAAAAGGATTCTCACGCGAACGGAGTACGGCCCATGAGCACTAGTCAGCGATTTGACCGAGCGAAGCCTGCGCCCAATGCGGCCGAATTGCTGGATCGTCAACAGCCGCGCAATCAAGAAGCCGAGCAAGGTGTCCTCGGCAGTATCTTGCTGTTGCCCGAGTGTTATGACGACGTCGCGCTCGTGCTAAACAAAGACGACTTCTACGACGACGCGCATCAGCGCATCTATCATCAAATTAGCGAACTGATTCGCGAAGGCCGGCGGATCGATATCACCATCCTGGTCGAAAAACTGCGGGTCTGCGGCGAATTGGAACTCGTCGGCGGGATGAGTTATCTCGGCACACTCGCCACGAGTGTCCAACACGCGGCGCATGCCGTAGATTATGCCAAGATCGTGCGGGACAAGTCGTCGCTCCGCCGGCTGATCCTTGCCAGCACCGAAATTCTCCGCGACGCTTACGACAATAGCCAGGACCCGAAACATCTGCTCAGCCAAGCCGAGCAAAAGATCTTTCAAATCCTCGAAGATCAAGGGACCGGCGCCGCGCAGCCGATCAACGATATCTTGCACGAATCGCTCGCCCGCATTGACCAGCGCATGAAGGGCGAGAATATTCAGGGCGGCGTCATGACGGGTTACAAGGACCTCGATGACATGATGAGCGGGTTGCACGCCAATGAGCTCATCATCTTGGCGGCGCGGCCATCGATGGGTAAAACGGCGTTTGCGATGAACATCGCCGAGTATGTCGTGATGCACGAAAAGGAACCGTGCTTGTTTGTGAGCCTGGAAATGGGGGCGATTGAACTCGGCGACCGGCTGCTCTGTTCCGCCGCGCGGATCAACGGCCACCGGCTGCGCAACGGCACGATCAGCAACGAAGACCGCCGCAAGCTGCTGGAGAAAGCCGGCGAGATCAGTCTCGCGCCGCTCTTTGTCGACGACAAGCCCAGCCGCACGATGACCGAGATCGCGGCCATCTCGCGGCGCTTGCAGCGCAAGCATGGGCTTGGCCTGATCGTGATCGATTACCTACAGCTCATCGAACCGGACAATCCCAAGGACCCGCGTCAGGAGCAAGTCAGCAAGATCGCGCGGCGGCTCAAGATTCTCGCCCGCGAGCTCAAGGTTCCGGTCATCTGCCTGGCCCAGCTCAACCGACAAGCCGAGCAATCGCGCGACAACAAGCCGCGGCTCTCGCACTTGCGTGAATCAGGCGCCATCGAGCAGGACGCCGACGTCGTCATGTTCGTTCACCGCGAAGAGTATTACGCCACCAATGAAGAAGACCGCGCCCGCGTCGCCGGGCAAGCCGAAATCATCATCGCGAAGCAGCGTAACGGGCCGGTGGGCGACATCAAGCTGACATGGCTGCGGGATTTTACGCGCTTCGAAAACGCGGCGTTCGAGGCCCACAGCGAGTTCCAAGATTTCAGCGGCGGCGAGTTTTAGTGGTGATTTCGCGACGCGAGATGCTACTTTCATGTAGCTGGTCGGCTGAGCCTCCCAGCGCTCCTCTTCGAGTCGCCGCTAAACGATTTGGTTGTAGAGTCCCGCAATTTCCGCAAAATCGGCCGTACAAATGGCCTCGCCGAATTATTGTATTTCGTTACAATAATTGCTCCGCATAAGATTCTTTCGAGTGCGAACCTTTGCCCCGCTCGAGACCTATGATTCGCGTCTTGCCCCACTCGAACCGCAGTGACATCGAAGCCCGCACGCAAGTGATCGGCCGCGAACTGCTCGCGCATGCCGATAACCAGCGTCCGCGCCTGTGGCAGCGCGCGTGGTGGGACGAGAAGCTGATGCAATTCTCGATGCGCGATCCGCAGGTCAAGGTTCAGCTCTTTCGGTTCATCGACGTCTTGCCGATGCTGCACACGCCGGCCAGCATCATGCGGCACCTGCGCGAGTACCTCGATCCGGTGCGCGAGCGGTTGCCGTTCTTGGGGCGCTGGGGGTTGTCGCTGGCGAGCAACATCCCACCGCTCGGCCAAGCGGCAGCCGCGATCGTTCGCCACGGTTCGCTGGCGCAAGCGCGGCGGTTCATCGCCGGTTCGAACGTGGACGAGGTGCTTGCCACGGCCGAGCGCGAACGGAAACTCGGGAGGACGTTTACGCTCGATCTGCTCGGCGAAGCGGTGACCAGCGATGCCGAAGCCGAAGCGTATCAGGCTTCGTACCAAAAGATGCTCGACGAGCTTTGCCCGCGGGTGAATGCCTGGCCCGAGGTTCCGCAACTCGACCGCGACTCGCGCGGCCCGCTCCCCCGGGTGAATGTCTCGATCAAACTCTCGGCACTCGACAGCCGCTTCGACGGCATCGATCAGGCTGGCACACTGGAGCGCGTCGGCGCGCGGTTGCGGCCGTTGTTGCGCACGGCGATGCGACATCGCGCGCACTTGCATTTGGATATGGAGTCGTACGCGGCCAAGGATCTGACGCTGCGGATCGCGCGGACGATCTTCATGGAGCCCGAGTTTCGCGACTATCCGCATTTTGGCGTGGTGATTCAGTGCTACTTGCGCGACGCGGAGCAGGACCTGCGCGAGTTGCAAGCTTGGGCTGTCGAGCGCGGGACGCCGCTGTGGGTACGGCTTGTCAAAGGAGCGTACTGGGATTACGAAACGATCTACGCGGGGTTGCAGGATTGGCCGATTCCTGTTTGGACGCGCAAGTGGGAATCCGACGCGTGTTACGAACGCGCGACGCGGTACATGTTCGAGCATCCCGCAGCGTTTCGCGTCGCGCTCGCGAGTCACAACATTCGCTCGCTCGCCCAGGGGATCGCGACGGCCGAGGGATTCGGCGTGGACCCGCGCGATTACGAAATCCAAATGCTCTACGGCATGGCCGATGCCGAGAAGCAAGCATTGGTCGAGCGCGGCTTGCGGCTGCGGATTTACATGCCGTTCGGCGAGTTGATTCCCGGGATGGCGTACTTGGTGCGGCGATTGTTGGAGAACACGAGCAACGATTCGTTCCTCGCGGCGGGCTTAAGCAGCAAGCCGCCGGCGGAAGTTTTGTTGCGCGATCCGGCGATGAATGAGCGAACAACGTTGCAAGCAGTTAAAGTGAGCGATTCAGCGAAAGAGACAAGCAATTCAATGATGACAGCAACAGCCCCACAAAAGATGAATGCTCCCGAGCAACGTCCCTTCGTCAACGAACCGCTGTGGGACTTTGCGAAGGCCACATCGCGCGAGGCCATGCAAGCCGCGCTCGCGCAGGTGCGCGGCAAACTCGGAGCGACGTATCCGTTGGTCATTGGCGGCCTGCGCATTGTCGCGGCGGAGAATTTGCCGCGTTACAATCCGTCGCAGACCGGCGAACTGATCGGCCGCGTTGCCAATGCTTCGCCGACACAAGTCGAGCAAGCTGTCCGCGCCGCGAAAGAGGCGCAACCCGCGTGGGCCGCGCTTGGTTGGGAACGGCGTGCGGCGTTGTTACGCGCGACGGCCGAGCAGATGCGGATGCATCGGGCGGAGTTGTGCGCGTGGCAAATCCTCGAGTGCGGCAAGCCGTGGCGCGAAGCCGATGGCGATGTGGCCGAGGCGATCGACTTTTGCGAATACTACGCGTCGGGCGCAGCGCGGCTCGCCGATGCCGGCGGGATCGATCTGCCGGGCGAGGGAAATCGCTTGGAGTATCATCCGCTCGGCGTGGTTGGCGTCATCGCGCCGTGGAATTTCCCGCTCGCGATTCTCACCGGCATGACGGCCGCGGCGCTCGTCACGGGCAATACCGTCGTGATGAAGCCGGCCGAGCAATCGGCCGTCATGGCGGCGAAGTTGATGGACGTCTTCGAAGCGGCCGGATTACCGCCGGGCGTCGTGAACTTCCTGCCCGGGACGGGCGAAGTCGTCGGCGCGGGCTTGGTCGAACATCGTGATGTGGCGTTGATCGCGTTCACCGGCTCGCGACCTGTCGGGATGGCAATCCATCGCCGCGCGGCGGAGTTGAGCGGAATGCGCGGTTCGCGCGTCGTGAAGCGGGTGATTGCCGAAATGGGGGGGAAAAACGCGGTGATTGTCGCCGACGATGCGGATCTCGACGAAGCGGTGCTCGGCGTGGTGAAAAGCGCGTTTGGCTTCGCGGGGCAGAAGTGCTCGGCTTGCTCGCGGTGCGTCGTGGTGGGCGATGTGTACGACGCCTTTGTCCCGCGCTTGGTCGCCGCAGCAAAGAGCCTAACGCTCGGTCCGGCCGATCAACCTGGCACGACGATTGGACCCGTGATTGACGAAGAATCACTCGCCCGCATCAAGAAATACATCGACATCGGCAAGGCGGAAGCCACCACGGCGCTCGCCACCGACAGCGGCGCGCTCGCCGCGCAGGGGCATTTCGTCGGGCCGCACATTTTCACGAACGTCGCGCCGCAGAGCCGGCTGGCGCAGGAAGAAATCTTCGGCCCGGTGCTGGCCGTGATTCGGGCGCGGGACTTGGACGAGGCGCTGACGATCGCCAATGACACGGATTACGCGCTGACGGGCGGGATCTTCTCGCGCAGTCCGGCGACGCTCGAGCGGGTACAGCGCGAGTTTCAGGTCGGCAATCTCTACATCAATCGCCCGATCACCGGCGCGCTGGTCGCCCGCCAGCCATTCGGCGGCTACCGCATGTCGGGCATCGGCAGCAAAGCCGGCGGACCGGATTATCTGTATCAATTCGTGGTTCCGCGCACGATCACCGAGAACACATTGCGCCGTGGTTTCGCGCCGGTGGAAGAAGGGGAGTAATTCCGTAGCTCGTAGCCATGCTGCGAGCGAGCTTTAGGAGGGAAAATACAAGCCACAGATGGACACAGATGGGACACAGATAAATGCAAGCGATCTTAGAATGAAAGAACTCGTCACTCCCTGGCTTACGCCTCGGGCTTCAAATTCTCATTTGTGTTTATCAGTGTCCATCTGTGGGCAGTATTTTGCATTTCTCTTCTCTTTCCTTATCGTCTTGGCTCGCGTAAATTATAGAGATGATCGTCACTCTTGATGGACCTGCTGGAGCTGGGAAAAGTACCGTCGCGCGGGCACTTGCGCGGCGGCTGGGATTTCGTTTTCTTGACACGGGGGCGATGTATCGCGCCGTCGCTTGGGCGGCGAATGAACGCGGGCATGATTGGTCGCTCGAAGCGGCGCTTGTTGAACTTGCGGCGCAAGTCCGCATCGAATTCGCCGGGACGTCCGTGTTGGTCGATGACTGCGATGTGACCACGGCGATTCGGACGCCCGAGATCACGAACCTGACGCATTACGCGGCGAACAATCCGGGCGTCCGGGCAATCATGGTGGAGCAGCAGCGGCAGCTCGCGGGCCTGGATGATTTCGTCACCGAAGGCCGCGATCAAGGGACGATCGTCTTTCCGCACGCCGAGTGCAAAATCTTTCTCACGGCCAGCCCCGAAGAACGCGCCCGCCGCCGGCAGCTTGAATTGCAAGCCCGCGGCGAAACAGTGGAGTACGCCGAGTTGCTGGCGGAGCAAAACCTGCGCGATTCACGCGACCGCAACCGTGAAGTCGGCCCGCTGGCCCGCGCGGCCGATGCAGTTCTCGTCCCGACCGACGGGCTCGACACAGATAAAGTGATCGACCGCCTCGAGTCGATCGTCCGCGAGCGCATGGCGAAGCTTAAAAGCTGCGCGAAGTAGTACTCCGACTCTCGATCAATCGAAGTGATGGGGCAGGGTGATTAGACGGACTGGTACGCGCTACGCCTGTAACCCCTCGAACATCGCTTCGACGAATGTCTCGGGCACAAATGGAATGAGATCGTCGGCTTGCTCGCCGACGCCGATGAACTTGACCGGCAGTTGAAACTGCTGGCGGATTGGAATCACGACGCCGCCCTTAGCCGTGCCGTCGATTTTGCTGAGGACGATGCCCGTGCATTGCACGGCGTCGGTGAAGCCGCGGGCCTGGCTGATCGCGTTTTGGCCGCTGGTGCCATCAAGCACAAGCAGCACTTCGTGCGGCGCTTCGGGCAGGCGTTTGCCGATGACGCGGTGAATTTTGGTGAGTTCCGACATCAAGTTCTGCTGCGTTTGCAACCGGCCCGCGGTATCAACGATGCAGATATCGGCGTTGCTCGTCACGGCCGCATCGACTGCGCGATGAGCAACACTCGCTGGATCGGAACCCGCCGCACCGGTAACGATTTCCGCGCCGAGCCGTTCGGCCCAGATCGTAAGTTGCTGCACCGCCGCGGCGCGAAACGTATCGCCCGCGCCGAGGACAACTTTCTTCCCTTGCTGGCGGAACAGGTGCGCGAGTTTTGCAATCGATGTCGTCTTGCCCGAGCCATTCACGCCCGCGACCATGATGACCGTCGGCCCGCTGGGGTTCAGTTTGAGCGACGCATCGCCCTGGGCGAGCAGCGAGCGGAGTTCGGTTTTGACGCTGCCGAGGAGCTGGGTGATCTCAACGACCCGCGCGCGGTATTCGTTGCCAATCCGTTCGACGATCTCTCCCGCCGCGGCGGGGCCCATGTCGGTCTTGATCAGAATCGCACGAAGCTCGTTCAAGAAGTCGTCATCAACGAGCCGGCCAGCGCCTTTGAACAGGTCGCGGATATCGGTGTTGAGCAGCGCCGACGTTTTCTTTAACGCTGACTTAATGCCAGAAAACCATCCGGCTTTTTCGGCAGGAGGTGCCGCTTCGACAGGCGCTGGCTTCGCAGGTTCTTTCGATTTGAATACGTCGAACAGGCCCATAGCTGATGGTCGTAGGTTGTAAGTAGTAAGTTGTAAGTAAGTTGCCGAGGCGTTTCGTCACGATATCGAGATTAGCGTTGAATAATGAATGTTGCTTTTACCTACAACTTACAACCTAAAACTTATAACTATTCCTTTGCGGGCGAATCTTTGCGATGCCCAGCCAGGAACCGATCGAGGATCCCGTTCACGAATTGACTCGAGTGCCCGCTGCCGTAGCGCTTCGCGAGCTCGACCGCTTCGTTGATCGCGACGCGGTCGGGTGTGCCGTGGAAGAGAATCTCGAACGCGCCGATGCGGAGCACATTGCGATCCGTCGCCGCCATCCGTTCGATCGTCCAATTGTCGGCCGTCTTGCCGAGCATCTGATCGAGCTCCGCCCGATTGCGGCGCACGCCCGAGACCAGCGCCCGGCTAAATTCGATGAGTTCATCATCGCGCAGCCGCGTACGAAGGAACTGATCGGCTTCGGCCGGATTCAGACCGGGATTCAGGTCGTCTTGAAACAATACCTGAAGGGCGACTTCACGAGCTCGGGAACGGCGGGCCATGCGAACGGGGACAGGGACAAAATCTGGGGAAATGCGACTTTGTTATTTTAGCAATTTATGTTCGGGAAGAGAGGGGGGCATTTTTCGTAGGCCCGGCTGTGCCGGGCACACGCAAAACTTTCCAGTGCCAGATATTTCCGCAGGGAAATCTCGCGTTCGAAGGCAAGCTGCCTGCGAGGCGATTCGCGCGAACGACGTCCACTCTTTGTGCGGCACAGCCGCACCTACGACAGCGCCTTAATCAAGCTCGCCATGCGCAGCGCCGCTTCGGCACATTCGCTCCCTTTATTCCCCATCCTTCCGCCGGCGCGTTGCAGGGCTTGCTCCAACGTGTCGCAGGTCAACAGCCCAAACAGCACCGGGATACCAGTCCGCACGCCGGTTTCCATGATCGACATGCTCACCGCGCGGTTGATGTGTTGATCGTGGGTCGTTTCTCCCCGAATCACCGCGCCGAAGACCAAGACCGCGGAGTAATCGCCGGATTCGGCCATCACGGCGGCAATCGGCGGGAGTTCGAACGCGCCGGGGACCCAAGCGATGTCGATGTTCTTTTCGTCGACGCCGTGCTTGGCGAAAACCTCTTGCGCGCCGCGCAGTAACTTGCCCGTCACCGTCTCGTTGTAGCGCGAAACGACGATGCCGATTTTTGCGGCAGGAGGAGTCAACGTTCCTTCGTACGTAGTCATGCAGACGATTTTGTAGTAGCGAAAAAGTTTAACACCGATGAAGAATTTGCAAAGCCCAGGAGTTTACCTCCTGGGAGCATTTTAGAGACATGATCCTATCCTGCCTTCATGCTCATCAGAAACTCGGCGTTGGTTTTCGACTTGCCGAGTTTCGTCGTCAGGAAATCCATCGCATCGGCCGGATTCATGTCATGCAAAACGCGGCGCAGAATCGTGATCCGGCGAAGCTCTTCGGCGTCGAGCAAACGCTCTTCACGGCGAGTGCCGCTCAAATTGATGTCGATCGCCGGCCAGATTCGTTTGTCGGCCAGTTTGCGGTCGAGGACGATTTCTTGGTTGCCGGTTCCTTTGAATTCTTCGAAGATCACCTCGTCCATCTTGCTGCCCGTGTCGACGAGCGCGGTGCCGATGATCGTGAGCGAGCCCCCTTCTTCGACCTTGCGCGCGGAGCCAAAAAACTTTTTCGGAGCTTGCAGCGCGTTGGCATCGACACCGCCGCTGAGGACTTTGCCGGAACTCGGGATTTCGGAGTTCCACGCCCGCGCGAGCCGCGTGATCGAATCGAGGAAGATCACGACCTGATGCCCGTGTTCGACTAGGCGCTTGGCCTTTTCAATGACCATTTCGCTGACCTGGATGTGCCGCGCTGGCGGCTCATCGAACGTCGAGCTGATGACCTCGCAATTGCGGCCCTTGATCTCGCGCTCCATGTCGGTGACTTCCTCGGGACGCTCGTCGATCAGGAGCATGATGACATAGACATCGGGATAGTTTTTTAGCACCGCCTTGGCCATTTTTTGCAGCAAAATCGTCTTCCCGGCGCGCGGCGGACTGACAATAAGTCCGCGCTGACCAAAGCCGATCGGAACGATCAGATCGACCACGCGCATCGCCGTATCGTCGGCTGTGGTTTCGAGCCGAATGCGTTTGTCGGGATGCAGCGGCGTGAGGTCGTCGAACGAAACCTTGGCGTGTGACTCGCCGGGATCCTTGTAGTTGATCGCTTCGACGCGCAGCAGCGCGAAGTAACGCTCGTTTTCCTTCGGCGGGCGAATCTGGCCGCTGACCGTCGTGCCGTTCTTCAACCCGAAGCGGCGAATCTGACTCGGCGAGACGTAGATGTCGTCAGGACAACTCAAGTAGTGATAATCGGGACTGCGCAAGAACCCGAACCCGTCGGGCAGAATCTCGAGCGTTCCCTCGCCATACATCAGCCCGTTCATTTTGACGCGCTGCTTGAGGATCTGAAAGATCAGCTCCTGGCGCTTGACGCCGTCGACTTCTTCGATGTTGGCGCGGCGAGCTTCTTCCATCAATTCGGGCATACTGAGCCGCTGCAACTCGCCGAGGTTCGTCTCTTTGGTCTTCGCCGCGAGCTCGGCCAATTCATCGGCCGGCATCTTGCCGGTGCGGTCGTGCTGTTCGGCGATCTCTTCAGCCAAGGACATCGGCTCGTGATCGCGCGGAGGCCGGCCGCTGGAATTATGTTTCAGCGCATTCAACGGCAGATGCGGCCGCGGCGCGACACCATCGGTTGAGGCAGGAGCCGAAGGGTTTAGCTTGCGATTCGAAGTCGGGCGGGATTCGGACATCGGAATAGCTCCCGTCGCAAGGACGGTGAGGGACAAGTGTCATTCGCGCGAACGGCGAACAAAGGCGGGTATGCTGCAAAGGAAACAAGCGAGCCGCCGTCAGTACCAACGGAGAAGTCTTTCCATCGCGGCAAGCCGAGAATTCGGCGAACGATTCCGCATGAAATGAAAAGTGCTTACCCCTCCTGGGCATGACAATGGCGGGCCTTGGCTAACGCAACTCAGCGTCGTGCGCGAAGTTGCCTCACATCAATCAAACGAAGAGAACTGCCCTGGGTTCCGCAGGCTTCGAAAAACGAGCATCCCCAGAAGTTGACCGACAAGCAGATTTTGCGGAGCAGCATTTGCTGCGTCGCGAAAATTGCTGCGGATTGAAGCCGGAAAGATGAAAATCTTTCTTTTGGGACGGCATGCAATCCAAACGGAAAAGGTTAAGTCAGCAACTGCTGCCACAGCCGGTCAACTTGTCTTTCAGTATAAGTCAATTCCCCAGAATTATCCAGCACAAAGTCCGCCCGGGCTCGTTTCACGGCCAATGGTTCCTGGGCTGCTTCGCGGGCCCAGAATTCGTGGGCCGTCCAGCCCCGACTCAAGGCCCGGCGGAGACGAACCTCGTCGGCCGTATCAATGAACCAAACGACGTCGCAAAGCTTGTCCCAACCGCTTTTCAGCATGACCGGAGCATCCAAAACCGCGACGGGACAGCCTTCGCCACGGAGTTTCTCCAGTTCGGCCTCGAGCTTCATGCGAATCCGTGGATGGGTCTGCTCCTCGAGCCATTTTAACTCGGCCGCCCCTTCGGGCGTCTTGGCAAAGACGATTTCGGCGACCGCTTTGCGATCGATCTCGCCGACGTCCGCCAGAATCGACTTGCCCCAGTGCTTGATCAGGGCTTTTTTAACGTCGGGTTCGCGCAGCACTTCGTGGCCCGCGCGATCGGCGTCGAGCCACACCGCGCCGCGCTTGACGAGCAATCCGGCAATGGCACTTTTGCCGCTAGCAATCCCACCCAATAATCCGAGGACACGCATGAGAAACCGATCTTAAGGTTGATTCGCCGAGGGTAATTTGAAAGGATTGATCACTTGAACCGAGTCATAGCGAGCCATGTGAGACATATCCTCGGAGTACAAGGTCGTCACCCCGGCTTCGATGCACGCTGCGACAAGAAGGCTGTCCCAATGGGATAGACTGTAGCGAGAATAGAGGTCTTCGCTACGCCGAATCAGGTCCGAAATGGGGAAAATGATCTCGGAAAACCCTAAAAATGAATTGAGATTCGCTGAGTACTCATGCTCAGTAATTCTTGCCTTAGTCTTCCATTTGCGAAGCACCTGCATAAACTCGACGACCACTTGCCAAGGAACAACAAAATTGTCTGCTATAAAAAGCTCGTTGACGAGATCTCGTGCTCGCTGTTGTTTGGCTGGCTCTTGATAGTCATAAACATAGACGAAAATATTTGTATCAATCGCGTTCATAAAGTTCATCGCGGGTAAATTTAAGATCTGAAAGTGGAATTCGTGTTCTACTAGAAATCTCTAAAAATTCCTTCATTGCCGCGATACGCTGTTCTTTTGTTTTAGGAGCGAGTGCAAGCTCTAACTGCTTTGCCGTTTGTGAGTCGGCATCTAGTTGTTTAGGTTCGGCAACAGTCACGATAACTCGCGTTTGTTCCGGCAGCGTCAATGGCACATCGAACGAAACTCCCCCATTCGAAATAATGCCCGTGAATTCAGTTTTCATGTAAGTTTCCTCTGCTTGATAGAGTCTACCCTATTTTAGTTCTCTCCGCGCGCAGAAACAATCATTTACTCACCGAAGGCTCAAGTCCTGAACCCCCGTATCAATCGATTTCGGTTCAAGAGCGCGACTTCAATACCCCAAATTCCGCTCAATCGCGTTGGCTTCCGGGCTCAGCCCGCCGTAGAAATGTTTGCCTTCTTCTCGCTTAGGCCGCACGCGGACTTCTTTGGGGTCTTCGCGTAAGTTCGTTTCCACCGGCTCCGCCGTTTTGAACAATGCGCAGCCGCAGCAGTTCAGCAGCAGCACTACGAGCGTGCAGCACGCAAGCGTTCGCCAGAGGCAAGTACGCGTTTCACGGTCGGTGTTGAGGCGTGTGCGGTGCATAAAAACGAAGGTTCGACGGCCGGGTTATCCGCGGCCCAAAGAGTCGCAAAAACCGACGCTGGCGTCGAGACCAATTTTGCTAGCTAGCGTGCGTTGCCGGAGCAGCAACTCCCGGCGCGAAATGAAAAACCGCAGCCGAAACAGATCGCGCGTGCTATCATAAGCGGTGTTAGCAAAGCCCTCCGCTGCGCGTCGGGGCTAACCGGTCTGATGATGTCTTTTTTTGCATTTGCTTGCTTTATTTACATCCCATGCTCGACGTTTTGGTCATCGCTCCGCATCCTGACGACGCCGAATTGGGCATGGCCGGCGCGATTTGCAACTTCATCGCGGACGGCCAGCGGGTTGGGATTTTGGACCTAACCAGCGGCGAACCGACGCCGCACGGGTCGCTCGAGATTCGCGCGCGGGAAACGGCCGCCGCGACGAAAATCCTCGGCGTCGATTGGCGCGAGAACCTCGGCCTGCCCAATCGCAGCGTCGAGCCCACCCTCGAAGCCCGGGCGAAGCTCGCCGGCGTCATCCGCCGAACCAAGCCGCGCTGGCTCTTCGCGCCGTACTGGGTCGACGCGCATCCGGATCATGTGGCGGCAACGGAGTTGATTGAGGCTGCGCGGTTTTGGGCCAAACTGAGCAAGACCGACATGCCGGGCGAGCCGCATCATCCGGCCCGGGTGTTTTATTACTACTGCGTTCACTTGCGCGTCGTCGCGCAGCCGGCGTTTGTCCTCGATATCACGCCGTATTGGGAACAGAAGATCGCTTCGATCAAAGCCTACGAAAGCCAATTCATCACCGGCCGCTCGACCGAAGCCCCGACGATGCTCGACCGGCTGCGCGACCAAGCGGCCTACTGGGGCTGGTCGATCGGAACCAAGTACGGCGAACCATTCGCGCTGCGCGAAGCCCTAGGAATTACAGGATTCGACGAGATCATCTGAAATGAATAAGCTTATTTTTCCGCTGCTCGTACTTTCCAGCTTGCTGCTTAGCCAGCATTCACTTTTTGCCGACGGCAAAGTCATCCGCCCGCGCGATTACCACGGCTCGCTCGAAGAAAGCGCGCAAGAAGCGATCATCCTCTTTGAACGCGGCGACGAAAACACGTCCGCCGTCGAGGACCTGATTCTCAAAATCAGCGTCACGGGAAACACGAATCACTTCGCTTGGGTCGTGCCGTTTCCGAATGTTCCGGAGACTTCGGAAGAGTCCGGCCAACTCTTTACAGAACTCTTCAAATATTGTGAACAGCGTTCTGCCCGGCCACTGCGTTCAACCATGAAATCCGCGGGAGAGGCGTCCAAAAGCGAAGCCAAGCCGGTCGAAGTGCTGCGCTCCCAAGTCGTCGGCAGCTTTCAAGTCACCACGGTGCGTGAGCAACAAGCCGGGACGCTCAATCAATGGCTCGTGGACAACAAGTACCAACCGCTTGAAAACGCCGAAGATATCTTGGACTTCTACCGGCGCAAGAACTATGTCTTTACCTGTATCCGGGTCGGCGATGCGGCCCTCACCGGCGCGCGGCCGGTCGATTTGCATCCGCTGCGGTTTCATTTCAAGACCGGCGGGCGCGATGGCATCTACTTTCCGATGCGGCTGACAAGTTTGCAGCAAGCGCCGTTCAATTTGAATCTCTACATTTTCACCAGTTCCTGGCTCAACGACCGGCTCAATGTCTTTGGCTATGTGCAACAAGGGCTGCAACTCCGGTTTCGCGACTTCGACACGCCGACTTGCGTCGCCAACGCCGGCAAATGGTACGCGGAACCAAAGCAAGATTCGTACCTGCGCGATTATGCCGCGCAGTTATCGGAAACAGCGAAGCTCTTTCGAAAACTCTCGCCGCAGGGCAAGTTCTACCTGACGAATATTCAAGCATACGACATTCAACCGGCCAAACTGCGCCATCAACCGGACGACCTGTGGCTGTTCCCGCATTACAACAATCCCGAGTTCGTGCCGTTCGATGCGCGCAGCAAAGGGGTCGCCCACGGTGCGTATGCCCATGTGTCTCTTGCCGCAAACAGCGCGGCTGACGAAGTCGACGACAGCCGTTATGGTCCGCTGAAGTGGTTCGCCGGCGGCGCTACGGCGATGATGGTCATCATGGTGTTCGCGTGGAAGGCGTTCTCCCGGCGGCCGCCGGAAGACATCTTGAATCGGCCGCTGGAAGACTAACTCGTTATCATCATGCGCCCCAGTCCTTGCTCCTTCGCCAAGCGCACCGTCTCCGCGGCGACGGCGACATCCTCGAGCGCCAGTCCGACCGATTTGAAGACCGTTAGCTCGCGCGGCTGATCAAGGTTCGCGACCTTACCCGCGACGACATCCGCCAACTCGATCGCGCGGTCCCACGCGAAGACGGCCGTTTCGAGCGCCTCGCGAAAGTCCCCTGCTTCGAGTTCACACGCTGCGACACTATCGCAAACGACCAACTCGGCGCGGCGGATCGTGGTCAAATCGAGTTCGGCCTTCTGTTGCCAATTCGAGCCGGACGCAACGACGATCGCGCCGCGCGCCAAGTCATTGCCATCCAACACGGGCCGGCTGCTCGATGTCGCCGTTATCACCACGGGCATTCCTGAAATCGCGGCTACGGCCGATTCCGCGGGAAGAACATCGATGCCCAACTGCGCGGACATTTTCGCCGCAAAGTTCTGCCGCCGCTCTTCCTCGCGGCCAAAGACGCGCACGGCCTTCAATGGCAACACGGCTGCCGCGGCCGCGAGTTGCGTTTCGGCCTGATACCCGGTGCCGATGAGCCCCAACGTCGCGGTGTCGGGTGCGGCGAGATATTTCAGCGCGACGCCGGTCGCCGCGCCGGTGCGCAATTGGCCCAGGCGATCGGCTTCGAGCAGGGCAATCAGCTCGCCGCTCGCGGCATCGAAGAGCGAGACCATGAACCGCGCGCCGGTTTTGGTCGTTGTGTACGCTTTCAGTCCCACGACGCCCAGATACTCGGCCGCGGCGCTCATGTTGTGCAACACGGTGCTGCCGGCCCGAGCTCGGCGGCGCGGGACATTCTCCGCGCGTTGGTGAGCCAGTTCGAGAAACGCCCGCTCGACGAGCGGCAGGACCCGCTCCATCGTCAGCAATTGCTTGACGTCGGCTTCGGTGAGGTAGAGGAAGGACATGCTGGTTGTAGGTTATAAGTTGTAGGTTGTAGGTAGAAATCCTTACCTATAACTTACAACCTACAACTTACAACCCAAACCCGTTACCGCTTCTTCGGCCCGCCCCCTTTGACGCTCAGCGTTTCCGGGTCGAGTTGGCCTTCGAAAATTGTCCAGACCGGGACACGCTGCTTGACCGCGGCCAAGTAATCGTCCTCGCTCTTCTTTTCCGCCTCTTCGAGCAGCTTCTTTTTGATCTCGGGCTGCGCTTCTTCAAACGGAACGCGGCCGGCGGGTTTGCGTTCGAGCACGCGGACAATCCGCAACCCGTCGGTGTCTTGCAGGATTTGGCTCATCTGGTTGACGGGGAGCGCGTGAATCGCTTGATCGGTGATGGCCGATTTCAGCGAGCCTTCGGTGGTCCAGTCCCACTGGCCGCCACGATCAGCCGTGACGCCATGCGACGCCGTTTTCGCCAACTCCGCGAACGGCGCTCCGCGCAGGATTTGATTTCCGAGCTCGGCGATCTGCTGATAGGCCTGATTTTTGTCGGGCGTCTTTTCGTACGAGATCATCAGCTCTTCCCAGCGGACTTGGGCTTTATACTCGTAATCCGCCTGATGATTTTTGTAGTAGGCCAAGATGTCGGCGAGCGGGATTTCGCTGGGCGTCTTGAGGTTCTGCTTCATCCATTGCGCCGCGATGCTGCGCTGAAAAAAAGCTTCGTTTTGCTTTTCGAGCGACGAACCCTGCTCAGCGAGTTTCTTTTCCAAGTCGGCGCGGTTGGCGGCTTTGGCTTTTTCCATCATGTTATTGACAATGCTCTTTTCGAATTGCTCGTTGACCACATCGCGCATTTTTGCCAGGTTTTCCTTGGGGAATTTGGCCATGGCGTCGGCGTAAACGATCTTGGTTTCAATCGTTTGATCGAGATAGAGCTTCATCAATTTCAGCTTATTGGATTCGAATTCCTCGGCGGACATCTGCGCCCGATGCGGTTCGAGCGTCCGCATGACGGGCCCGAGAATATCTCCGGCCAGAATTGTTTCGCCGCCGACGCGGGCGATGATTTGCGCGTTGGTGAACTCGCCCCAGGTCGTGATCGTCGGCGCGACTTGCAATTGCGTATCGCCGAGGGGACTGCGCGACGCGTTGGGATCGACGCTCATCGTCGTGCTGCGCGTCGGCTGCGGAGCCGACGGAGCAAAGGAAGGCACACCTAATTGCGGCGCTCCAAAGATGGGTGCCGTAGGCGGAGCCGCAGGAGCGCTTGACGCCGGTTGAACACCGAAATTCTGAGTCGTCGCGGGAGTCGTCGAACTTGGGTAAACGGATTGGCCGGTGCCTGGAGGTGGGGCAGGTATTGGCGTTCCAATCACGCCGGGGTTCACAGGCGGATTGTAGTAAGGTTGGGTTTGAGCCAGCGTTGTTGCGCCTATGGCGAAGAGCAACGCGAATGCCGACCACCTGCAGAGCACAAAGTGTTTGGTTGGATGCGGCATGGCCATTTGAGATGCAATTGAACTATTCAGCTAACGCCTGCGCGCAAGGTGAACCAGTGAATTTGGATAAAAGCGGGCGGATTCTAGCCAGCCGCCGGCGCAAGCTGCAAGAGAGATTTGAGCGGGGCCATGATCGCTTCGCTGGAGACGGTCGCTTTGTCCAAAGGTAGATACGCGCTTTTCTCGTCAACGATACGCAACCGGCCCTTACTCAGTCTGGCCAATTGCTCGATCTTCGCGCGATTTTGATACAACAGCACCGCATAAATCTCCTCACGCTGGATGGTGTCGATCTGCCACGCGGCTGCTAGCATGCGCAACTCGGCAAGCGCGAGAAGTTTCTCGACCGGCTCCGGCACCTCGCCGAACCGATCGTGCAATTCCGCTCGCAGGTCCGTGATATCCTTCGGTAAGGTGACCCGCGACAGCCGGCGATACAGATCGACCTTCAGCCGTAGATCCTGCACATAGTTTCGCGGCAGGTACGCTTCGACCGGCAGGTCGATATGGACGTGCATCAGCTTGCGCGGCGGCAGTTTCTTCATTCGCCGGACCGCCCCTTCGAGCAGTTCGCAATACAGCTCGTACCCTACCGCCGCGATGTGACCGCTTTGCTGCGTGCCGAGAATATTCCCCGCGCCGCGAATTTCCAAATCCCGCATCGCGATCGCGAACCCCGCGCCAAGGTTGCTGAATTCCTCGATCGCTTTGAGACGCTTGGCGCTCGTCCCGCTCAGGAATTTGTTCTGGTCGATGAGCAGATAGCAGTAGGCACGATGCTTGTCGCGGCCCACACGGCCGCGCAATTGATGCAAGTCGGCCAGTCCGTAGCGGTCAGCGTCGTCGATGAAAATCGTGTTGGCATTCGGGATGTCCAGGCCGCTCTCGATGATCGTCGTCGCGACCAGGATATCCGCGCGGTGTTCGATGAACTGCATCATCACGCTTTCCAGGTCGTCTTCGTGCATCTGCCCATGGCCGATGCAGATCGTCGCCTCGGGCACAATCCGCTGCAAGCGGGCGGCAACTTCGCCGATGTCCGAAATCTTGTTGTGGACGAAGTAAACCTGCCCGCCGCGGTTCAACTCGCGCAAGATCGCATGCCGCAAAAGTTCGTCGTCGAACCGCGCGACGCGTGTTTCGACAGCCTGGCGATTCTCGGGCGGAGTTTCCAAGCTGCTGATATCGCGAATGCCAAGCAGCGAGAGATGCAATGTCCGCGGAATCGGTGTCGCGGTCATCGTGAGGACATCGACCGACATGCGGATGGCTTTGAGCTTTTCTTTGATCCCGACGCCGAAGCGTTGTTCCTCGTCGATGATCACGAGTCCCAGATTCGCAAATTCGAGATCGGCCGAAGCAATGCGATGCGTGCCGATCACGATATCGACGCCGCCCGCTTTCGCGGCGCGGACGATGCGGTTCTGTTCCTTTTCGGTGCAGAAGCGGCTAAGAACCGAAATCTGCACCGGGTAGCCGCTCGTGCGCTGTTTGAAGGATCGCCCATGCTGCTCGGCGAGGATCGTCGTTGGGACGAGGACGGCGACCTGATAGCCGGCTTCGACTGCTTTGAACGCCGCGCGCATCGCCACTTCGGTTTTGCCGAAGCCGACGTCGCCGCAGAGCAACCGGTCCATCGGCCGCGGGCGCTGCATGTCGTCTTTGATCGCGCGGATCGCCGTCAATTGGTCTGGCGTTTCGTGGTAGGGGAACGCCGCGTCGAATTCGATCTGCCACTGCGAATCCTCGGGAAAGGCAATGCCCGGCCGCATCTCGCGCACGGCCTGAAGCTGGAGCATTTCGAGCGCCAGGTCCTGCACCGCCTTTTCGGCGGCCGCTTTTTGCTTGAGCCAACTCTTGCCGCCGATCTTGCCGAGCGACGGTTTGCTTTTGCTTCCGCCGACGTACTTTTGCACTAGCTCGATGTTCGTCGCAGGGACGAAAATTTTCGTCCCACCATGAAACTCGAGTTCGAGATGCTCCTCCGTCTGCGCGCCGGCTTCCATGAGCTTCAGCCCGCGGAAGCGCCCGATCCCGTGGCCGAGGTGGACGACGTAATCCCCCTCGCGCAGGTCGAGGAAGCTGTCAATGACCCGGCCGAGGCGTTTGCGATTCGCGATCGCGATGTCGCTGCGGTGAAATAGCTCGTTGGCGCTGACCAGGGCGATCCGCTCGGTGACCAAGCGAAACCCGGCGCGCAAGTGGCCGACGATGTAGCTCAATCGTTCGCTTCTCGCGAGCTGCGTTTCCTTGAACAGTTCCTTAAACCGCTCGGTTTCGATTTCATTGGGGCAGACCAAGATCAACCGCTGCCCCTCGCCGACATGATCAAGTTCCCCGCGCACCCGTTCGAGGTCGCCGCTGAAGCGCTCGACCGATTCGATGCGCAAGTCGCAGCTTGCTTCGAACGAGCCGCCGGCAATCGCCGCAGCCGTGATCGAAGGGAACTTGAAGAGCGCGGATTGGACATCCTCCATTTCATGAAAGTCCTGCGGCTTTTCGACCCGCTGCAAATAGAACCGCGCCTCTTCATTAATCTCGGCCGGCTCGATGAGCATGACCCACGTGCCGCACGGCAAGTAATTCGTTACTTGCGCGCGATCCGTGCGATACGGATGAACGAGGCTCAGATCGAGCGACGTCAAATTGCTCAGACTGCGCTGCGTGGCGATCTCGAACGCGCGGATCGATTCAACCTGGTCGTCGAACAACTCCACACGCAGCGGATGCTCCCAGTCGGGCGCATACAGATCGAGAATGCCGCCGCGTTGCGAGAATTCGCCGGGCAATTGCACGGCGGTCGTCGCATTAAAACCGTTTTCGACCAGCCATTGCAGCAATTCCGGCACGTCGAGCGATTCGCCGACCGCGATCCGCCGCGTCCGTTCTTCGAGCAGCGCGGGACTCGGGACGGGTTGCAACAACGCCGTGATCCCAGTGACCAGCAATTGCGGGCCGCGGCCGGTGAGATACTTTTTCAGCAGCCGCAGTCGTTCGCCGTGAACCTCGTCCGATAGCGTGAGGTCGTCGCCCGCCGCTTCCCATGCCGGAAAGATCTCGGCCGTCGCGTCGCTAAACAACTTCACATCGGCGACGAAACTATCCGCATTGTCGGGATGCGGGATCACGACCACGAGCGGACCCGGCGCATGCTGCAACAGATTCGCCACCAAGAGCGCGCACGACGATCCCCACACTCCGCCGAATGTTGCCCCATGGCCAGCGGCCAATTGCGCGAGGGCGTGTGTGTAATCGGGGGTCTGCTCGAGTTTTGCAACCAGCTCCGCCAAGGGCGCGGACTGCGCTGGTTCAGCCAGCGTGGACATACGTCGCAATTTTAGCGAGTTCGCTGGCGGTCGGGGAGTGGAGAAACATTGTACCAGATAATTCCTGCCGATGGGCTTACCATCCGCAAACTAAGTGGCACATGTAAAAAGAACTTCCCTCTTTTCAATCATCCCATGAATCTATCGATCGCTCCGTTTGATCCCGAAAGGGATCGTAGAACTTAGCCGGTGGTCGACGCGCAGCGGCGCACCACCGGTTCATTCGCCATCGAAATACAGCACCCTGGAAGGGTGCTAGACGGTTATTTTTCGCCACGGTTCTAGCATCCCTTCAGGATGCTCGATCCATGATTCGACTAGACCGGTGGTGCGCGGAGTACCGCGACCACCGGCTAAGTTCTCTGATCCCTAGCGGGATCAATTCGGGAAGTTATTTTACTTTCGACCCTAAGGATCGCGCTGTCGACCGTTGCTTTAACAGAACGCTGTCTTTGTTCGCATTGTCGCTGTCAACGAAAACACCTCGGGCTCTGGCGAACCCGAGGTGTGAAATTTCAAAAAAATTTTCGGCAGAATATCGTACTACTTGCCGGCTTCTGGAGTAGGGGTCACCGGATCCGCCGGCTTGAGGGCGTCGCCGGCTTTGTTGAGGGCGTCGCCTGCTTTGTTCAGGGTGTCCCCGATCGCTTCCTTGGTTGCCTCCGAGGCATTCGCCCCTTCTTTCTTAAGGCTGTCGAGGGCCTTGTCGGCGGCGTCAATCGCTTTGTTGCCTTCTTGGCCTACGTTTTCAATGACTTTCTTGGTTTCATCCTTGATGTCTTTCGCCGCGTCGCCAACTTTTTCGCCAACGTCGGCTGCGCCTTCCTTGACTTTGTCGACGCCAGCTTGGGTAGCTTCACCAAGCTTCTTTGCGCCTTCAGCCGTTTTGTCCTTGATATCTTGGCCGGCTTTCTTGGCGTCTTCGGCAGCCTTCTTCGCGTCTTCCTTGGCCTTGTCATTGCAGCCAGCGAACGCAAGTGACACGATCATCAGCAATCCGAGAAAATACTTGGACATCTTCTGCTCCAATTTGTAAGAGAAAAAACGTGGGTGGGGTTTTGTGCGAGGGACCAGCTTATTTGACAGTGAAAACGAGCGTGCGCCCATCCGCAGGGGCGTAAAAAAAGGGGTGTTCTGTGAAGAACACCCCTTCTTGTGATCAACAGATCAAGCCAAACTTACATCTTTGGTGGTTCTGGAGTCTTTTCTGGAGTCTTTTCTGGAGTCTTGGTATCCTTGGCCTTGTCGCCGCAACCAACCATCGAGACGCTCAACGCAGCAATAACCATCAAGCTGAAAAACTTCTTCATGTGAAAATCCTCTGTGAAAAAATGGGGAACCTGACACCGTTATCAACGTGATTCGGTCGCGAGTCGGCCTCATGCTGGAACCGCCTGGACCCAAGCAGAGAGAAACCGCTTACGATAAAGAGAGCCACAGTATGTCTTGGATATTCCCAAAAACAACAAAAAAATTTTCCAACCCCAATTTTCCGCGGCATTTTGGCCTTTTTCGATGAATCGCCAAGATTCTGGCCGGCGCGGCGAAGGAAAAGTTGGCCGATTGTCGTGATCGTATGACCGCAGGGGCAAGATTCCTGGCTTTCTTGCCCTGTTCCAGGATTGTTTCTTCCTTTTCGGAGCAATTTTTTCACCTTATACTGAAATCCTCTCGCCCGGGAATAAAACGCCCGTTCGAGTGCTCTTATTCTTGGGGCCAAACGGAATGTCACAATCTGCCGCGGAGCTGAACCTGGCCACGCTGGTCGCCGACCATGCGGCGGACTTGTATCGCTATGCCTACCGATTGTGTGGCTCGACGGTCGATGCGGAAGATCTCGTCCAGCAAACATTCCTTCTGGCCCAACAGCACCTCGACCAACTGCGCGACGCCACGGCAGCGCGGGCTTGGCTGTTCAGTCTGCTCCGTTCGTCCTTCAGCCGGCTTGTGCGCAAGACTCGGCCGAGTAGCGGAACCGATTGTGATTGCCAATTCGACGAGCTGCCCGAGGTGGAACTCGCCGGATTGGATAGCCCATTTGACGTCGAAGCTCTGCAATTGGCGCTGAATAAGCTGCCGGAGGAGCAGCGGTTGGTTGTGGTCGGGTTTTACTTTGAAGAATGTTCGTACCAAGAATTGGCCCAGCGATTGCAGATTCCGATCGGCACCGTGATGAGCCGCTTGGCCCGAGCCAAGACACAACTCCGGACGCTACTTGCTGACAAAAGCGAGTTAGCGCCCGCGGAAGATGAGGTTCCCGAACCGACGTTGTTTTGGTCGTAGGTTGATGTAGCCAAGGTCGTAAGACCTTGGATGAATGTAGCTGGAGTTTTGAACCCCGACTGTCCAAGGTCTCACGACCTTGGCTACTATTGATTCATGTTGTTGACGCCGCGCGAACTCGAATTGCTTCCCGCTCTGCCTGCTGAGTTGTCTCAGCATGGCAAGAGTTGCGATTCTGCTGCGCCGCCGGAAGCCACGCTGATTCAAGCTGCCGCAGCGATCGGGGCGGACCCGGCGGAAGTTGTGCGCTTGCAAGCCAAGCTCGCGGCCGATGAAATCCTCCGCAATCGCGTCTATACACTCAAAGCCTGGGATCGGCAGTTGGCCGCGGCGATGCCGCAGGTTGCCGTGCCAGCGAATCTCGAACTGCGCGTCCGGCAAGCGTTGGCCATTGCCGAGCCAGCGCTCGAACCGGTGGCCTTGAACACGAACACCACGCCGCAAAAGTATTCTCGCCGGCGCTGGCTGGGCGGGGTTGCTGCCGGCGGAGTTGCCGCCGCGGCCGGGTATCTCGGTTGGCTGAATTGGCCGCGTTCTCGGACACTAGATCAAAACGAGATCGCCGATGCGGGTCGTTGGTTGGATCAGTACTTGCGTGAGGATCGCTGGAACAAGGACAATTTTCCTTTAAAAGAATACCCGCTGCCGGCCGTGCTGCGTTATCAACCCCTGGGCTGGCAATCCATCGGCCGCGAGCTGGGGACTCCAGCGGTCGCCTATGACTACACCACAAACGACGGCCAACGCGCGGCGTTCTTTGTCATTCCGCAGCCAGAGAGCAATCTAACAACCGCCGTCCCCTTCCGGCCGCAAAGCAGCACCCAGGGGATGTGCATCGGCCATTGGCGGCAGGGTCCGAATCTGATGGTTCTGGTCGTCGAGGGGAACGAATCGCGGTACAAGAACTTCTTGCGCCCTGACCGTGATGTGCCAGTGGTTTAGAGCAGCAAGTCCGCTGCGTTCTTTCTTGTAGTAGTCGATCTAGCGCTGTCAGACAACGTCGTCGTCTTTGCAATTCCGAAAGACCGACCGTGAATAGCCCGGCCCGGCACAACATGATGCAACTGCTTAGACGGAATAGCTCCGAAGGAGCGGCAGCGTGTAGCCAGGGGCGTAAGCCCCTGGAAAGTGTGCAATTAGACAAGCAAAGCCCCGAAGGGGCGGCAGAATCATCGCGTAGGCACTTCTGCCGCCCCTTCGGGGCTTTCGTTTCTTGCGATTCCTTTCCCAGGGGCTTGCGCCCCTGGCTACATTCCTTCGCTCCTTCGGAGCTAATGCTAGATCACACGGAACTTCGGGTCCGTGCTATTGACGAACAGTCGCTTCGGACCGAAATGCAGAAGGCAAACTCAGAAGAACCTGACGATGATCGCTAGACGTTGTACTAGTGCCGTTTCATTCCCTAATCGAAGCAACCCGACAAACACGGCACGACGACTTCCATTTACCACTCGCTATGATTCGACACCGCTTCACCCGCGCGCGGCGAGCGTCCGCTCAGCGGCGCGTTGACCGGCGCGCGTTTCGGCGGCGGGGTGAAGATGCCGGGGTCGTCGCCGAAGTAGAACTTGCGGGCGTCGGGATTATTCAGCACTTCTTCGGCCGTACCTTCGCAGAGAACTTCGCCCGCACGGATCACATAGCTGCGGTCGACAATGGCGAGCGTCTCGCGCTCGCGATGGTCCGTGATCAGGATCGAAATCCCGTCATCGCGCAGTTGGCGAATGATCGCTTGGATGCTGTTGATCGTCACCGGGTCGATGCCGGTGAACGGTTCGTCGAGCAAGATAATCGTCGGATTGCTCACCAGACAGCGGGCGATCTCGAGCCGCCGCTTCTCGCCGCCCGAGAGCGACATGGCGAGCGATTTGCGAATCTTGACGATGTCGAACTGGTGAAGGAGTTCCTCGGCCCGCGCGCGGCGCGTCTTGCGATCCATGTCGAGGAGTTCCATGACCGCGAGCAGATTCTGTTCTACGGTCAGCTTGCGAAAGACGGATTGCTCTTGCGCGAGGTAGCCCATTCCGCCGTCGCGCGAGCGGCGATACATCGGCCAGCGGGTGACGTCGAGCCCGTTGAGCGTGACGTTGCCGGCGTCGGGTTCGACGAGGCCGCAGGTCATGCGAAAGCTGGTCGTCTTGCCGGCGCCGTTGGGTCCGAGGAGTCCGACGATTTCGCCCTGTTCGACGCGAAAGTTGACGCCCTTCACGACTTGGCGTCCGCCGTAGGTTTTTTGGAGATTGTTCGCTTCGAGCAGGGCCATGGGGTAATCCTTTACCGGGCGAATCTAGCACTGACAAATCGAAATAATCGATCGCTATGACGCAAGCGTGAAGGGTAGCCCTACGCTTGCGTCATAGCAATGAGACATTCACTGCTTAATCTGACACTTTCCGCTTAGCGAATCAATGTCATTCGTTTGAAGTTGGGATAAAACGGGAATTTGAATGATAGCGAGCCGAGCGGAATTTCAAAGCTCCAACTGAAATCCCAAGCATGCGGCCAAAAGACATAGATGGCCTTGCCGATCAATTGCCGCCGCTCGACATAGTTCTGTTGGCGCCAATACCGGCTATCGCTGCTCGAGGGGCTGTTGTCGCCAAGCATCAAAAACTGGTCCTTGTTGTCGTCCGGGGAATCGAGCAAGGAAATCGGACGCTGCAGACTATGCTGCGGTTCCTGCAGCATTGAATTGGCCCGATGTTCCTCGTGATTGATGTAATAGACATCACGCAAGATTCGCAGATGGCTGACCGTCGCCGCGGTACCGCGCACGGCGATGCCACAGGGAGATTTATCCGTTGGCAGGTTTTGGCCGCGCACTGGAGTGAGTTCTACCTTGTGATTGTTCATCATGTCTGGATAGACGCTCGCCGCGGTGTCAAAGACCGGCTCGCCATCGATCAAGAGCCACAACTGACGATCAACATTGGCAAACAGGTACTTGCGCTTCCCTGACCCGCTCCAGCCAAGCTTGACCGGATCTGGTTTGAAACTTGGCAGGTCCGGAATCTCCAGCCGTGCGGTGCCGGCCTGAAGATCGAGGATCGCGTGAAACGCTTTGCCCCCTTTGATCAATTCGAGCGTGATTTCGCCGCCGTCGCCAGTGTTGGCGATCTCGGCTTCGACCGCGATGTCGCCAACCCAATAATGTGCTTGCGAACCGTTGTAAGCATACTGATCTTCGATAAACCGCGGTTCAATGTCGGAGAATTTCATTGGCGGTTTGGCAAAGTAATCCCCCCAATTGTTGGGCAACGGCGAAAAATGTTGATAACGCAGCCAGGCTTGTTCCGCTGTTGCTTCCGGCACGCTGTATTGCCGGCCCGCTTGCTCTGTTTTCCACATCGCCGGTTTCTCCGGCGCGGTCCAGTCTTGCCAGCGCAGCGGCCAGCCGCGCTCGACGAAGCCCTCGAATAGATCGTCGTTGTCATAGACCTCTTGCAGCATCGCTTGCAACTTTTTGTGGTTGGGTTTGCGGGCGATCTCTTCAGCGCCGCTCGGCTCATTGTTCACCAGCTTCGTCGTAAAAATATCGCCGTTGCGGATCGCGAGTTGTTCCCCTGGCAAGCCGATCAGCCGTTTGATGTAATTGGTCTTGGCATCTTCGGGGTACTTGAAAACGATGACATCCCAACGCTGCGGCGGATCGAAGTCGTAAAGAAATTTGTTGACCAAAATCCGATCGCCTGAATAGAGCGGTTGCTTGGCCACGAGTTGGTCGATGGTGAACTCGCAGTTCGGGCAAGTGGGAACGCCCGCTCCCCCGCGATAACCGAATCGATATTGATGTTTGCACTGCGGGCAGGCGATGTCGTAATGCTGGCCCATCAGCGTCGGGGCCATCGAACCGGTGGGAATGACAAAGGCTTCGACCAGAAACGTCTTGAAGATAAAAGCCAACATAAACGCCACGGCAATCGATTCGACCGTTTCACGGAACGAGTCGAAGCTGCTGAGCGATTCCGAGGCGGGGCTTTTCATCGGGGAAGTCGGATTCGTGTCGAGCATCGGGATCTTAAAATTGGAGAAAGAAGAATGGCCGCTTCAAAACGGGCCTTATCATGACAGAAATGGAAAGAACTCAAAAGTCATGCAGGGGGCTCGGAGCTTACTTCGGCGGAAGTGTGGGGATCTTGTCAGATTTTCAAGAATTCCACTTTCGCTTGCCGTTTGGCAAAATCCGATCAAGATCGCACGGACTTTTCATAAAGCATTTATTGGTATTGACTTAGGTCAATCGTAATGTGTCGCTCTTTGGGAATAATGCCACCAGGAATCGAAGCATCCAAAAACTTTGTTCTGTTAGAATGCCAATAGATTGCAACGGTTGTATCGCCAATTATAATTTCGTTGTGGTTGCCGATTATGGAATTGAAAACAGGCGATTCCATCGTCGAGCAACCGGAACGTTTTGAACGAGTATCACTTTTTGCACCGTGATGACGGGGCAAATTCGGCTATTGCCAGTGATAACCTTGGAGGGATGGCCGCCTTTTATTGGCCAGCAAGGTTATGAATCAGTCAACTACTGCGCTTTTCCCAAAGCCACTCGGATGGACTCCGCCGGAACAGCCGGGGGGGATCCTCTTGGGCAATAGTCCCAGCATGCGCCGGATCAGCCGGCACTTGGAACGCGCTTCGGAAGTTCAATGCACCGTCTTGATCTCGGGCGAGACCGGTACCGGGAAAGAAGTTCTCGCGCGGATGCTGCATCGCGCTGGTCCGCGTGCGGAAAAGCCGTTCATTCCGGTCAACTGCGCCGCCTTGACGCCGAGCTTGGCCGAAAGCCAATTGTTTGGCCATGAAAAGGGTTCGTTTACCGGCGCCGCCGGCAGTTCGCTGGGCGTGTTTCGTGCGGCTGGCCAGGGAATCGTCTTTCTCGACGAAATTGGCGAAATGCCGCTGGAGCTGCAAGCCAAATTGCTCCGTGTCTTGCAAGAAGGCGAGCTCACTCCGGTCGGCGCTTCAGTCCCCGTCAAGATCGATGCCCAAATCATCGCCGCGACGAATCGCCATTTGGAAAACGAAGTCGCCAAGAAAACATTCCGCGAAGATCTCTACTATCGTTTGAACATGGTCGAGCTCCGCTTGCCGGCGCTTCGCGAGCGGATCGACGACATTCCGGGCTTTATCCAATACTTCTCGCGCCAATACGCCCAGCGGTATCAACGCGAGGAATGGACTCCCTCGACGGAAATCGTCGAGCAATTTTGTCTGTACGATTGGCCGGGTAACATCCGGCAATTGGCGCATACGATCGAGCAAGCGTATGTGCTCGAGATCGAGCCCGAACTGCCCACGGGTTCGGAAGCTCCGCCAACCTCATCGCCCAATCGGCTGCCGTATTTGAATCTCGATAAGCTGCGCAGCGAAGCGCTCCGCCAAGCCATGCTTCTCACGCGCGGGCATAAAGGCCGCGCCGCGGAGTTGCTCGGCGTGCATCCCAACACGCTGACCCGCATGATTCAAGAATCGAAGCAAGCCGGCAAACGCATGAAGCCGCTGGATGAAACTCGCTAGCAGCAGTTTTCCCTTGCATTTCGTGAGCGAAAGACCGCAATAATTCTGCTTATAGATACTCACTCGTTGGAAATCTTGCGCGATTTCGAAAATTCTTTGCACCGGGTCCGATTCTGCTCTTGACCCGCTTTTTCCTAGCCCGTATTTCTCTCGCCCTTGTCGTGTCATGTTCCACGGCGTCATTCCCGGGCAATCGGGATGAATGCTGCCAGTGTGAAATTTCGTGAGTGCTGTGTCTCGCCGGCAGTTGCCGTGAGAAGCTAGGCCCGCGAGCAGAACGTCGACTCGACAAGGGGAGCAGGCGAATATTCGGAATGGATTCCGATCCGCCAGACGATCCCTAGGCGACTTGATTCTCATTGAGGAGAACCTGGTTTGAATACGACCACTTTCTCAACCCGTTGCGGTTGGGCTTGGCTGAGCCTTTGCCTTACCATCCTGCCGTGCTGCACGACGCTGCATGGCCGCGAGCTAGCTCCCGCGGCCGCCTCGAGTCCGGCGAGCACGCAACAGGAAGCGGACCAACTGCTAGCGCAGGCACGCCGCGCGATCAACGAGGGGAACCTCGAAATCGCCGGGTCGTTCCTGACGCGAGCGGAGTCGCTCCAACCCAAGTACCCGGTCTATCACTTGGGCGAGACGCCCAAGAAGATTCGCGACGACTTGCAAAAGCTGCAAGCCGCGGCCCCGGCTCGCACGCCCGCCGGCCCCGAAGCTCAACCGCTCAATCGCGCGGCGGCTCCGAGCAGCTATGCGATGCAGCCCGCTGGTTCTGTGCAACAAGCCGGCGGCAGCATGCCGCAATCGGGCCAAGTGATGCCTTCGTACTACACCGGCGCTAACGACCAAAGCCGCGTGCAACTCGCGACGAACACGACGCCCGCGCCGCAAAACAATTTGCTGTTGGGTGCTCCGGCGAATGCTCCGACACTCACGGCTCCAGCGGCGCAGCCAACACCGGCAGCAGCACCCGCGGTGAATCTGTTGGTTCGCCAAGAAACATTGCCGCCGGGCAATCCCGCGAGCACGATGACACCTCCGTCGATGCCAACGACGATGCCCGCGGCGCAACCTGCGGCGGCTCCGACGACGCAATACGGAATGCCAAGCATTACTCCGCCGGCAACTGGTTACAACAACCTGCTTCCGGCCCAAGCCCTTGAAGCTGCGCCGAGCAAGGCGCTGCAACTACTCACCGCCGGCGAAAAGGCCCTGCAAGAAGGAAACAGCGACGCGGCTCTGAAGTCCTTCCGCGAAGCTTACACGATGCAAAGTGAGCTAGACGGCAATGCCCGCACTCGGTTGCAAGATCATCTGCGGATGCTGGCAAAGCCAGCGGCCGCGGCTCCGGCGCCGACGAATCTGCAAGGGGCGGAAACCAGCCAGCAAGTCCTGGTCCGCCAGATCTCGGCCGATGTTTCGCGGACGCAAACGCAAGCCCGCGAGCTGATGATGCGTGATCCCAAGAAATCGCTTGAACTGCTGAAGGCGGCCAAGGAAAAGTACGCCGGGGCGACCGTCGATGCAGCGACCAAGGATCTGATCCAGAAGCGTTTGGATCTGAGCATCAACGAGACGCAAAAATTCCTCGACGCCAACCGCCATCAGATCGAACTCGACGAAAAGAACGACAGCGTCCGCGACGACGTGAAGCGCGATCAACAGCACAAGATCGAAGTCGATGAAAAGCTGGCTCGGCTGATCACTGATTTCAACAAGCTGATCGACGAGCAACGCTTCGCCGAAGCGGTCGTCCTGGCCAAGCGGGCCAACGAAATGGCTCCCGATAATCCGGTCGTCGTGCAATTGCAACGCCAGGCAAAGATGGCCTTTCGGATGGGTCAAGAAACAGAGATTCGTCAGCTCAAGGAAGAAAGAGTCTGGGGGGCGTATGTGGATGTCGATCGTTCGTCGATTCCACACGCCGGACCGGACTATCAACACGGCGACATCAACGATTGGCGGCGGCTCACTGGCTCGCGTGCCGAACGCTTCGCACAACAATCGGCGCTCCGCCGCACGCCCAAGGAGCGCGAGATCGAGCAACGCCTGAATACGCCGATCATGATCAACAGCGAGAACAAACCGCTGCGCGAAGTGATCGACTACCTCGAGAAAGTCTCGAACATCAACATCCATCTCGACGAAGCCGGCTTGATGGCCGAAAACGTCGATAGCAATGTCCCGGTCACGCTGAAACTCAATAGCGAAATCCCGCTCAAGAGCGTCTTCAACCTGATCCTACCTAAGTATCGCTTGAACTACGTCATCAAGAACGACGTGCTGATGATTACGAGCGAAGACAAGACCAAGGGTCTCGTCTACACGGTCAGCTACCAGGTTGCCGACTTGGTGATCCCGATCCCGAACTTTGTGCCGACCGGCAACGAAGGCATGGTCGGTGCGTTGGGCAAGGCGTACATGCAAGCGGCGATCGGACGCAGCATCGGCAACAACGGCGGCTACATGCCGACGCTGCCAGCGATGCCGATTCAAGTCGCCGCCACCGGCAACGGCGAAAGCACGACAGCCGAAATGCATCCGGCCCTGGCCCAGCAAATGCCAAACAATGCCGGCTTTGGCCGCGGTTTCGGCGGCAACGGTCCGGTCCAGGGCCAGCCGCAGCCGATGCAATTCGGACCCGGCGGCATGGGGGGCGGCAACCAGGCCGACTTCGACTCGCTGATCCAATTGATCCAATCGACCGTGCAGCCGACCACCTGGAAGGCCAACGGCGGCCAGGGCGACGTTGCTCCGTTTGAAACGAACCTGACCCTCGTCGTGAGCAATACGCAAGAAGTCCATGAGCAGCTTGCGGACCTGCTGCAACAGCTCCGCCGACTGCAAGATTTGCAAGTCACGATCGAAGTCCGCTTCATCACGCTCTCGGATCAATTCTTTGAGCGGATCGGCATCGACTTTGACTTTACGATCGACAGCAACGTGGCGGTGGCCAACTTGAACAACAACGGCGGCAACAGCCAAGTTGTCGGCTTGGACCCCTCGAGTGCCACCAGCACCACCGGCCCGATCTTGTCTCCGACGTTGAACCTTCCGTTCTCGCAGGGCGGATTCACCGAAGGCACCGTCCCGGCGTTCCCGGGCATCGGGTTCAATCCGGCGACCGCGGGGACGTTTGGGTTTGCGATCTTGAGCGATATCGAAGCGTTCTTCCTGATCCAAGCGGCTCAGGGCGATTCGCGCAGCAATATCTTGCAAGCTCCGAAGGTCACCTTGTTCAACGGGCAATCAGCGTTCATCTCGGATACGTCGCAGCGTCCGTTCGTGACCAGTATTATCCCGGTCGTCGGCGACTTTGCCGCGGCTCAGCAGCCGGTCATCGTCGTCCTCAGCGAAGGCACCTCGCTCACGGTGCAAGCCGTCGTGAGCAACGACCGCCGCTTTGTCCGACTCACCGTGGTGCCGTTCTTTAGCCAGATCGGCGACGTCGAAGAGTTCACCTTCAGCGGCAGCAAGACCAGCACGAGCAAGGATAGCGAAGCCGAAAGCGGCGTGGACGACAGCAAGTCCAAGAGCAAGGACGTCACCACGGTCACCGAAGGCACGACGGTGCAGTTGCCGACATTCGCCTTTACCACGGTCACGACAACAGTCAGCGTGCCCGACGGCGGCACGGTGCTCCTGGGCGGCATCAAACGGATGTCCGAAGGGCGCAACGAACGCGGCATCCCGATCCTCAGCAAGCTGCCGTACATCAACCGGTTGTTCAAGAACGTCGGCATCGGCCGGACGACAAACAGCTTGATGATGATGGTCACACCGCGGATCATTATCCAAGAAGAAGAAGAAGACCGGCTGCTCGGCACCGCCGGCTAGTCGAGACTCCTCAAATCGAATCCCCCCAAGCCGCGTCACTTGCTCCAAGTGACGCGGCTTTTTTTGTTGCGTATGTCGTCCGCGAAAATTCTGCCCCTCAAGTGAAAGACATACCCACTAGAAACCTGTCTGGCTCCCTCCCCCATGCGGGGAGGGCTGGGGAGGGGGTTTTGCGCGTGAGAAGACCTAACGACTCCGCTTTTCAAATGAAAAGTCACATCGCGTAAATTTCCACGCATCCAGTCATTATCAATAGCAAGCAAACAGAAGCCGCCTCTCGAATCTTGCCCACTCTGGGGGCGGGAAGCAGACGGCATTTTCTTCGTAGTGCGTCGCATCTATCCCGCGGCCTCTATCATTCAACCAACGCGCCTCGTTAGGCAACAGGATCGTGACTTGATAAACTAATTGCTTTACGTCCCAATGACTGAATACGAAAATGCAATGCGCTCTAGCTGGTTGATCTTGGGTATTCTCTTCGCCGCAGCCGCAGTCGGCATCGGCGCATTCGGCGCGCACGGCTTGAAGAAACACATCGCCGAAGAACAGCTCGCCATCTTTGAAATTGGCGTTCGCTACCAGATGTATCACGCCCTCGGGTTGATCGCCGTCGCGATTTGGTCGCAGCTCTCGAAACCCGCTCAGAACATTCGCAACATCGGAATTTGCTTTAGTCTGGGCATTCTGATTTTCAGCGGCAGTCTTTACACCTTGGCCATGACTGACGTGAAGATGTGGGGCATGGTGACTCCAGTGGGAGGAGTGTTGTTCCTGATCGGCTGGGGGATCTGGGCCAGACAGGTGAGCAGCCTGGATGAGGATTAGCGGAGTAGGTGCGGCTGTGCCGCACAGAGGACGAACTCTCCAATTCGAAACGTTACGCAGACCATGGTGCTTGGCCTGCGCGATCGAACCTGCTGGCAGCGTCTTGCGTTTGCCCGGCACAGCCGGGCCTACCGCTCTAACCCCGGCACGATATCGCAATCGAGCGACTCAAACAGCCCGGCACGATAACGTTCGATGGCCAGCGCGCCCATCACCGCATTGTCGGTACACAGCGCCGGCGGCGGGATGATCAGCTCAATCCCGTGCTTTTCGCAAGCGGCGGCCAATTGCGCGCCGATCGTTTTATTCGCCGCGACCCCGCCGGCGAAGCAGAGCCGATCCAAGCGCTCGCGGCGGACGGCTTGCAGCGCCTTGCCGACCAGGCAATCGGCCACGGCCGCTTGAAAACTGGCCGCAATGTCGTTGACCAGTTGCTCCGGCAGCGGCGGCTTGGGCAACTCCGTGCCTTGCGGCGCGAGCGAGTAGCGAACCGCCGTTTTGAGGCCGCTGAAACTGAAATCGAGCCGTTCTTCTTTCAAGAACGAACGCGGGAACGGATACGCCCGCGGGTTGCCCTGCTTGGACGCACGTTCCAGCGCCGGCCCGCCGGGGTAAGGCAGCCCCAGCATCGCCGCGACCTTGTCAAAGGACTCACCCGCCGCATCGTCGATTGTTCCGCCGAGCAGCGTGAAGTCGAGCGGACTGCGGCAGCGATAGAGACTCGTGTGCCCGCCGCTCGCGACAAGCCCCACGCAAGGAAAGATCTCGCGCCCCGCGGCGATCCGGCCGGCGTAGATATGGCCTTGCAGGTGATTGATCGCAATCAGCGGCAGCCGCAACGCCACGGCGAGGGCTTTTGCCGCGGCGACACCGACAAGCAACGATCCGGCCAAGCCTGGACGATTCGCCACGGCGATGGCTTGCAGTTCGTTGGCGCGCAGGCCAGCGCGTTGGAGTGTTTCCTGCACGACCGGATAGATCCGTTCGACATGCGCGCGCGAAGCAAGTTCCGGCACGACGCCGCCGTATTCGGCGTGCAGTTTTTCCTGCGACGCGACGACGGAGCTCAGCACTTCAAGATTCTCGTTGACGACCGCTGCCGCTGTTTCGTCGCAGGTGGTTTCGAGGGTGAGGATCAGGGCGGGCATGCGAACGCGAACGTGAAAGCAAACAGGTCCATCTCATAATTCCGAGGGTATCGGATCTTCAAACTCAAAATTGGCTAACGACTTTTGGGTTTCACCGGGCGTCAACAAGATGATTGTGCTCAAATCTCCTTGCTCATCCTCGGAAAGTTTATCGAGATACTTCCAAATCAGTTGACTCCTTTCTGGTTTGGTTAGTCCGTCCAGTTCTTCGTCGATAACTCGGATTCTGATCGACACGGAGTTTTGCCGATAAAGGTCGATTTCCGCTTGAGGATGATCTTTCTGATAATCCTCAAGTGCCTCGATAACCTTGTCGATGATCGGGTCAGTCTTGCCCCGTGGAATGTTAATCGCCATTAGATTCTCCCATCTGCCCAACGAATGATGGTGTCTGCCGAATTGAGAAATTCTGCGGCCTCATCAGCGCGTACCGAACGCGGTGTGTAACGCAAATCAGTGGACCAGTCATTTACTAAAGTAAAGTGTTGTGTGATTGGCTTGGGAAATCTCGCGCCGCTACGTTTCAAGTATAATGTACGCAGCCATTCGTAATCATGGGCTTTAGGACCGCGAAATAATCGGAGTGTCTCGCCGTGCTGCTTGGCTGGGGTCGTTGTTAGTACGAGCGCTTTGAGAATGCATTCTATGCCATACCCCGCCAGATAGACCGCACCAGTCGTATAGTCCGCACGAGACAAGACTTTTGCTTCTTCGTAGCGTTGAAGCGCACAACGATAATATAGCCGAGCATCGCTGAAGGTTGGAACAGACACAATTTGCCCCTTTGAACTTAGAAGCCCTAACTATACCTCGTTTTTGTACTCGACGTCTTGCGTACCACGCTTACGCTTCGGGTGAAAGTTAGGGCTTCTTAATCTTGGATTTCCCGATACAGCCTCGCCCTACTGTTTCGCCTCTTCCTGCTTCTCTTCTTTCTTGGAATCTTCTTTCTTCCCTTCTTCCACCTTTGGCTCATCCACTCGAGCCAGTTCGCCGCTGAGATACTTGATCGCTTTTTCGAGTTGCGGATCAGCGACGACTTCGTTTTTGTCTTCTTCCTTGGGATTCGTCTTAGGAGCCAAGTGATCGCGGCGGCGGCGTTGGTCGAGGAGCTTGGTCAGTTCGCTGTCGGTGAGCTTCACCTCGTAATCGTCGTTGGGTTTGACGCCCCATTCATCGGAGTCCTTTGAATCAGGGAACCGGTGGATGTTGTGGCCGTTGGGGCGTTGGTACGCCGCGGTGGTGAGCTTCAGCGCGCTCTTGCCGTCTTCGAGTTCGATGACATTTTGGACGCTCCCCTTGCCCCATGTGCGCTCGCCGATGACCACCGCGCGCTTGTGATCTTGCAGGCACGCGGCCAGAATCTCGCTGGCGCTCGCGCTGTAGTGATTGACTAGCACCGCCATCGGAAAGTCTTCGTACTTGCCGTCCTTCTTCGCTTCCCAGACGCGCTCCGGCGTGTTGCGGCCTTTGGTGCTGACGATCTTGCCGTCGGCGACAAACAGATCGCTGATATCGACGGCGGCTGTGAGCAAACCGCCGGGGTTATTGCGCAGGTCGAGGATCAACCCGCGCATCTTGCGGCCCTTGAGTTCATCGAGCGCCTTCTTCAACTCTTCGGTCGTCTCGCGGCTGAAGCTCGTCATCCGGATGTAGCCCAGTTTGCTGTCGTTGTCGAGCATAAACTCCCACGAGTCGTCCGGCTTGTGTGTGTCGCCGAGAATCGTCGAGACATGGACCACTTCGCGCTTGAGCGTGATCTTTTCGGATTCCTTGGTGCCGGGGTGAAAGACGGTGATCGTGACGCTGGTGCCGGCTTCGCCCTTGAGTTTGCGAACCGCTTCGTCGATCCGCAGGCCGCGGGTCGGTTCCCCTTCGATCTCGGTGATCCGGTCGCCCGATTGGATGCCTGCGCGATAGGCGGGTGTGCCGACGATGGGGCTGAGGACGCGGAGCTGGCCGTCTTCGACGGTGACTTGGATGCCGAGGCCGCCGAATTGGCTTTCGACGCTCGACTTGAACGAGCCGAAGTCGTCCGACGGGATGAAGTTCGAATAAGGATCGAGCTTGCCGACCATGCCGCGGATCGCGGCTTCCATCAATTCACGGCGGTCGACTTCCTTGACATAGTTGCGCTCGATCTGGTCGAGCGTGTCGGCGAATGCCTTGTAGAGTTCATACGTCTCCTCGGGCGTGCGCTTGCGCGGCGATTTGACTTCGGCTTTTTTCGCAGGAGCCTCTTCTTCGTCCTCGGCGTGCAATGCCAAAGGAACCGCCACCAAAGATAACGCGACACACAACGACAACCAGAGATTCCAACGACGCATGGCAAGTTTCCCAAGCGAAAGAGCTTGTTGATGCAAGGCAAAAAACGTCAACGCGAGCAGCTTCTTTAGTATAACGTCCGGCTTTCGGCTGCCTCAAGCAAATTTGCACGGGGAGGTAGTGATGGTGTGTGATTCAGGGTGGCCGGGGTCGAACGAAGTGAGCCCCCGGAACCGCGCCGGTTCCGGGAGTTCGCTGCGCTCATCCCCGGCCACCCAATGCATCTTTAAGTCAAAAACATCTCACCCCGACAATGCCGCCAGCATGTTACAATCGCGTTGCTTGCTAGCGCCTTCGGAAGTCTTGCGACTTCAGCTACGGGAGATTTCGGCGGTCAATCAACTTCGGAGCTTGTGGTGGAATCCCAACCTGCGCCCCCGCCGCTGCAACGAATCGTTTTGCTGCTGGCGTTGTTGCTCTTCGCGCTGGTGGCGATTCCGTCCTGGGTGATTGCGCTTGCTTGCTATCTGGCGGCGTTGATCCTGGTGAACTTGATTCTCTGGTGGAATCCGGCGTGGGTTCCTTGGCAGGCCGCGACCCGCGGGCAGCGGTGGCTGCTCGCCGCGCTGCTGATCGCTTTGCCCGGCGCGCTTGCCGCGCGCCTGATCTGGAACTCAAATCCCGCGGCGCAAGCCGACACAGTGCGCGAGAACGTCGCGGATCGGCTGGCGCTCGAGCGGTTGCCGGCGATATTTCCGGCGCTCTTGGCGACGTACGAGCCGCAACGGTTTTTGGTTTACGCACCAGGCACGAAACAAGTCTCGGTCCGCTTCACTGCCGAGTCGCCGGAGTTGCAGGCGATTGACTTGGGCCACGGCGTTCATCTGCTCGATGTCGATCCGCAAAAGGATCAAGCGCTAAGCAAAATGATCGGCTCGGAGTTGTCTTGCACCATCACGGCCGATGGCGCGGCGGTCGAGCGAACATTGCGGCTCGTGCCGCCGCAGCCGCATCCGCGCTTGCTCCGCTCCGATCCCACGGCCGGAATCGCCGCCACGGTCAGTGAAGAAACCGACGAACTCATCATCATCCAGCGCGATGGCCGGCATCAGCGGATCGCGGTCGGCGATGGGCCCACGGACTGCGCGGTGTATGACGACGGCCGCAAAATCGTCGTTGCTCATCGTCATACGCCCGAGTTGTGGGTCATCGAGACGGCCGCTGGAAAAGTTCAAGCCAAGCTGCCGGCGGAACGATTTCAAACCCGCTTGGCCGTCTCGCCGAATGGCGAGTTGCTGGCCGTTGCCGGCAATTCCGAACAGCCGGCGGTTCGGCTGATTCGGTTGAGTGAGATGCAAGACCTGGCGCGGGTGGAGCTGCCATTCTCGCCCGATCTGCTCGAGTTTGGCGATGACGCGCTGTTGGCGGTGACGGATCGTCGCGGGCGTGCGATTCATCGCGTGGAGGCGCGGGGCGGTGACTGGAGTTTAGTCGAAGGACCCTTGCGTTTTCCGCGGCCCATCACGGCTCTGAGCAAAACGCCTGCTCCGCAGCAACTGGTCCTTGCGCTCACCGCATCGTATCTGACGGACGAACAACCGATCGCCAATCACTTCATCGAAAATACGATTCATACGCTCGATACGGCCAAGTGGCAAATCATTGCCACGCGGATCACCGATCGCCGGGGCTTGTTTCAAGACGATCCGGGCAACACCGAACACGGTATTTCGCCGCTGGCGCTTGCCGTGATCGATGGCCGGCAAGTGGCCGCGTTTGCCGGGAGCAATGAATTGGGCGATGTTCCGCCGGCGGGCGTCATGACGACTTACTTTCCCTTGGATGAATTTCCGCTGTTTGCGCCGCGGGGCTTGGCCGACTTGGGCGAAGGGACGATGTGTGTCTCGTCGGCTTGCGAAGGGACGATCGGCGTCTTTACGAGCGCGGGTCTTCTGATCAAGTTAATTCAGTTGGCAGCAAGCGAAGAGGATTTGGCCAAGTCCGAGCCGGCGGCACTGTTGCGGCGGCACGGGGAGCGCACGTTCTTCGAAGGAACGCGCGCGGGGATTGCCTGCCAGAGCTGTCACCTCGACGCGGCTTCGGATGGCTGCTTGCACCACATCGGTCAAAACAAGCCGGTCGATGTCCTCTCGATCCGCGGGATCGCGGGCACGTCCCCGTATCTGCGCGACGCCAGTCACTGGCGGCTGCGCGATCTGCATGAAGTAGCGCAAGTCGGCTACCGCGATTATCAACGCGAGGTTCCTTGGGACCGCGCCGCGGCGGTCGCCGCTTACATGGAGAGCCTACCGCCTGAATCCCACGCCCGCCTGAATGCCGAATACGATCTTGCGCGGCTGCGCGCCGGCGTGGCGGTCTTCTTTGCCGCGAAATGCAATGTCTGCCACACGCCGCCGGCGCTCACAAATCTGGGCCAGCATTCGGCGCTCTCGATGTTTCCGGATTACTACGGACCCGATGGCCGCGGCGCGGGTACGGACGCTTTTTTAGACACGCCATCGCTGCGAGGGTTAGCGGTCAGTGCGCCGTACTTGCACGATGGCCGCGCCGCGACCTTGCGGGATGTGTTCCAAGAATGGAACCGCGCGAATCGGCATGGCAATACGCGGGATTTGACTAAGGCCCAATTGAACGACCTGCTCTACTTTTTGGAGCGTTTATGACCGAGCCGCGCCGGTATCCGCTCGATACGCTGCTATTGTTGGCCCTGGGCTTAGGGCTTTCGGCTTGGTGTGTGATCGCCTTTCGCTCGGGGGGATACTATGTCGAGCGCGATGTTTTTGTTTCGCAAGTGAGCGGTTACGCGGCGCTTGGCTACTTGGCGCTGTCGCTCTGTGCTGGGCCGTTCTTGCGTTTACTGAGCCTAGCTGGGGTCCAATTCAACCGTGAGCTCAGCGCTCGCCTCAGCCGCAACGCGGGTATCGCCTCGGCGCTGGCGGCCATCATGCACACCGCGATCGTGCTGCTGACGTTTCTCAAGCACGACTGGTGGAGTGTTTTGTTTCTGCCGTACTTGCGCTGGGGCGGCTTGGCACTGGTGGTGCTGTTGGTGTTGCTCGTCGGAAGCTTCAAACCGTTGATGGCGCTGGTGCGCTGGAAGCTCTGGAAACCGTTGTTCCGGCTGTCGTTCGCGGCGGCGCTGTTGACGCTGCCGCACTTGCTTTATGCGCCGTTTGCTTCGCGCGAAATTACCCTTTGGCTGTATGGCATCGCCGCGGCGATCTGTTGCTTGCGTTGGATCCCCGAGCGGAAACCTCGCCCCGCAGCGAGCAACCATCCGGTGCTTGCCATGGAAAAGGGCGGCACTTGACGAAAAAAACCGGCGCGGGAGAGAATCCCGCGCCGGCTTGTACGGCTGACGCCGAAGTTTTTTGCTACCGAAAGTTATGGGAAACGCCAGCCGTGGTTGTGGCCACTGTGACCATGGCCCCAATTATGGCCGTAAGTCGGCCGGTAGGTATTGTGGCCGTAAGTTGGGCGATAGGGGGGAATATAGCCGTAAGTTGGCGGGTACGACGGGCGGTAGGGGTTGTAGCCGTAATTTGGCGTATAAGGGGGCCGATAGCCGCTATTGTAGCTGTGGCCGCTCGTGGCGATGTGGCCAATCCCGTTGATGATCGAGCCGACGCCATGGCCTCTGTTGCCGTTTTGGATGCTATTGATTCCATTAACGATGGAGCCAACGCCAAATCCAAAGTTTCCGCGGCTAACGCCCTTGAGCTTGGCCAACGTATCGCTCAATTCGGCATTCGCTTCCTTGGGCATGATCTGTTGTGTCTCGCCCATAATCTTCTTCAGGTACGCGCGTTGCGTATCGCTGAGCGAAGCCAAGACGCTTTCTTTGTCAGCCAGTCCGGCTTCGAGATTTTTCAGATAATCCTTGTCGCCGACGATCCCCGCGGCTTTAACGCCATTGATCGCTTCTTGATACAGGGCGAGTTGCTCGGGAGTCGTTTCGGTCGCCGAAATCGAGGCGGCTGGGTCGACCTTGCGGCTTTGTCCGGCGAGCTTCTTGGCCGAAGCAATTTGATCGCCGATGGCGGTGTTCTTGGTGTTATCCGCAACACTGGCCAAACGATCCAAGGCAGCCGCATCGCGCTTCTCGGCGGCAACCTTGACCGCGAGGGCGAGCACTTGCTTGGAGTTGATCGCCTTGTGGCTGCGCATCAGAATCCGTTCGCCTTCGGCCAATTGCAACGCACAATCGGTCAACAAACCTGCATCCAGCGTATCCCAAGCTGTCCCAAGCAAGACTAGATCGACATATCGATCAAAGGCGGGATCTTCGATATTGCTCAGATCCACAAATGGTTCGGCCGTCTCCATGGCTGTCGCCGCCGGAGCCGGCTTGGCATCGTCGGCCGCATTCGACATTAGATACGGCACACACACTAACATGGCCGCCGAGGCCAATAACGGAAAATTCACTCGTTTCAACATGATGCACTCCAAAGAAAAGAGAACCCAACAAGAAACCTACTCACCGCGCGGAACGTTCCAACGCGGTCAATTCACTGCCGCTGATCGTGTACACCGCCCAAAAATAGGGGTGAATCCACGGATCGCTGGGGCCTCCCTGCCGCCGTTCTTTCAAAAACGTGCGCTGAGCTTCCGCCAGCGCCGCGGCGGCCGGTTTTCCGGCCACCAGTTCCGCAAACAGGGATTTCATCAAGGACGGGCCCGTCCCGTCATAGACATCCCACAGCCCCGTGACGATCGTCGAAGTTCCGGCATTCAAAAACGCGCGCTCCAGGCCAAACAGATCATCGCCCGGCAGCGGCGAGCGATCGGCCAAGCCGGAATAGCACGCGCTGAGGACCACGAGCGCCGCGGCGCTTTCGCTGCCGAACAATTCGCCGGCGGTCAAGCGCCCGTCGTCGCTGTCGCTGCTTTGGCAGAGGAGAAAACTGTCGAGCGGTTGCTCGGCGATGTTCTGGCCATGCGTGCCGATGAAGAGCATGCCCGGTTCGCCGAGGGCCGCGCGGATGTTTTGCTCCGTGGCGTCTTTGGCCGCGAGGACTTTCTTGAGCTTGTCGCCAAACGCGGCTTGTAGATTCGCCAGGTCTTCTTTGACGCCCGGCAGTGAATCGGCGGCCTCGAAATCGACAATCCCGACGGCTTGCACCTGGCCGATCATGCTCGGCTTGCTGCGCAGCATTTGCCACACCGCGAGCGAAGGAGCGCGGCTCATTGAAAACGGTTCATCGACCAGGAACCGCGGCTGGGGCATGTCCGTCTTGCCGCGCGGGGTCTCGTCCAATTTCGTGACCAGCGCCGCGAACGGAAAATAATTCAGCACATGATGCGGCACGATCACGACGTGCTTCGCGCCGGACAATTCCGGCCGCAGCTTCGCCGGCAACAATTCGTTGTAGAACCGATGCAGTTCCGTTTGCCACGAATGATCGAAGCCGCTGCCGGAGGTCGCCTGGCGATAGAGTTTATTCGCTTGCCCCTCGAAGCCCGCGAGCAGTTGCATCACCCGCCGGACCAATTGCCGCGAGGGGATCGGTTTGCCGTTTTCATCCGCGATCACGGCGGCTTTGACTTCGTGCCGCGAGTTGATGACAAAGACCCAAGCCCGCTCTGTGCCAAGGTAATACTCGACCGCGACGGTGTCGGCCGGCCATTCGTTGTGCAGATTGCCCAGAGCCTCGGTTGGGTCTGGCAAAGCTTTTGTCACTCCGCGCTGAGCCAGCATGTCCTGGAGCGAACGCGCCTTGGCCGTTTCGGCAATCGCCAACGCCGCATCATTGGCTCCTTGCGCGAGATACAGCTCGATCAGCCGCTCGTAGACATACGCACGGCGGGCAAAGAACCCGGCGCGGCTGCGGCCCGCGCGATCGGCCGGGACGCGCTGCCGCAGCATTTCGGTGAGCAATTGCGAAGCGTGCAGATGCTTGAGCGCGCTGTCGGCGCTTTTGGAATCACGCGCATCAATCAACCCCAGCAGCCGCTCCACGCCTTCGACGCCGGCGAGCGCTTCGGCCTCGACATACGCCGCGCGGGCAAGTTCGGCTTCCTTCTTCGCCGTCGCGAGATCATTGCCGCGAAATGCCAATTGGGCGAGCGATTCATGGGCCGCGGCGCGTGACAACGGATCGAGGTCCGCCGGCTTGGCGAGGGCTTGGCCGGCGAACTCTTGGGCCATTTTCATCGCGGACGTTTCCCCCTGAGCAAAGCGCGTTGCCTGTTCAGGCGCGTTGTCCAGGATGCGAATCACATCGGCCAGCAGCGCGTAGAGACCGGCTTGATTCACGCGCACGCCGGCGGCGAGCGCGGGATTCAGTTTCGCGGCTTGTTCCAAAGCGAGTTCATAGTTGGCCTGCGCGCCGCGCCAATCGTTGAGTGCCCGGAGGAATGGCATCGGCGCGCCGCTCGCTGTTTGAAACGCGTGGTTGTGAATCTGATCGCGCGCCCGGGCGAAGAGCATGCCGCCGTAGTTGTTGTACGCGCGGAACAGGTCCGCCGCTTCGCCGCCGCGCAGCCGCGAGATCGCTTCTTGATAGAGCCGATCCGGCTGATCGCCGGCGCTGCTGCCCGACTCCGCGAGAATCACCGCTCGATAGAGCAGGGCTAACGCCTGGGCCCGTTGATCGGCGGGGTCGTTGACCAGTTCCAGCGTTTGCAGGGCCGACTGCCAGTTGCCTTCTTGAATTGCCGTGCGGGCCTAATCGATCAGCTTGTTTCCGGTCGCGGCCAAGTCGCGCGGCGCAGCCTTATCTTGCGGTGCGGCCGCATCAGGCTGTGCCCCTTGATCCGAAACCGTCAGGCGGCGAATCTGCGCGGCGTGCAGAGATTGATACCACGCTTCCTTGGCAAGCGACGGCTTCTCCCTCGCGGCGTCTTCGAGCGCGTCGAGAATATCTGCCGTGTACGCGACGAGTTCGCCATCTTCATCTTTTTGATAGCCCAGGTGCTGAGCCAGCGCCAAAAAGTACGTCGGCGAATCGTGGCCCACCGCGCCGCCAAGTTGTTCGATAGGAAAGAAGATCGGCACAGCCCGCGCCGGTTCTATAACGCTGAAGCTCGTGATCGGTCCCTTGCCAACACGCAGTGTGTAAGCCCCCGCTGGCAGAAAGTCTTTCAATTCCTTGGGCAAGTTCGGAATCTCTTCCCAACGCAGCGTCTCCGCGCCTGCCGCGAATGAAATCGTTGCCAGTTGCTTTTTGCCGCGCGATAAGACGACCTCAGCCGCGGGGTATTTTTCTTTGCCTTCGTCCGCGCGTCGTCGCAGCGTGATCTTGCCATTGAGACAGCGGCCTTCATCCGCCGGTGTGATGAACGTCAATCCGCCCGCCCGCGTCACGACTTGACCCAAGAGTTGCTCGGGCTGAAATGTCATCGCTTCGGGACCGGCGGAATTGCCGGAGCTGCCGCCGCGGGTGTTCGAACGCAGCGCGGCCGTGGTGGCGAGCGCCGGCTGCTCGGTTGTCGAAAGCGGGCCTGGAAGGATCGCCGCGCGTTCGACGTTGTCTTGCACCCAAACAGCAATGCCCGAGTTGCGGTCATCGCGGTCGGTGCGCGGCAACTGGTAGGGGACGACTTCGGGGCGAGATTTTTGGTCGAGCCGAATCAAGTAGCCATCGTTGGCAAGCAGCGCGTCGGTGCCGCAGCAGAAAGCGAGTGCCAATAACGCGAGGCGGCAATATCCCGGCGTTGATTGCATCTCGCACCTCGTTGTTAGAAAAAAACGACGTCTGTGTATCAAAACGAAAAGCGAAAGCAGAGCGGACAAGAAAAATATAAAATCCGACCGCTGCATTCCCCGGAAGTCGTGAGACTTCATATCATTCGGAAGGGAGATCGCTTGTCATCGCCTCTTATAGGGTCTTACGACCTTGGCAAAATGCCCTGCGGAATACCGCAATGCGGGATTCCATAGTAACTGTGCGCGCGAACGCATTCCACCATTAAATTCGCAGAATCCCAAACTTTATGGCGTGTGAGCGAAGATGTAGCCAGCGCAGTGAAACCCGGCGTGGCGCAGTTTCTGACGAAACTGGTCGACGCGCTCACGAACGATTTCGGCCGGGTCGAGTTTCTGAGACGGGTTCCCCAAGTCTCGGCCGGATTGAGTGATCGACGTTTTATGATCCTTGAGTTCGAGCAATGCATATTCGGGCAACGCCGGCCACGAATGCCCTGCCGTTTTCCAGGCGGCTTGCAGCGACTCGTTCGTGGGGGACGTTGACCCGCTAATGACCAGCAGGGCTTCGCTGCCTGGGGAACCCGTCAGCGGAACCACGGCGTCGCGCGCCGGAAATACGAAACTCGTGTCGCCTGATGGCTGCGCTTTCAAGAGACGCAACTCACCCGCGCTATTGATCGAGACCATCGCCGCCGCGTCCGACTCGTCGAGCGTCGCCAGCAGTCGCAGTTCATCGCCGTTGCGCAACGGGAGAGAGTGCGTGAACTCCCGCGGCTGCCCCTCTTGCCAGACTTGAATCGACAACGTCGGGGCCGCGGTTGCATTATTCCCACGGGTTAGCCACATCCCCAACGCGGCGACGAGGATCAGTAAGCTTGTCACCGTGGCGTAGAGCGGCCAGCGTTTTAGTGCCGGTTGATCGGTCGCCGCATCGAGTGCGGCGGCAAATTCGTTGGCCGTGGGGAATCGTTCGGCCGGCTGCGGGGCCAAGGCCCTTTCGCAACAGCTTCGCACGGCCGGCGAGGCCGCGCTCTCGGCCAGGGCCGCGCGATTCCAGCGGCAGCGTTGGGCCAGCGACAGCGAATCTGGTGCGTGCTTCGCCGCGTATAGCGGCGTCCCGGTCAAGAGAAAGAACAACACGCCGCCGAGTGAAAAGACATCGGTCGCGGGGCCCAGTTTGCGGACCTCGCCGCGCGTCTGCTCGGGGGCCATGAACTCGAGCGTGCCCGAGATTCCGGCGTTGACTTGTTCCGCCGTCCAGGCGTGTTCCGCGCGCGCCAAGCCAAAATCGATCAGCCGCGGTTCGCCCTCCTCGTCGATGACAATGTTCTTGGGCTTGATATCGAGATGCAGAATTCCCTGCGCATGAACGACGCCGAGCGCGTGCGCGATCTTGGCGACGATCCGGGCCGCTTGATCCGCGGCGGGCCGATGCTGCCGCGCGTATTGCGCGAGCGTTGTGCCGCGGATATATTCCATGGCCAGATAGCCGCGGCCGGCGACCATGCCCGCGTCATAAACCACGGCCAGATTGGGGTGCGAAACGCCGGCCAAGATTCGGCCTTCGTCGGCGAGCCGCGCGTTGTGGGCCGCATCGGCGGCGGAGCTCGCGCCGTGCGCGATCTTGAGGACGATCTCTTTGCCTAACTCGGGATGCAACGCCCGATAGACCGAAGATTGTCCGCCGCGATCAAGCGGAGCGACGAGCAAATAGCGGCCAAAAGTCCCAGGGCAAGCAAAGGAATCGTGGTCCTGGGAAGGTGAATTCTGCGGCAATTTGGGGGAAACTTCGAGCAAGGCGGTCGAAGGTTCCTGAATCGCTCGATGCAAGTCCAACTGCTTGCGCAACGGTTCCGCGTATTGCGGAAAGCGCCGCAGCAAATCTGTTTCGCTGGGGGCTTGGCCCTCGGCTTCGGCCAGAGCGAATTCGCCGTAGATACAATCGACCGCGCCGGCGCTGCCGCACTGCGAGAGAAATTCGTCGCTGAGGAATTGTTCCGCCGCGAGCGGCCGGCCCTGCTGCCAGCCCTGCCGCATCTGCTCCCAGATCAGCCCGACCCATTCCTCGCTGCGGTGGGTCGCGAGTTGCTTATTCCATTCGCCCGCCTCACGCAGATCGGCGGTATCCGCCATGCCCGACACGGACGAATCGGCCGTGGCGAGGGTGTCGCGAGTTGAAGGAGCGGGTTTCATTTTTCAGTTTCGCGCGAGCTAGCTACTAAAACTGACGGCATTAAATTTCGCTTCAAGGGAAGGGAAAAAGTAGAACAGCCACTTTTTCCTGATGGTCTATCCCAATGCAACCAGCAGTCTTCGTCTTGGAATTTGATTAGGTCCGGAGGACCGGAATACTTAAGCCTAGGCCGTGAGGCCTGGGTGTGGTCAAATGAAAAATCAAAAGGCCTGGAAGGCCGACACTTGTGCCGGTCCTCCGGACCTACAGATTTCGATGTCAAACTTTCCCAGGCCTCACGGCCTGGGCTTAATCATGTCGGTCCTCCGGACCTAAATTCGAAGGAACCTGAGTTCTTGGATTGGCACTAATTACTTTTTCCTGTCCTCTTTCTAGCCCCTCAATCCCGAAACCCCAATTCCGTGGCCGCGTTGTCGATCGCGCGGGTCACTCGCTTGCGCACGGCTTCCGAGGTCGAGCCGAGTTCGGTCGCCAAATCATCCCACGCCCGGCCTTCCATGCGCTGTTGTACCAAGTAACGCTCGCTATCGTTCAAGCGCTCGTCGATGGCGGCGAGGACTTCACGGGCGATCAGGACTTCGCTCGGGGACTCGCCGGGATTGGGCACAGCCAACAACGGTTCATCGCCGCCGTGGGCCGTGCGGCGCGCATCGCGGCGATCGGCGTGAGCCTCGCGCACGCGGTCGGTCAGTTTATTCCGCGCCATGGTGACCAGGAGCGCGGCCAATTGACCCGGTTCGTGGAGTTCGAGCCGTCCGGCGGAAACTTCAACGAAAAATTTGAGCAAAACGGACTGGCAAATGTCTAATGAATCAAAAGTTCGCCGCAACGAGGGCGACGAGAGCCGAAAACGGATGAACCGCCGGATTTCGGGCTCGAAATACCGCACCAATTCGGCCGCCGCCTGTTCGTCGCCGCATTTCACGGCAGCGATCAGCCGTTGAAATTCGTCCGTCGCAGGTTGTTCGTGATTCGTCATTTGCCGCCCGCCCCGGCAGAGAAGTAGAAGATGGATGCTATCTTATGTCGCCAGTTGGGGTGTGTCAAAAATAACGCGTTATTTAAGAGAATCCGTCAGAAAAAATGACCGGTTTTGGGATCGGCAACGTTTTAACGTTACAGGCCGTTTACTTCAGGCACGTCGCGTTAGCGAGGGGCAGCTTAGCAGATGTAGCTGAAGTCGTAAGACTTCAGAGGAGTTTCGTGAGAACATCACGAACCTGCGACTCGTTTCACCCTGGCCGCTGCGACGGTTATGATGAGACGAAGAAATTTGACATGCCCCTGAGTACCGTGCTGGGACCAGAAAATGCTAAATCGTTTGCGCAGAATCGTTCCGTTGTTCTGCTTGTGTTGCCTCGTGTGCGCCGGCTTGCCCCAGGCACACGCCGCGCAGGCCGAACAACGAGCCTTGCTCGTCGGCTGTAGCAATTACGAATTTCTCCGCGGTCGGAATCTGCGCGGGCCGAAAAACGATGTCCGCCAATTCTCGCAAGCTTTGATTACGAAGTTCGGCTTCGCGCCCGCCAACGTCCGCCAGCTCGTTGGCAAGCCCGACGATCCGAAACTCCGACCGACGCGGGAAAACATCTTGTGCGAACTCGATCAATTGGTTAATGACGCCACGGACGGGATGCAGATCGTCATCGCCTTTTCCGGACATGGCACGCGCGTCCCGCTGCCCGAGGGGCAGGATCCCTTCGATCCCCAGAATCCCGAACCGGATGGTTACGACGAGGCGTTCGTCGCGGCCGATGCGAAGCTCGTCAACGGCGAGATGCAGAACCTGATCCTGGACAACGAATTCGGCACGCGGCTGCAAGCGATGCGCGCCAAGGGGGCCAGCGTCTGGGCCCTCTTCGATTGCTGTCATTCGGGTTCGCTCTCGCGCGGAGCGGGTGAAGACGACACGGGCGAAGTCTCGCGCGAATTGTCCGCGGACGACTTGGGCATCGCCAAAGACAAGACCAAACGTGCCGACGAACTCGACAAAAAAAGCCGCACCGCCGCCGCACCAGTTGCGGCCAAAGCGATGGCGATGATCGATGCGCCGAGTGGTTCGTCGGAAAAAGGCAGCCTCGTCGCGTTCTACGCCGCGCAGCCGTTCGAGACGGCCCCCGATCTCCCCTGCCCCGCGAATGCGCCGAAGACTGACGAGAATTATTTTGGGCTGCTGACCTTTACCACGTTGCAAACGCTGCTCCGGCAACAAGCCGAGCACAAACTGACCTATCGCGAACTCGGCCAAACGATCGTCGGCCGCTACCGCGCGGATCGCGGCACGCGCGGGCCGACACCGAACTTCGAAGGCGATCTCGACCGCGAAGTTCTCGGGCTGAAAACCTGGCCCGGCCGCTCGAAAATGCTGCTACAAAAACAACCCAAGGGCTGGAGCATTAACGCCGGTCAGTTACAAGGACTCACCGCGGGTTCCATCGTCGCCCTTTATCCGCCGGCAACGGTCAGCACACAGGACCAATCGCCGACGGGCTACGTCAAGGTCACCCGCGTGACGCCGATCACAGCCGAAGTCGAACCGTGCGCGTATGACAAGACTCCCGCGATTGCGGCGAGCAAGCTGCAGGAAGCGATGCGCTGCGAGATCGCCGAGCGGCAATTGGGCGAGATGCGGCTGCAAGTTCGGCTGGTGAAACCCGATCCGGCGCATGAATCCGTGGCCGCGGGCTTGCGTGAATTTTTGGGAACACCGCCGGCGCACTACATCGACTATTTGCAGCTCACCGACGCGGCCGGTGCGGAGTGGCAATTGCGGTTCGTGACGCCGCAAGAGGCCCAGGAGCAATATCAATTGCAGATCGCCGCGGCGCAATTGTTCCTGATTCGCACCGGCGAATTTTTGCCCTCGCCGAAGTTGGCTGACCCGGAAAAAGCTCCTCCGCCGGGCCGAGTCTGGCGGCAGTATGAGCTGCGCGACGCCGCCGCGTTGCACAAAGAGGTGCAAGCCGATCTGCAAAAAATCTTTACCTGGCAAAACCTTTGGCGGGTCGCTGGAGGAATGGGAAAAGAACTCGGCGCGAGCGAGGAGAATCTGAAATTCGAGTTAGCTTCGATCAAGGGATTAGATGATAGTAGCGGCGGGAAACTGCTCGACCGCGCGAGCGTCAACAACGGCGAAGCGCTCGAAGTTCGTTTGAGCAACACCGGCGCGGAGCGGATGTGGGCGACGCTTGTCTTTTTGGACTCGGATATGCTCATCAAAGTGATCAAAACCGAGCAGCTCGATCGCGCGGGCAGCGATGGCGCGGAGTTGCAGCCGATTCGTTTCAAAGTGGCGGCGCGAAAACCGGGCCCGCAGTGCTGGCTCTTGATCGCCAGTTCGGCGGAAGCCGATCGCCAGGAACCGGACTTCAAATTTCTTGACCAACCGGGGATCGAACAAATGCCGAAAGCCCCCACGCGCGGCGGACCCGGCAGCACGCCGTTCGAAACGCTGGCACTCGCCGTGGCGGGACAAAAAGGAGGCTTTCGCGCGTCCGTCACGCCGGCTCAGCATAATCCGGTGCTGCTGCTGCGATCCTGGCTGGCGGAGCCGCCGGCGAAGGCGCAGGGCATGCCTTAGAAATAACTGGTTTCACCATGCCTGCGCAGATAGAATAACTTATTGAATGCTGAGCTTCCGTGCCCATGAGTAAATACCATGTCAATCGTGCAGAGTTTAGAACAAACAGTCACCCAGCTTTCGCCTGAGGAACTTCGTGAGTTTCGGAGTTGGTTCGCGGAATTCGATGCCGCGAACTGGGACGCTCAGATCGAAGCCGATGCTGCGGCCGGGAAATTTGATGAGCTGGCTAACGAAGCGCTCACAGAATACGAGGCCGGAAAAACATGAGCAAGAACTAGTTCTCTCTCAATCCATCTAGAGCGTTGAACACACCGCGCCTTACCCCATTGGTATCGACACATCTTTGTTTCCCAATTTGCACTGCGTCAAAACGCGGCCCCCAAAGTGGCCTGCTCGCCCCGCGAGCAGGTAAACCGTTGTGTTAGCTGACGCGTTGACTTGGATACGACGTCGCGCGAGGATCCTTCTCACGGGGTGAGAAGGCCACTTTGGATGCGGCAATGTCGGCTCGACGTCTTTGGGAATGTGTAAAACGAAGAATTCGTAGGTTCCAATCAAAGCTGGATGATTGTGTAGATACCAATGGCCTTGCCCGGCGCTTAATCGGAAATCCCCACGGTCCCCGCAAAAATGGCCGGTTGTCGCGATTATGCCAGCAAACTCGCCCAAAATCCCCGGTCAAACCGCTAGGAATTGGTCAACTTTGTTTGCGGCATGGAAGCTGAAAGGGATACAATAGAACTTGCGCTCGCGTTCACGCGTTGGGTAGGTATGCGCACTGCCGAGTCAGGGAAGATCGATCCGTCAGGAGGACGTCCGCCCCCTTTTTCACATCGAGTTCGACCCGTGGGCAAATACCGCATTCTCGCCGGGGCCCTGTTCTGCTTATTTTGCAGCGCGATCTGCGCGCCTGTTGCACCGTGTTTTGCAGCAGACGAGCCTGGGATTGAAATCGCCCCGACCAAGAAGGGCTATCGCAAGACCTGGGCCGTGATCATTGGGATCAATTACCAAGATCCGCAAAAAGAAACGAACGTCCCGAAAGCAGCCCGTGGCTTGGTGCCGGAGCTGAAGAATGCGGAAAAGGACGCGACGGCTCTGCACCAGACGTTGCAGCAACTCTACGACTACGATCCCGAATGCACTCAGCTCCTGATCGGCGCGAATGCCTCGAAGCTCGCGATCGAACGAGCATTAAGCCAGCTCAAAGATGAAAAGGTGAAGCCCGAGGACAGCGTCCTCGTCTTCTTCTCCGGGCATGGGACGCGCGTCGAAAACGAGAGCGACGAGCGCGGCGCACTCTACGCGTCGAACGTTCGTTTTTCGGAACGCGGCAAACTGCTGGATGGCTATCTGCGGATGCACAAGGATCTGCTCAGTGCGCTGGATTCCTGCAACGCCAAGCACAAGCTGTTGGTTCTGGATTGCTGTCACTCGGGCGAGATTTTTTCGCTGCGCGGCCGCTCGCGCAGCGAGGTCGATGATCGCCGCGGGGTGAATTTGTTTGAAGCCCGCGGTTCCCTCCAAGCCATCGCGTCATGCCGGGACCGGCAGCGGGCGACGGATGGGGTCGGCGAGAACTCGCCCTTTACGGCGGCGTTGTTGCAGAGTCTGCGCCGTATTCCGGCGCGCGAGGACCGCGATCATTCGCGGCTTGGCGTGAACCAGCTTTACGCGTACATGCTGCCGGAGTTAAAGAACTTGCCCAATGGCCAAAGCCCTGATTGCCGTTTGCTCGGCACGGTTGACGGCGAATTTTCGTTCTTCCCCTCGAGCAGCCCCGAGGCCCAGAAGGAATTCCGAAAATATGTCACGAGCGATGCGGAAATCCGGTTGCTGCAAGCGATGGTCCCCGGCGATCACGGCAATTGGTGGTTCGAGGAGATGCCGTGGTTTATGCCGAGTCTGCGGCTGATGATTATGGAGAAAAAGGCGTCTGATCGCGCAGCTCTGCAATCATCGGCGATCCGCCGTGATGAGCTGCACAAGCTAGCCGATGAGTTGTACAAGGATCTAAAATCCCAGCTCAACGCGCTGGACCAAGATGAGAACGCCGGGAATAATGTCAAGCGCGCCATCCTGACGCTGCGGTTGAATCACTTCAAGGCGTTGCTCACGATGGCGCCCAAGGATTCGAAACAGGTCATCGCGCAAATTGCCAAAGATTTCGCCGCTCAAGACGAAGCGGTGCAAAGCGAATTGACCGCCAGCGATCTGCATATGCTCGCGGTGGCGAAACATTACCTGCACGCTGAAACCAATGCCACGGAAGAAGTCGATACGGCCTACAGCAACGCGCTGGCGCGCTTCGACGTCAATGCCGGTCCCGAACTGGCTCTCAAAGCCATTTGTCATGCGGACTATGGGCACTTCCTGATCCAGTCGAAACGGGATTATGCCAGTGGAGCCCACCAATTTCATTCGGCGCTCGCGCTTTTCGGATCGACGCTCCTGCCGAAAGCGGATGACGACGAGATGATGATGATGAACCAGCCGGCGCAAAAGTACGCCGGCAGCGCGCCGCCGGCGTTTCGAGTCTTTGCCCTCTGCAGCGAAGCCCAAGCGTGGCAATTGCAAAACCGCTGGGGCAAGGCCAACGATCTGCTCAACACGGCCCGCTACCTGGCGCAGGATTTCGACTCGGAGCACGAGCTGATGGTCTTTGTCCTGAATCGCGTGGCCTGGGCCAACATGGAGCAATGGCGGATCGCCGAAGCCAAACAATACTTCAAGCAGGCCAACGAGATTCTGGCGCGCATGAGCCGCACCACGAGCCCCGTCGGCGAACTCGGAACCATCAAACCGACGCTCAACCCCGAGCCGCAGGCGGTCGATTCGCGCTGGGACGAATTGAAACTCATCATTGGGCATGATTACAACGCGCTGGTTCGTTACCTGCATCATCTGCATGGGCTGGCGATGGCCAAGCGTTTCCAGGGAGAGGAGCAAGAAGCGATCGAAGACTATCGAATGATCGTCCAGATGACGTCCATGTCGATGAATTACTTGAAAAATGCTGACAATCATTCGCAGTCGTCCGTGGAAGCCGAGCAACGGCTGCTCGAGCGGCTGGTCAATTCGCAAGAGCGGCTAGCCGATTGCAATCTGTTTGGCGACGCGTCGAAACGCGATCTCCGCGAAGCGGCCGACGATTATCGCCGCGCGCTCCAGGCCACGGCCACGATGACGGCCGGCAACCCACGCACCCAGCGCCGCATGTCGCTGCTCTACCGGCTTTCGATTGCGCTCAGTCTCCCCTCGACGATCCAAGATGTGCCGCTGGCGATGGAATATTGCAAGGAAGCCCAAACGCTGCGCAAGAACTTGAAAATCCGTTCGATCGAAGTCCAGGGAACCTTGGGCCTGCTCGCCGAAGCGATTGTCAATGTCTACGCTGAAAAAGGCCAAAACCCCGGGATGACCCCGCCCCAAGAAGAAGTCGCTCCGTTCGAAAAGCCCGCGAGCGCGATCGACAATTTGCGCAAGACGATCCGCGAGTTGAGCGATGAACTCAATGGCAATCTGCATCGCGATCAACTCGAAGCGCTGCTCTTGTCGACCAAGGTGCTCACCGACGTCGTTCCGGACGAAGACCGCTATCATTTGGCCGAAGATGCCGAATTGCTGCTCTACTTTTGCCGCCTGATTCTGCCCAAGAGCTCCAATCTGGCCGAGCAGCGTTATACGAAACAAGATTCGGGCGCCTATCTCCGTTCCTACTACGATACAGTGATGCGCACCAAGCTGCGGATGAAGTCCAAGCATGTCAAGGATCTGCTCGAAGTCCAGTGGGAAGCAACCAACGGCGAGTTCTACACCAAGCCGAAACAAACGGCACCCGTCTTGGCCGTCTATCTGTTTCAGGATCAATGCCTGCTCCTGCTTGACATCCCCGACGGGGTCAGCCGGTTTTACAGCATCGAAGGGCAAGATTGCGTGGCGGATGTGCAGCGCGCCTGTGCCAAGTCCGAGTATCGCTTGCCCTTGCCGAATGAGCTGCAGCGGGAACTGGTTGCCCTCCGCAACCGCGGCATCAAAGTCGGCAACGACACCGCGGCCCGCGCCGCGCCCGGCCAGCAAGCGGCGCGCTTGCAACTCCGCTGGATCGATCCGCAGCGCGGCATCACCCCAGCGGGCTTGCCCGTCGCGTTGCAAAAGCCCGTCACCGAAGGGGAAACCGTGCTGCCGAAAGCAGCGCAGTTCGACTTTCCTTTTCTTATACCCGACGGCATCGAAACCGAGCCCTATTCAGCGGACGGTTTGCTGAGCGTGAAATAGCGTTCTTCAGCAACAACTAGTGCTGCATCATGCAGTCCTGAAAGGACGACCTGTTATAGCCCAGGGCGCGAAGCCCTGGGTTAATCGCAGCGCTAACCTGCAAGCCCTGCAAGGGCGGCCTAATTCCATGAACTAGTTAGGACATCCTTTCAGGACTTCAACCGCTCATGGGCATGCAAACCCAGGATTCCGCTGGCGCTGCATCCTGGGCTATCACAGGTCGTCCCGTTGGGACTGCAATAAAAGCACAACAGTGAAAATCAGTTTAAAGTTGTATCAATCAGTGGCAAAATCTTTTCTTCAAGCACCATGACCCACGAAGTACGTTTCCAACAGCTCGATATCACCCTTCCACCCGCGCCGAAACCCGTCGCCGTTTATCGACCGCTCCTGGTCGTGGGCAACTTGGCTTATGTCTCGGGGCATGGTCCGCTGAAGCCTGATGGGACACTGATCACCGGCGTCGTCGGCAAGACGCTCGACGTTGCCGGGGGCTACGCCGCGGCGCGGCAAGTCGGCTTGGCCATGCTCGCGACGCTGCGTGCGGAGCTCGGCAGCCTTGATCGGGTGGTGCGGCTGGTGAAACTGCTGGGCATGGTCAACAGCGCGCCGGACTTTTACGATCACCCCAAGGTGATCAACGGCGCGAGCGAGCTGTTCGCCGAGGTTTTCTCGCCCGAGTTCGGCATCGGCACGCGGAGCGCCGTGGGCATGGGGCCGCTGCCGGGCAACATCGCCGTGGAGATCGAGGGGATTTTTGAGGTTCATCCGGTGCCGCTGTAATGGGAGGGCGAGGCAACTCTTTTGTAGGCGCGTAGCGTTAGCGAGGGCGACAAAAGAGACAATTTCTTTGAGAAACGATAGAAACTTATCGTGATGCAAACATTATTTTCTCCCTGGTCAACGCTGCAAAACGAAGCCGACATTCCTTCGCCGGCGTTGCTGATCGACTTGGCCGCGGTGGACGAGAACTTACGCCGCATGGTGAATATCGCCGGCAGCGCGGAGCGGTTGCGGCCGCATGTGAAGACACACAAGTTGCCGCAACTGATTGAGCGACAACTGCGACTCGGCATCGTGAAGTACAAGGCCTCGACCATCGCCGAAGCCGAGATGACCGCGCAAGCCGGCGCGCGCGAAGTGCTTCTCGCGATGCCGCTCGTCGGGCCAAGCATCGCGCGGTTTTTGAAATTGCAGCAGACCTTCCCCGCCGCGCAATTCACGGCCGTCGCCGATAATGCTGCTGCGCTTGCGGCGATGATGTAAGCGGCAATCGATGCGGGTCAGACCATCGAAGTCCTCGTTGATCTCGACGTCGGCCAGCATCGCACGGGCATCGCGCCTGGACCCGCGGCGGCGGAACTCTACACGCAAATCGCGAATACGCCGGGCTTGCGCGCCGGCGGGCTGCACGCCTACGACGGGCATCTGCATCAGTCGGACCTCGCCGTGCGCACGGCCGCGGCCAATGCGGTGGCCGACGCGGTCTTGCAATTCAAGCAGCAGCTCGAAGCGCTAGGGTTGCCCGTCCCGCGCGTCGTCCTGGGCGGAACGCCGACGTTTCCGATTTATGCCGCACTCGGTGAGGACGAAGGGAGTTATCTTGAATGCAGCCCCGGCACCTGCGTCTTCTGGGACGCCGGTTACGCGCAAAGTTTTCCTGACCTGAGTTTCATGAACGCAGCCGCGCTCCTCACGCGCGTTGTCAGCAAGCCCGGCCCTGACTTGCTCTGCCTCGACCTCGGTCACAAATCGGTCGCGAGCGAAATGCCCCAGCCGCGCATCGTCTTCCCCGCGTTCCCCGACGCGCAGTTCATCGCGCACAACGAAGAACACCTCGTCCTGAAATCGCCGCGCGCCGAGCGGTTTCCGATCGGCACCGCGCTCTATGGCATTCCTTGGCACATCTGCCCGACGGTGGCGTTGCACTCGAGCGTTTACGTCGTCCAGAATCGCCGCGTTGTTGAGGAATGGCCGGTCGTTGCCCGCGCGAGGAAGCTCACGATCTGATGCAGGGGGAAACTGCGGGTGCTGCCGGAAAGTCTTATTCTTCGCCTTGCCCCTTCGTCACGAAATTTCGCAGATAGCGATACGATTGCTCGAGCGCCGCCTTGCGTGCTGCGAGCGAGTGCTCGTAGTTGCGGTCTTCGACTTCAACGCAGACCGGGCCGCGATACTTGGCGTCTCCAAGCGCCGAGAAGAACTGCCCCCAATTGATGTCGCCCAGGCCCGGCAGCTTGGGCCGGTGATACAAGTTCGGAAAGGCAAAAGCTCCGTACTCGTTCAACTTCGCGCGGTCCATGTGCAGGTCCTTGGCATGGACGTGATACAAGCGCGAAGCGAAGTCGCGAATCGGCGCGAGGTAGTCCATGTGCTGCAGGTACATGTGCGAGGGGTCGTAGTTCAAGCCCCACGCCGCGCTCGGCAAGGCTTCGTACATCCGCCGCCAAATCGCCGGGGAACTGGCGAGATTCTTCCCGCCCGGCCATTCGTCCTTCGTAAAACTCATGGGGCAGTTTTCGATCCCGATGCGCACCGAGTGTTGTTCGGCCAGCTTGATCAGCGGGCCCCAAATGTCGAGAAACTGCGGCCAATTATCGTCAATCGACTTCGTCCAATCGCGGCCGACGAACGTCGTCACCGTATTCACGCCGAGCAGCGGCGCGCTGCGGATGATGGCCTCCAACTGTTGCCGCGCGGCCCGCGCCTCATCGACGTTCGGCGTCAGTAAGTTCGGGTAATAGCCTAGCGAGCTGATGCTGACATTTTTACTCGCTCATTGCGATTGAATCTCGCGGGCCGATTTATCATCGAGCTTCGCGATGTCGATGTGCGTGATGCCGGCGTAGCGGCGATCGGCCTTGCCGGCGGGCCAGCACATGACCTCGATACATTCATAACCCGTCGCGGCGGCGAAATCGACGACTTCGCCGAGCGAAAGCTCGGGCAAGATGGCGGTCACAAAGCCGAGTTTCATAATGTTGCTCCTCAGAGTATTTTCAAATTGCGAACCGAATTGACAATTGACAATGGACAGTTGACATCGGGAAGACTCCTGCATTTTCGTTGTCAATGATCAATTGTCCATTGTCAATTACTCTTCGGGTTTGACCCAGCGTTGTTCCCGGTGGCATTGTAGGACCGCTTCACAGAAGCGAATCTTAAGATGGCCGTCGGCAAAGGTCGGAAATGGCGGCGGCGCGGTATGTCCTTGGAATCGTGGCTCGCCAATCCATTCTGGAAAACGTTGACCATGCACCCAACCGGGGGTGATGAAATTGTCGCCCTTATCATTCATTCAAAGATTAATCTCTGTTGATTTATACGTTTTCTAAGCTTCTTTTAGTTCTTTACCGCGATAATTATCATCCAAAAATCTTGAGAAAATCTTTGCCGAAAAAAGCTTGCAACTCTAGGGCAGCCGTGTAAAATCAAAAGTGTCGGACAGATACTGCCCCATCTATCCGACGCTTATAAGCCGCCATTTGCTCTGCCCCGCAAATGGCGGTTTTTTTTTGCGCCTACGCAAACCCTCTGCGTAGTTGGTTGATCTCATAACAGGTGTGGCTTTGTTGCGAGAAGCCACATCCTTCCCGTTGGTCAGGGTGTGCCACCCAAGGGCTTGCTTCAAAAACCGACCCGCTCATCATCGAGCAATCGCGCGGCAACCAAGAGCATGCGCGGCAGATGAAAGCAACTCTTCCAGAGGTTGCCCTTGAGCGTCGACGAGCGGCGGCCGTCGCGATGCAGGTACCCGAACCACTCGCCGTGTTGGCGATCGGGAAAATGTTCGAAGGCCCAAGCGTGGATCGCCTCGTAGCGCGCGGCCGCAACATCATCGCCGCCGAAGCGCCACGCGGCGAGCGCGGCAAGCAACGCTTCGTTCTGCGGCCACCAGAATTTCATGTCGTGCCAATACTCTTGGATCGGCTTGTTGAACACATCGGTGAAGTACAAGATCCCGCCGTGCTCCGTGTCCCAACCGCGCTGCCACATGCAATCGTAAATCGCGCGGCCCAGCGCGATCCAATCAGCCCGGCCGCGCTCGTGGCCTTCGCGCATGATGAACCACGCGCACTCCAGCGCATGACCCGGATTTAGCAAGCGGCTATCGAAATGATCGAGGATTTCGCCCGTCGGGGAGACTGTCTCCATTAAGGCCCGAATGTCCGGTTTGAAAAAGAGCCGCTCGATTTGCGCAATCATTTCCGTGGCCACCGTATCGAAGGCGTGCGTGCCAAGATTGGCGCGCAGTTCTTGAATCGTGACGAGCGCGATCATGCGCGGCGCGAGTCCAATCGCGGGCCGCACGTTGGTGAACTTCGGCGGCATGCGCCCCGGCATGAAATTCCAATCGAGAAACAGCGCGAGCAAGCGTCGCGCGCGCGTGCTCGAGAACGGATCTCCCGTCGCTTTGAAATGCGCAGCCCAAGCGATCGCGGCGAACGCTTCGCTGTAGGCATACCGCCGCTTGCGAATCGGTCGGCCATCGCGGGCTACATGAAAAAACATCCGCCCATCGCTGTCGAACCCGTGCTGATCCAGAAACCGCAAGCCCTGCTCCGCCCAGGCGAGCCACTCCGGCCGCGGCTCGACGGTGTTGTAGAGCGTCAACAGCAGCCAACTCATGCGGCCCTGCGCCCAAATCGATTTGTCTGAATCGACGAGCGTGCCATCCGCGTCAAAGCAATGCAGAAACCCTCCGTGCTGCTGATCGAGCGCGCGGGGAAACCAAAATGGCAGGATGTCATCGAGCAACGTGCGCCGATAAAACTCGCGCCGCTCGGCGCGGGCTGCTGGTGTTTGTAGAGAGGATTCGCGCATCGCAAGTGTTTGAATAAGGACCTAATGCAGCATTAGGAATCTCTTTCGCGTTTTTTGTAGCCCGTAGCGTTAGCGAGGGCAACAAAAAATGCGGGACACCCTCGCTAACGCTACGGGCTACAATTTCCTCGCCCAGCCCACTGTGAATTATTCATGGTTCTTTCTAAGGACTTGGCTCTTTGCTCTGCGATTCATTCCCTTGTCGAATCCAATCCAACGAGACATTGGCGTAGATCAGAGTCTCGGCACTGTTCTTTTCACCTGCCTCATACAGAATGCCAATCGTCCCATCGGCCAAGATCGTCAGGCACGAATACGCCGCGGGCCGCGGATCGAGGACGCGTCCCGCGGACCAGGTCTTGCCGTCATCGTTGCTGACGCGGAGCGTCATCCCGACGCGATTCTTGGACGACGCCGGGTTCGAGAAGATCAAAGCACCGCTCGGATGGCGCACGATACTCGCCATGCAAGTCGGGTCGGGCAAGTCGCTGCGCCACGGATCCCAATCGCCCGCCGGCAAAGTTTTCTTTGGCACGAACCGCGCCCAAGCGCGTTTGCCGGAGCGCGATTCGTCGCGCATCGACAGCAACAGCGAACCATCGGAGAGTTCAGCGACTTGCGCTTCGCTCGTCGGCGGCTTCGTCGCGATCGCCGGCGCGGAAACGGCCCAGGTCTCTCCCCCATCGTTGCTCGAGAGCAGACACGAATGCGGCGTTCCCTCGGCATCGCGAAATTGCGCCGCGAAAACCAGTGTCCCATCGCGTGTTTGAATCCCGGCACCTGGCCCATTGAACAACAATCGCCACTTCGGATCGCGGCCGGCGATCTTCGCGGTCAGGTTCACCGGCGCGGACCAAGTCTTGCCATCATCGGTGCTTCGCACGAGCACGAGTTGCCCCGTCTCTTGCGGCGTGAGTCCCGGCCCCGAGCCATGCCACGCCCGATTCCCTTGCGACCAAAGCGCGATGACCATGATCGTGCCTGTCTTGCGATCGACCAAGATTGCCGGATCGCCGACGCCGTTGCCTTTGGAGACTGGCACCGCCTTGTCGAAGTCGATGATGACTTGCTGATCTTGCCAGGTCTTCCCGCCATCGGTGCTGCGGCGCAAACCGACGTCGATATCGCCCGGCAGATCGCCGAACCCGCTGTAGCGTATATCGTAGACCGCGAGCAAGGTTCCTTTGACACTCGTCGCCAAACCCGGAATACGAAAAGCCCGCGACCCATCGTCACCCGGTTTGCGAATGACGGTGCGCGCGATGTCGTCAGCAGCTTGAGCACGCGGAAAGCAGCACAGGAAAAGCGCCAGGAAGAACAACCAACTCTTTCGCGACATCACGTCTCCATAAAAATGTAGCTGAAGTCGTGAGACTTCAGATGAACGACCCAGGATATAGGCAGAAGAATGAAGGCAGGAGAATGTGAATGCTCTCTGCTTCTGCCTTCATTCTTTTGCCTATGATCAAGTCATTTTATCGTCTCGGTGAGAGTTCAAGCAGCGGCCCCCAAAGTGGCCTGCTCACCCCGTGAGCAGGAATTCGCAAGACTATCCTTGAGATTCGCGTTTTTTTGCGTAGCAACGCGTTTTTTCCTTCTCGCGGGGCGAGAAGGCCACTTTGGATTGCCAAACGTCGCTCAGCATGTAGCGTTAGCGAGGGCGTCCTGCATTTTTTGCCGCCCTCGCTAACGCTACGGGCTACAAAAAAGGTCCAAGGTCTTACGACCTTGGCTACAGGATGCTCAATGCGTCAGGGGACTGGCTTCCGTCGTAACGACAAGCTCCGGCCGTGGCTTGATCAATAAGACCAGCACCGCCGAGAGCGCAGCAAGGCCGGCAAAGATTCCAAACGTCAGCAGGTCCGGAACTTTCCGATCGCGCAGCACGCCGAACCCCCAATCCGCCAACCCGCCGCAGACCATGCTGACCAGATTCATCACGCCGTAGCCCGTCGCGCGCAAGCGCGAGGGGACGATCTGGCAGAGGATCGGCATGTTGTTGCAGTCGAAAAAGCCCCAGCCGAGTCCGAACAGAATCAAAAACGTGATCGCAAAGCTTAGCGACGGTGCCCAACCGACACCGAAAATCGCCGGCACGATCAACGCCATGCCGATGGCGCTCGTGTAAATTCGTCCGCGCTGATTGGTACGCATCCAACGATCCGCCAGACCGCCGCCGGCGAGCACGCCGACGATCGCCGCGACTTGCCAGAACAGCGTCGCCGAGACGCCGGCTTGGCCTTCGCCGATGTGGTATTTTTCCTTAAGGATCGCCGGCATCCAATCGCGCACGACCCAACCGGCCATCGCCGGCAGCGTGAAGTACAGCACCAGCAAGATGAATGAACCGTTCGTGAATAACTGGAGCAACCCATCGCGCGGGCGTCCGGGGATCGTTGCGGTGCTATGCCGCGCTGTGCTGGGCGAGTCCTGCAACAACACCGACAGCGGGAACGCATACGCGATTCCGCAGATGCCGCAAATCGTAAAACCCGAACGCCAACCCCATTCGGGACTCTCGGCCAGGTACCCCGCGAAACCGCCGGCGATGACGCCGAGGTAAATAAATGTCTGATGCAACGAAATGGCGCGGGAGCGCGTCGGCCCCGGATGAAAGTCGCTGATCAGGGCCAAGCCCGCGGGGATGTACAACGCTTCGCTGACACCCATCAGCGAGCGAGCCCAGAGTAGTTCCTGATACGTCGTGACGGTACCCGTCCACCAGGTGATCAGCGACCAGACGAACAAGCTGCCGCAGATCGTCCACTTGCGGCTCCAACGATCCGCCAAGTATCCGCCAAAGGGACTGAAGAAGGCGTAGACCCATTTGAATTGGCCGAGCATGATGCCCCAATTCGCATCGGTGCCGATCGTCGGGATGTCGGCCATCACCGACGATTTTAAGGCCGCGAGAATCTGGCGGTCGAGATAATTCAACAGCGCGACGGGGCAAAGCAACGCGACGACGAGCCACGCCGTCCGGCTAATCCCAAGTGGGCTTGATCGCAATTCCGACTGCGGCGCGTCGTAGGGATTCGTCATGGGCGGTCGCTCTTTCGCGTGGAGTCGATCACGAGTATCGTCGGTGTGCGCCGACCCGGTTTGATTTCACCGCTGGGCACGACGATCTGCGCTTGCCACAAGACGCACGGCGTTGTCACTCGCGGCAAATCGGTTTTGCCGAAGACGGACCAACTGTTTTTCGCCGCATCGTATTCCCAAATTTCTGGGCTGAAGCCGCGATGCTTCACCGGGTCTTGGCCGATCTGCGCGCCATCGTCCCCGCCGAGCAACAAAAACCCACGCGCGGTGGTCGGGCAAGGCGACGGGGGCGCCGTCGAAGGGCGAGGCAACTTGGCTAGCTCCTGCCAACCGAGCTTGTCGTCGTACGAATAAACCGTGTGCAGGTACTTGCGCTGCAATTTGCCTTGCTCGTCTTTCACGAGCGTTACTCCACCCGCAATGATCAACGATTCACCATGATTCGCCGCAGCGGCCAGCATACGTCCCGGCCCGGGGCAATCTTTCAACGTCTCCCACTTCGGTTCCTTGCTCGCCAGGTCAATGCGATACAACGAATTCACCGGCATCGTATCGGGTGCCGTTTGTCCGCCCGAGAGATAGAGCTTGCTGCCAATCAGCGTGCCGCACCCATACGCGAGCGGTTGCGGTAAAGGGGGGAGCGGCTTGGTTTCGAGCTTGCCGTCTTTCCAAGTCAGGACGAACGCGTCGGCGTAATGTTTCGTCGCATCGGCCCCGCCGACGATGACCACGCCATCGCCATAAGTGACCGAAACGCCATACCCCATCGGCCGCGGCAACTTGCCTGCTGTTTTCCACGCCGCTGTTTTGCTTTCGAGGATGTACACCGCGTCGTACCAGACTTTGGTGCCCCCTTCCCACGGCTTACGCTCGGGAAAATTCGCTCCGCCAGCGACCAGCAGCGCGTCGTGGCTAACGCCGGCAAATGCTCCGGCGACGCCCTCCTTGTCCGGCAAATCGGGAATCTCCGGCTTGGCCGGTTCTTGGGTGGCACATGAAAGAGCGACGATCATGATGCGGCAGAGCAAAGTCCAGGAGAGAGTCATTGCTTGAAGTTCCTGCTATGACGCAAGCGTAGGGGTACCCAACCGCTTGCGTCATAGCGATAGAAATTTATCGAGTATTCGCAGATTCCGAAACTTGCTCAAAGAAGCCAATACGCTCCAAGTCCGCGCGTAGATTCTTCAATTGCTCTTGATCCAACGCTGCAAGCGGCGGCCTCGCCGTGCCGCAATCGACGCCGAGTATCCCCATCACACTCTTCGACGCCGGCAAGAAGCCGTACTTCGCTATGGTCGCCACCATCGTGACCGATTGCAACTGCGCCGCCTGCGCCGCAGGCAAGTCGCCGCGCGCGAATGCTTCGAGCACACGATGATAAATCGGCGCGGCAAAGTTGTATGTGCTGCCGACAGCCCCGCGGCAACCCAACGACCACCCGGCGAGCATCGCTTCGTCCGTTCCCCAGAGAATATCGTAGGCGCGATCGGCAAAATGCAGTGCCGCTTGCAAGCCAGCCAGATCGGCGTTCGTGTATTTCACACCGGCAAAGTTCTCGGCGCGTGCTTTCAACTCACCCATCACGGCCGTGCAAGGAAAATTGACGCCGGTCCAACTGGGGATATCGTAGAAATAAAACGGCGTCTGCGGCGCAGCGGCTGCAATTGCCGCTAGAAAATCGGCCAGGTGCCGCGGCGTCGGCGGTTTGAAGTAACTCGGCGCGAGCGCCGAGATCGCCGCCGCGCCGCACTGTTCGGCATGC
>JBGSSS010000212.1:0-4562 GCA_041736895.1 Pirellulales bacterium
CGGCGCAGGCCGCGGTCGAAAGTTTGCGGCACGCGCTCCCGGCCGATCGCGTGGCGTTGCTTTTGGCCGATCAACGAACGCAGCCGCGCTGGAAGCTCCAAGCGGTCAGCGGCGCGGCGCGGCTCGACCGGCGCGGCGATCACGCGGCGATCTTGGCCGAACTCGTTAGCCATGCCGCGATCCAAGATCAACCGCTGGTCCTTGGCAATATGCCACTGGCTCGGCCAGTGGGAACGAGTGTTGTTGCCGACTCAGCGGAGACACTGGCCGAGCCAGTGGCACCCGATTCTGCGCCGCATGCCCTTTGGCAAGAGTACGCCGATCTCACGGCCGTGCAGGGCTTGGTCGTGATCCCGTGGCAAGCTCACTGGCGCGAGGCGGCGTCGCAAAACCTCGAACAAAAACCAGCACCCTCGACCCGCAGCCAGCAGCAATTGCATTTGCAACTGGCCGGAGCCGAGGAATCGGCGACTGACGAGCACTCTGCTGACAAACATTCGCCGCGCCGAGGCGCTTGGGTCATCGAATGGTATCGCCAGACGGACACGGATGCCGCAAACGATTCGAGCTTGTCCCTAGGCCAGCGAACATGGCTCTTGCAACGCGCGGCCACGGCGGTCGAGCAAAGCCGCCGCGTCGAGACGTTGCCGGCGATCAACCTGATCCGCCGCTGGGGCCGGTATCGCGAGACGTGGTCGGCGCGCGGCGTGACGTTGAAACGTTTGCTCGCGGTGGCGTTGCTGGCGCTTGTGGCGTTGCTGATTTGGCTGCCGGTGCCTTTCAATATTACCGCCCGCGCGCGGCTTTGGCCCGTCGAACGGCGCGAAGTCTTTGCCCCCGAAGATGCCACGGTCTCGCGCGTCCTTGTGCAGCATGGCGATCGAATCGAAGAGGGGACGGAGCTTCTGGTACTCACCAGCCCCGCGCTCGATCAGCAGCGCGTCCAATTGCAGGGCGAGATCGCCACGGCACTGCAGCGGCAAAGCTCGATCCACGCCGAGCGGCTCCGGCTGCGCGGCGATATCGAAGCCGACATCAACCGCGCGCAACAGCTCACCGCCGAAGAAGCCGAACTAAGCAAAGCCCTCGCCAGCAGCAACGCGCAGCTCGCGATCCTCGAACAACGCCGCGCGGCGCTCGTCTTGAAGAGCCCCATCGCGGGCCAGGTGCTGACCTGGAACATCAAGGAACAACTCGACGGCCAGCCGGTGCGGCGCGGGCAATTGCTCCTGAGCCTTGCCAATCCGCAGCAAGCGTGGCTCGCCGAAGGCCGCGTCGGCGAAGAGTCGGTCGGCTACATTCGCGAAGCGCTGCAACAACAGGGCGGAACCTTGTCGGCGCAAGTGCGTACCATCACGGACCCCGACACCGTGTTGCCGGGAACGCTGCGCGAGTTGTCCGTGCGCAGCGAAACGGATCCCGTCTGGGGAACGGGCGTGCGGGCGGTTGTGAGCCTCGATCAGTTGGCAGAGAATAAAACTTTCAGCCCCGGCACCGAAGCGACCGTGCGAATTCCCTGCGGCGAACGAGCTTGGGGCTTTGTTCTCTTCCGCGATGTGATTGATGGAGTGCGGCGCTGGTGGTGAGAGAAACGATGAAGGATGAACGCGGAACGATGAACTGAAGACGACCCGTTTAGCGGCGACTCGAAGAGGAGCGTTTCTTTTCTACAGAAAAATACTCATGCTTAAAATTTCAATCCTCGCCCTAATTCTATGTTTGTCGTTTAGCAATTCGCTCGTTGCTCAAGAAGATCCTGCGCCGGCCGCTGAAAAACCGCTCACGATCGAGCCGGCGATTCTCACGATCATCGATCAAGCGGACATCCCCGCGCGCGAGGCGGGCGTCTTGGAGAAGTTGAATTTCACCGAAGGGATGCAGATTCGCACGGGCGATCTGCTCGCCGAGCTCGATTTCCGCGAACAGGAAATGCTCCGCGGCAAGGCGCGCTCCGAGGTCGAACTGGCCGCGGCCAAAGCCGCGAGCAACGTCATGCTCGACTTTGCCAAGGTCAGCCACGAAATCGCCAAGGCCGATGAAGCCCGGGCGCTCGAATCGGAACGGAAATTTGCCAAGAGTGTCTCGAAAACAGAACTCGACCAACTGCGGCTCGCGGTGGAGAAGACGCGGTTCGAAATCATCAACGCCGAAGAAGAACAAACGCTGGCCAAGCTCAGTTTGATGCTCAAAAAGCAGGAGCTGGATCTGGCGTCGCACAAATTGGAACAGCGGCGGATCATCGCCCCGTTCGATGGCGCCGTCGCGCAGCGCTATCGCCGAGTCGGCGAATGGGTCCAGCCGGGGGAAAAGGTCCTGCGCCTGATCCGCACGGATCGCCTGCGCATCGAAGCGTTTGTCAAACTCGAATCACTGCCGCCGCAGCCGATGAACCTCGACGTCCGTTGGGTCATGCGGTTGCCCGACATGAAAGAACAAAGCTATCCCGCGAAGATCACGTTTGTCAGCCCCGAAGCGAATCCCGTCAACGGCCAGGTCCGCCTCTGGGCCGAGATCGACAACAGCGGCGGAGCGCTGCGCGCTGGTCAGGTCGGGAGGCTCGAGATCGTGACGGCAAAGTGATTTTTGTAGCCCGTAGCGTTAGCGAGGGCGACAAAAATTAGCCCCCGGTCAATGACCGGGGGAGTTGGACGTTGGGAAATGTAGAGTGTTGTGATTGGTTTGGCATCGAGCATTTGCATTTAAGCGACATAAGCTTCGTTCTACCCGCTGCTCCCCCCGTCATTGACGGGGGGCTAATTGAAAATGCCCGTCACTCTTCTAACGCTTTCCCCCGGCAAACTCGCCCTCCGGCGAAGGCCGGAGATTCGTTGGCAGGCGCAGTTCGCGCGTGGGAGCGAATTGATCCTGGCGCATGATCCGGTCGCGGAGCGCGATTGGTACTGGCGGCCCGAGGAATGGGCACTCGCGCTGTTGATCAAACCCGGCAGCACGTGGCAGGACTTGCGCGCGGCGTGGGAAGCGCGCTACGCGCCGCGGCGGATTACGCCCGCGGCGATTCAGCGCGGCCTCGCGAAACTGCTCGACGCGGGCATGCTCCAGCGCGAGGACGAGGAGCATCTGGAACTCCTCGCGCGGCGTGAAGCGGAGCAAGCCAAGCAGCGCGCGGCGTGGTGGCAGCGTTGGCTCTCGATCCCCGGCCCCAGTGTGGCGATTCGCCGCTGGACGGCGCTGCTCACACCGCTGAGCAAGCTCGTCTTCTCGCGCATCGCGCTGTTAATCTTCGTCGCGGCTTGCTGCTTAGCAACTGTCATCGTCGTCCGACGATTCCCGCTGCTAATCAACGAAGTGCAAACCCTCTGGGCCACGGCCAACGCTTGGAGTTGGTTTACTTGGCTCCTGATCGTCGCCGGCATCAAGACGCTGCACGAGACAGGACATTTGCTCGCCGCCGTGCGTGTGGGCGTTCGCGGGATTCGCGTCGGAACGCTATTGCTGTGCGGGATGCCAACGATGTCGTGCCATGTGAATCGCGCGAACGAGATCCCGCGCCGCGGGCGAATGCTCATCAACGCTGCGGGGATGCTCACCGAAGCACTGCTCGCCGCGATCGGGTTGATCGTTTGGTCGCTGACGGTGCCGGGTTTATTGCACGACATTTCATTGCAAGTCGCGGTCCTTTGCTTGATCAATACGCTGCTGCTCAACGGCAATCCGCTATTGCGCTACGACGGGTACTACCTGCTCGCGGATGGGCTCGAGATTCCGAACCTGGCGCAGCAGTCCAACACCGAACTGCGCCGGATCATCGCGCAGGGGCTCGGCTCGAATTCGGCCGCCGCGGCGCCGAGCCTGCAACCGCATGGTCTTGTGGCGAGATTTCTGCTTGCGCTGTACGCCGTGACTTCGACCGTGTATCGCTGGAGTTTGGCGCTGGCGTTGGTACTGATGGTCAGCGCGGTGTTGCGTCCGGCCGGTTGGGTCACGCCGGCGCGTGTGCTGGGCGGGGCGTTCTTGACTTTGTTCGCCGTGCCCCCGGTCAATGCCGTGCGCCGTGGGTGGAAGAGTTGGCTGCTCGAAGAAGACCCCATCCGCCGCCGCACGGTCATCCGCATCGGACTCGTATTGCTGGCCCTCGTGGGCGCGGCGTTCATCCCTTTTCCCGCAACGCTGCGTGTGCCGATCCTCTGGGAAGCGGATCAAAGCATCGCCGTTAGTAACACCGTCGCCGGCCGGGTCGTCGAAGTGCGCGAACCGAACACGCTGGTGCAGCAGGGCGATGTTCTCGCGCGGCTCGAAAACCCTGAGCTCCTTCTGGCGCTCGAAAAGCTGCAGGGCGAAGTCGCGACGAGCAAGCTCCGGATCGAGAACCTGCGTCGGCGTCAGAACGATCCGCTGGCCGCCGCCGAACTGGTCAGCGCCGAAGCAATCTTCGCGGACCTACAAGATCGGCAGCGTTCGCTCGAAAAAGAACTCGCCCAATTGACGATCATCGCGCCGCACGCCGGTCGCTGGCTCCCGCCGCCGGAGCGCAACGCCGACTCGGCGCAGGTCACAGCCGCAGGCGGGTGGAAACTCGGCGCGGCGGATGCCGCGTGGCAGGG
>JBGSSS010000224.1:0-31184 GCA_041736895.1 Pirellulales bacterium
CGGCGCGGCGGGCGAGTTGTATCCATTCGTCGGGCACGCGGCACGCTTCGGCCACGGCGCCGCGGCTGATGTTCGTGCGCCAGTCACTCGCGTGGCGGCGGCGAATCGTCCAGGTCATCTCACCGATCACCAGCACGCGATAGTCACAATCGCCGTGCGGCAGAAACTCTTGCTGATAAATCACGCCGCCGTGTTGTGAAACGAGCGCAAACGCGCGCTCGGCCAACGCGCGGTCGGTGAGCAGCGTAATGCCTCGGCCTTCGGAACCAAAGAGCGGCTTGAGCACGGAACCCGATTCGGCAAAGGCATCGAACCCATGCAGCGCTTGCTCCGTGGTCTGCGCGACCCAGGTCCGCGGCGTCGGAATTCCAGCCGCGGTCAAGCGCGCGCTGCAAAGGTACTTGTCCACGGCCGCTTCCAACGCGCGCGGCGGATTCACCACCGGCACGATCTGGCTCAACTGCGCGAGCGCGTCCATCCGAAAGACAACCTGCTCCAGCGAACCCGGCGGCATTGTGCGCACGAGCAGTGCATCAAATTCATGCAACACCCCCGGCGTGCTAACAATCACCCCTTTGGCCGGAATTCCGCCGCAGCCAGCGGCCAAATCTCGATAAGTCGCCTGGATAATCGTATGCGCAGCACCCGCCGCGCGCCGCAAATCGCGCAGGTACCAACTCTCGGGCGACGCTAAAACGGCGATGTTCATCGAAAAAATATGCACGTATGAATATTTGACAGTTACTATTGCCAGCGACGATCATAGTATTCCTGGGGAACTCCTGCCAGCAACATCCTGCCGCTTGCCGTACGTCAGGTTAAAGCCTGATGTACACACCCGCCTCTTTGGGAGACCACCATGCTCCGCATCACCGAGCGAATGGACAGATCGAGTCATCTCGCCCGCCGCGAGTTTCTGCGCATCGGCGGGTTGTCGTGTCTCGGCTCGGGCCTCGGGTCGCTCTTGGGTGTGCCTGTGTTTGCCAAAAAAGCTGACGGCGTCGATGCTGCCGCGTTGCCGAAGCATCTGCGCGACAAGTCGGTGATCTTTGTCTTTTGTCACGGTGGCCCGAGTCAGTACGAAACGTTTGATCCGAAGCTGACCGCGCCGAACGGGATCCGCAGCGTCACCGGCGAGTGCCAGACGATTGTCCCGGGCATGACGTTCGGCGGGTCGTTTCAGAAGCTAGCCAAGGTTGCGGATCGCGTCAGCATCGTCCGCTCGTATCAGTCCACCGAGGGCAACCACAACATCCGGCCGATCGTCGGCAAGGAAACGCTGGGCGCGAATCTCGGCTCGTGGTACTCGCGGATCGCCGGCACGAATCGTCCACACAACGGGATGCCGACGAACACGGCGCTGTTTCCCCGGGCCGTCGATCCCGATGCAGGTCCGCATCAGGAAAACTTTGGCAAGTTCGACTCGTCGGGAACCTTTGGCGCTTCGTATGCCCCGTTCATCGTTGGCGGCGGCGGAACGCTGCAAAAGGACATGGAACTCAAGCTCTCGCGCACGCGACTCGACGATCGCCGCGCGCTGCTCTCGGAACTCGATCGCGTGCGGGCACTCTATCAAGAAGGCGGGGCGAGTCAGGAAAAATTTCGCGACCAAGCCTTCGACACGATTCTCGGCGGCGTGGTCAGTGCGTTTGATCTGAGCAAAGAAGACCCGCGCACCATCGCGCGCTACGATACCGCACCGCTGGTCCAGGTCAGTCAAATCAGCCAGAAATGGAACAATCATAAACACTACGCCGATCATGGGCGGACGCTCGGCAAGCTGTTTCTCCTGGCGCGGCGGTTGTGCGAAGCGGGTGCCGGCTTTGTCACCGTGACGACGAACTTCGTGTGGGATTTTCATGCCGACAAAAACAACGCCGGCTGCGAAGAAGGGAGCCGCTACACAAGCTTGCCGCTCGACCACGCGCTTTCGACCTTAATCACCGACCTGCACGAGCGCGGACTCAGCGACAAGGTACTCGTCGTGGTCACCGGCGAGATGGGCCGGACGCCGAAGATCAACAAAAACGGCGGCCGCGATCATTGGGGCAACATCACGCCGCTCTTGCTCTCCGGCGGCGGACTCCGCATGGGACAGATCATCGGCCAATCGAGCCGAGACGGCGGCGAACCGGGCACCGAACCGCTCCGGCCGGAGAACCTCTACGGCACGATCATGAACACGCTCTTCGACCTCGGCGAGTTGCGCCTCAGCCGCAGTGCGCCCACGGAACTTCTGCAAAATATCGCGGGATGGGAGCCGATCCCCGGCCTGTAGTGTGGGTTTCAACCCACACGTCAAAATACAATGCAAAACACAGAGAACCGGAGAAAATTCAGAGCGGCACGGAGAAGAGAAATACGAATAAGAAAATACGGCCCACAGATAAACACAGATGGACACAGATAATGCAAAATCAAGAAATCTGTTTTGAATTATCTGTGTCAATCTGTGGGCAGCATTTGCATTTCTCTGCTCTCATCTTTTCAATTCTGCTCGCGTGGGCTGAAGCCCACGCTACACTTCACGCAACCGTTCGCGGTAATAGAGCAAGCCGGGGATGAAGAAGCAGAGCGCGGAGACGACGCCGAAAATCGTGTGACCAAACTCGGGCCAGCGGGCCATTGCGCCGGCGGTGAGGATCAGGCAGACCGCTTGGATGTAGAACTTGCCGCTGAGCATGCCGGCTTTGACGATGAAGACCATCGCGCTGATGATCGCGAGAACCGGCGCGAGTTTCAGCGCCGGCAAGTTGAGATCGTACTCGATGAAGAAGAGCATGATCGTGGCGATGACGCTGCTCGCCCACACGTGCGCGATTTGGCGTTCGATGGCCGTCACCGGTCCGTTCCGATAGCGTAGCGCCCAAAAGATCGGGGCCCAAATGGCAAAGGCACCGCTCCAAAACAGCAGGTACGGCCAACGGCTATTGACCCCGCGCCACGCCATGAAATTCGTGACCAGACAGATGCCCAGCAGCACAACACTGTGCCACATCCAGAGCAAGCCCCAGTTGCGCAAGATCGTCGCATGATGCGTCTCGCGAAAGACTCGGGCGACGACTTCGCTGATCCCGCCGCTACGCGCCGAGATTGTCTCGCCGACGAGATACGCTTCGAGATCGCGGGCCATCGCTTCGGCGCTTGAATAGCGCAACTCGGGCGGTTTCTGCAACGCCTTGAGCGCGATGAGTTCCAAGTCGCGATCCGCGCGCACGTTCAGTAAGCGCGGCGGCAGCGGGTCTTGCTCCAACACCATGAGCACTGTATCGACGGCATTCGCCGCTTGAAACGGCGGGCGGCCCGTGAGCATCGCGTAGAGGATCGTGCCGAGGCTGTAGACATCGCTCGCCGGGCCAATCTCGCCGCGATTGCCGGCTGCTTGTTCGGGGGCCATGTAGCTCGGCGTGCCAAGGATCGCGCCGGTGTGGGTGAGACCTTCGTTATTCGCCAGATTGCCATCGAGTTTTTTCGCCAAACCAAAATCGGTGACGTGCGGCTGTCCATCCAAGTCGATCAAGATATTCGACGGCTTCAGGTCGCGGTGCAGCAAACCTTGCTCATGGGCGAAATGAATCGCGCGGCAAATCGGCGCGAGTATTTCCGCCGCCCGCCGCGGCGGCAGCGGACCATCAGTAAGAAGCCGCGCGAGCGTCGTCCCGGCGATGAACTTCATGCTGAAATACGGCTGCCCTTCGAGCTCGCCGACTTCGTACACGGGGACGATCCCCGGGTGTTCGAGCTTCGCCACCGCTTCGGCCTCGGCGCGAAAGCGGGCCAAATCGCCCGGCAGCGCGTTGGTCCCGCGGAGGATCATCTTGAGCGCGACCATGCGGTCAAGCGCGACTTGCCGCGCTTGATAGACGACGCCCATCCCGCCGCGGCCGAGTTCGGCGAGCAGTTCGAAGTCGCCGAGGCGCCGCGGCAAGCGTTCGTTCATGGCCGGTGTTGGCGGCGCGGTGATCTTTGATTTGATCGAGCCATGTTCCGAATGTTCATGGGCAAGAGTACTCGCCGCGACCGCATCGGCAATCATCACCGCGGCCCAGAGTTCGCGCAGCTCGCGCGACAGATCGGGGTTTTGCTCGATCGTCCGCTCCAACAACACGGTTTCGCCGGCACGCTGCCGCTGGATCAGGTCGTCCAGGAGCAGGGCGAGGCGTTCGTCACGGTCTTCAACGGTCGTCGGCATGGATAATTCCCTCGTTACCAAGCCCCAGCTTGGTAACGTGAACAGGAGTTGACTTTCTATTTAGCATAATCCAACGCGCTTCATCCGGGGACTCACATCGTGCGTCTCTGGAACATGTAGTCCCGCAGAGCCTGTGAACTATTGCTGGATTCACAGGCTCTTCGGGACTGCACTCCAACTTGCAGAGCAAGTTGGCTACTCTGGGTTAGCTACTCTGCCGCTGTCATCGTGCACGCCAGCTCCAGCGTCGCGGCTGTTTTGCCGGCGACGGTGATCTTGCCCGTCATGAAATACGCATCGGCCAGGCGTTCGGTGAGCGTGACCTCGATCTCGATCGTCTCGCCCGGCTTGACCATCCGCTTGAAGCGGACGTTGTTGAGCCGTGTGGCGACTGGAACTTTCTTGGCCGACGTTTCGGCCGACTCACGGGCTTGTTGGCTGAGCAAGACAGCGCCGGCTTGCAAACATGCTTCACACAACAAGACCCCCGGCGTGAGCGGCGCGCCGGGATAGTGGCCCGCGTAGAACCATTCGTTGCCGGTGAACGTTTTGCGGCAGACGATCCGCTCCGGCGATTGCTCGACGATTTCATCGAGCAGGAGGAACGGCTCGCGGTGCGGAATAGCGGCGTGGATTTGAGCGAGGGACATGCGAAGAAGGTTATAAGTTGTAGGTAGTAGGTTGTAAGTAAAGACGCCGCAAATAAATACCTATAACTTACAACTTATAACTTACAACCGGCCCAATCACTTACTCTTGATCAGCAAACTATCGACATCGTTCGCCACGATCACGCCGTAGTTCACCGCGCCGAGCCAGCCCGACATGATGATGCCGACGCTGCCGGCGTGATAGAGACCCGTGACCTGCTGCGGCAGGTTGCGGCTCACGGCCAGCCCTTCGAACTTCGTGCCGAAGCTGGAGCCGAGCGGATGCTTCGTGTAATGCTCGAACGAACGCGGCGTCGAAGCCTCGACGTGATCGACCAGCGCACGGACATTCGGCACGTATTTGTCGAGCGCGTCGAGGGTTGTCTCGCACAAGTCTTTCTTGCTCGCCTGATACTCTTCTTCCGGCAGTTCGGCCCAATCTTTGTAGTTCGCATTGGTGCTCGACACGATCAGGCAGCGATCCGACCCGGGCCGCGTGCGCGGATAATAAAAAGAGTATGTCCGGCTCGTGATGTTGCGGCTGAGGAGCATCTCGGTTCGAAATAGCGGCGCGGTCGAACTGAAGAGCAAATCGCCGTTGTTCTCGTCAAGCTGCACGCCCGGCTTGAGGGCGATGTAAACTTGCGTGCTCGAATTGTTCAGCCGCACGGCGCGCGTTTCTTCGACGAACTTTGGGTCGAGCTTCTCGGGGCCGACGAGATCGAGGACCGTCTGGCGGATGTTGGCGTTGCTGATGACGGTGCGGGCTTTGATCGTGCGGCCGTTGACCGTGACGCCGGTGACACGGCGTTGAACATCGACCTCGATTCGTTCGACATCGCAGCGGATGCGGATATCGACGCCCGACTTGATGAGATCCTTGTGCATCAAATCGATCAAGCGATCGGTGCCCCCTTCAAACGTGAAGACGCCTTTGCTCATGAAATTCGAAAAGACGATGCCGTACGAGATCGCCGGGTCTTCGAGCGTTGACCCGTTGGCGTAGGTGATCGGCTCCATGAGCAGCCGAATCACGTCTTCGCGGCCGGGGAAGAACTTGTCGAACAACTGCCGCGTGGTAGTCCCCTGGTCGTCGTAAAAGTTCATCTCGCGCGCGGTGTCGAAGAACGCGGTGACCTGTTCGCCCGGAACCTTGAACTGTTCAATCAACAGCTTCGTGAAATCTTCGCGCGTAAAGCTGGTCGTCAGCGAGAACATCGGGTTGTCGAACCGGATGTTCTTCAACTGGACGATCGAGTCGGCGATCTCGCGGGTCCAATAGCGGCGGCAGCTTTTGATCATGCCGATCGGAAAGCCGTGCAGCGAGATGTCGAAGATATGCCCATGCGGCCGCTTGAACCAGGTCGCCATGCCGCCGAGCTTGTAGTGCTGTTCGAGGAGCAGCACCGAGTGACCCGCGCGGGCGAGTGTGTTGGCGGCCGTCATTCCGGCCAAGCCGCTACCGATGACGATGACGTCGTATTCGTCGCGAGCACCGGCTAAAAAGTCACGCGGCATGAGGGAGGCAAAACGTAGAAACGAAAAAACGGAATGCTCGAAAACAAAGCCCAGGGGTTCACCCCCTAGGATCTGCTGTGTTCGACAATGCACGAACAGCACAATTTTAGAACAATCACATCAGTTTCCCCAGGGGTTAAACTCGGGGAGAAACGATGTGGACCGCGTACGTAACTGGAAGTTCTGCGATTTTTCTTGATGGGTACTCGTTGCTCCAGGGGGCGGAGCCCCTGGGCTTAGTTTTCACTACTTCCTCCATCCTCCTGACTTCTTCCTTCTACAAAAAAGAACACGCCGCCGAGAGAACTCGGCGGCGTGTCTTGTGGACATCGTGCAAGGAAACATCGTGTTTCGCTGGATGTGTTGCGCCGCATCCTTGCGGGGCATGGATTGACCGTTCGAACAGATTAGTTGTCGATGTACCCTTCTTCGCCGTGCTGCGAGAGGTCGAGACCTTCTTGTTCTTCTTGCTCCGTCACCCTCAGACCGATGGTGAAGTCGATCGCCTTGAGGATGATAAAGCTGCCGACGATGGCGACGACCCAGGTGATGGCGACTGCGGCGAGTTGGCCTATGATCAACTTGCTATTGCCGTCGACAATCCCCAGTGGCGACTTGGCCAAAGGGCCATTTGGGTCAAGGAACGTGCCCCAATCGTTGATCGCCCGCGTGGCGAACACGCCGGTCAAAATCGCACCCAGTGTTCCGCCCAAGCCGTGGACGCCAAAGGCGTCGAGCGAGTCGTCGTAGCCGAACTTGTTCTTGATCGTAGTGCATGTGAAGAAGCAAAAGATGCCAGCGGCCAAGCCCATGATGATGGCCGACATCGGGCTGACAAAGCCAGCAGCCGGAGTAACGCAAACCAGACCGGCGACGGCCCCCGAGGCAGCGCCGAGCATGCTCGGCTTGCCGCGGAGCAGCCATTCCATACCGGCCCAACCTAACGTCGCGGCAGCGGCCGAGAAGTGAGTCGCGGCGAACGCGCTAGCGGCAATATCGTCCGAGCAGAGTTCGCTCCCCGCGTTGAAGCCGAACCAACCGACCCACAACATGCCGGCTCCGATCGCGGTGTAGGTCAAGTTGTGCGGCGGCATCGGTTTGACACCGTAGCCAACACGCTTGCCGATGACTAAACAGCAAACCAACGCCGAAACACCCGAGCTAATATGCACGACGGTACCGCCGGCAAAGTCGAGAGCCCCGCCCGCGATGGCGAACGGACTCCCCCAGGCCAAGATGCCATTATCCCAGACCCAGTGGCACAGCGGCATGTAGATGAGTGTTCCCCAGAGCAGCGAGAATACGACCATCGCGCTGAACTTCATCCGTTCGGCAAACGCCCCGCAGATCAGCGCCGGCGTGATGATAAAGAACATGCCTTGAAACAGCATATGGGTGGTGACCGTGATCATCTTGTTGCCGGCCGCGTCGGTCATGATCGGAGCCGCAACGCGTTCGTTCTTCTCTTTGTCCCAAGTCGATTGGGTCCCTTCGAGAAAGAGGAATTCGCCGTCGCCGATGTATTTGTTCCAACTCGGCGCTTTGGAGTCAGCACAGGTTCCGCCGAACGACAGCGAGTAACCGTAGAGAGCCCAAACCACTCCCATCATGCCCATCAAAAACATGCATTGCATGATGACACTGAGGACGTTCTTCTTGCGGACTAACCCGCCGTAGAACATCGCAAGACCAGGAATGGTCATAAAGAGCACCAACGCCGAGCTGGTGAGCATCCAGGCATTGTTGGCCGCCACGGTCGCATCGATGCCTTTGTTCATGGCATCTTCGGCAGTGACGGGCTTCTTTTCCTCGGGTTTCGTTTCAGTTGAAGTCGCGATCGAGGCCGGGTCTTCCGCCGCCTTGAGCACGTTTACGGAACAGAGCAGTGCCAAACTACAACAAATCAGCAAACCTACCAACAACCGCCTGAGCTGGAACATAGATAACCTCGCCTGAAAGTGATGGATTTTCGCAAACTTCGAGCATCCTGCTAGCAGCAAAAAACAGGCTGCAATCTAGCAGGAACGTCCAGCAAGAAAAGATGCTCAGACGAGATTTTTGGACCTGATCCGCAGTCGAAACTGGGGAGATCTTTCCGCACAACCTGCAAGTTATGAATTCGGAGCCGCCTCAAAAACGCCCGAAGTATTGCATTAAGGCATAAAAATGCCTCTGCTGCGTGAGAAGCTTCAAAGGCAATTATTAGCGATAAAAATCAAGATTTCCGCAAATATTGAACCCTAGGCGATTTCAAACAACATTGATTGGCCGGTGATTAAAAAAAAGCAAACGCCGGCCGAGAGCGAACTCTCGGCCGGCGTTGCATTTCAAAGAACCACGGCATCCTGCCGTGGGTCAAATTTCACCTGTTGCTGAGCATCCTTGCTCAACTAAGTTTTCATTACTTTGATTCCGAAGTGAAGGCGAAACCATGATATGCCTCGTTACCGTGTTCGCCAAAGTCGAGCCCTTCTTGCTCTTCTTGCGGCGTGACGCGGAGACCGACCGTGAACTTGATCAGGCTGAAGAGTATCCCGCCAGTCACGATAGCCCATACAAAAACGGCTAAGACCCCCTTGGCTTGGATGATCAACTGTTCAGACGTACCACCTTCCATGAACAAGCCGGGCTTCGGCGAAGCATCTCCAGAACCGGTCGAAAAGAGACCAATGCAGAGCGTGCCAAAAGCGCCGCACACGCCGTGAACCGAAATCGCGCCGACTGGATCGTCGATCTTGATCTTGTCAAAAAACAAGACCGAGAAGACCACCAACACCCCTGCGACGAGGCCGACGATGAGGGAATGGCCCATACCAATCCAAGCACAGGGGGCGGTGATGGCAACCAAACCGGCCAAGGCACCGTTAATCGCCATCGTGGCTTCCCACTTGCCGAACAAAGCCCGGGCAGTGAACAGTGCCGCAATGCAACCGGCAGCTGCCGACATATTGGTGACGATCGTGATGTTCGCCGCGTCGATATACGGAGTTGCCGTCTCGGTGGGATTCATCCCCATCGTGCTGCCCGGATTGAATCCAAACCAACCCAGCCAGAGGATAAACAAGCCGAGTGTTACCAGGACAATGTTGTGACCTGGAATCGCCCGAGGTTTGCCATCGGCCCCATATTTCCCGAGACGGGGACCCAAGATAAACGCTCCGACCAAGGCGAGCCAACCGCCGAGACTATGCACGACCGTTGACCCGGCAAAATCCCAGAAGCCCATGCTTGCCAGCCAACCCCCGCCCCATATCCAGTGACCGGAAACAGGATAGATAAAGAGCGAAACAACCACGCTGTACAACATGTAGCTGGTGAATTTCGTCCGTTCGGCCATCGCCCCCGAGACAATGGTCGCGGTCGTGGCGGCAAACACGAGTTGGAAGAAAAACTTGGCCGACAGCGGAACGCTGGTCCAGCTAATGGCATCAAAATTTGTGGTTTCTTTCGGATCTTTGCCTTCGCCTTGATCAATTTTAAGCGGGGTTTCGGTGAGAAACATCCCGCTGGTCCCGCCCCAGTAGTCGTTTTTATCGCCACCGTAGCCGAACATGATGCTAAAGCCGATCAACCAGTAAGCGATGCTGCCAAAGCTAAAGTCCAGCAAGTTCTTCATGCAGATATTGACCGCGTTTTTGGCGCGAGTCAAACCCGTCTCGACCAACGCGAAACCGGCTTGCATCCACATGACCAAGCAACCAGCAATCAGCACCCAGATGGTGTCGATGGCGGCACCTTGTTCAGCGGCAAGTGTTTCGGCCGACTTTGGTTCCGGTTTTTTTTCCGTCTCATTTTTGGGAGCTTCGGCTTTCGCCTCATCCTTCGGAGCATCCGCTGGTGCCTTTTCAGCTTCTTTCGCTGGAGCTTCTGTAGTTGGAGGAGTTGTTGTTTCTGGTGGTTGAGCTAGAGCGTTGAAACACCAAAGCCCTCCACAGATAAGAAGTGCCGCTACAATCATCCGCCTGGTGAAATACATCTGCAACCTCGTCGAAAAGGGAAAAGGGATTACCGCCTGGCTCTCCTTAGCCTGCTGCGCAAAGCAGCCCGCAGTACGCCCCTCTTGGCAAGTTATGTTCCCTCGAACTAACGATAGACCGAGAATGGTCGCTTAAAGAGCCTTAACGATTTCGTAACTATAGATACATCAACACGTTGTGGACTTTAACATAAACTCGGGAGTTTTCTGGATTTTTGAGCGAAACAACTAGTCATCTTCGAGTTGCATTAGAATATTGTGCGATTATTAGGCACGGTTGCCACGCATCTAGACATGCCTATTTATGTGACGCGTTTATAAAAAAAGCCCGGACCAAATAGCTTGGTCCGGGCGATGAAATTTTCTAATCACGAGCAGTCGGCAGGGGAACTCGTGAGTTACTCGCTGCTGCCTGTCTTTTCGCTGGACTTGGCACTCGCTTTGGCCAGCTTTTCGACGTGCATGGTCAGTTCGACTGCGGCTTTCAGCTCGGCCGCATCATAATACGGGGTGTCCGCACGACCGACGCGATTGACCTTCTTCGCGGCCAGTTGTTCCCAGGTCAAGCCATTCGCCAAGTGCCAGACGGCGGCTTGGGCCACTTTTTGATTGGTCTTGCCGTCAACCAGCAGGGCGATGGCTTCGGCAACGCCGGGCTTGCTGGTGCACTCTTCCAATGGCTTCACTTCATAGGTGATGTACTTCGATGGTTCAAGTTTGCCGTGTTCGAGGCAAACGGTGGGAACGACGATTTCACCGACTTTTTCCGGGGCAATGTTGAAGAGCCCGCCTTGCTGGCCGCCGCCGCCAAATTGTCCGCCACCGCCGCCAAGCCCGCCGCCGATTTGCTGATTCTGGTTGTTGTTATTGTTGTTATTTCCGCCCAATCCGCCTCCGCCTAACCCGCCGATTTGAGCCGCGATGGGAGCGGCCCCGAAGTTGGCGGGGAGCTTGAGCGACAATGGTTCTTTGGTCTTGTTCTTGAACAAGAGCTTGGCCTGACGCGATTCGTCGATCGGGATGTACTGCACTTCGACTTGGCCGGCTTTCATCGCCTCGAACATGCCGACGGGCGTAGGTGCCGCGGACTTCGATTCAACAACCGGGGAAGCAGCCCAACTCGGGGCGCACAACGCCACAGCTACCAAGCCGGCTAACGATGCAAGGGAAATACGCATGATTCAGGACTCCGTAAAACTCTGTTCCAATAGAGAAGAACGCTAAGACAAGCGACGAACCGGCGCGCTTCCATTTCCAGCTAAATCGCCGCGGGCCTCTACCGCGATTTTCCAGCCAAAAAACGAAGATTCTACTCGCCCAATTCGTCACGTTTCAGCATAGCGACGAAGCGGGCGAACTCCAAGAAAATTTTTCCGAAAAAATCCGCAGGCCCTGAAAACCGTCAACTTGCCCGGAAAATCATCAAATTTCCACCCGTTGCTCCTTCGCCATATCAAAAAAAAATCCCCTCGGATTATTACATCCAAGGGGATTTGATTCAGGGTGTTGTTCGCCGAGTGTTGTTACTCGCCGCTGGCCGATTTTTCGGATTTCTTGGCGTTGTCCTTGGCCAGCTTTTCGACATGCTTGGTCAGTTCGACCGCGGCGTGGAGCTCGGCGGCTTCGTAGTACGGGGTGTCGGCGCGGCCGACGCGATTGACCTTCTTGGCGGCCAATTGTTCCCAGGTCAGCCCATTGGCCAAATGCCACACGGCGGCTTGGGCCACTTTTTGATTGGTTTTTCCTGCGGCGAGCAAGGCTAGGGCTTCAGCAACGCCGAGTTTGCTCGTGCATTGTTCGAGTGGAACAACTTCATAAGGGATATGTTTCGAGGGTTCGAGTTTGCCATGTTCGAGGCAGACCGTGGCGACTTTCAGTTCGCCGACTTTTTCCGGGGCAATATTGAACATGCCGGCACCGCCGCCAAGACCTCCGCCACCACCGCCGCCGAGCCCTCCGCCGCCCAAGCCGCCCCCGGCTTGTTGATTTTGGCCTTGTTGCCCACCTTGTTGTCCGCCGCCTCCGAGTCCGCCGCCGAATTGCGCCAAGATGGGCGTCGCGCCAAAGTTCGCCGGCAGCTTGAGCGACAACGGTTGTTTCGTTTTGTTCTTGATGAGGAGCTTCGCCTGACGAGATTCATCGAGCGGAATGTATTGGACTTCGATCTGGCCGGCCTTCATGGCTTCGAACATGCCGACGGGAATTGGAGCCGCTTTGGATTCAGCGGCCGGCGGGGCCGCGGCCCAACTTGGGGCGCACAACGTTGCGGCCAATAGACCGGCAAACGAGGCTAGGGAAATACGCATGATACTGTGCTCCGTAAAATTCTGTTCCGAATTTGCGGAACACTGCAAGGGAAGAACGCTCTGAGAGAAGAACGCTCCAAGAGAAGAAAACTGCAACTACAAAGACAAGCGAGCAGATTGCGCGATTCTAGATAGGCCAAGAGATTGCGGACCTCAACCGCGATTTTCCGGCCTAAAAGCGAAGATGTTTTTGCTCACCCAATTCGTCTTGATCTAGCATAACGACGAATGGAGTGAACTCCAAGAATATTTTGCGAAAAGATGGTGGTATTCGGTTCTCTAGCAAAAAAGGCACCCTCGTTTAGCGGCGACGCGCAGCGGAGCGCTGTGCGGGACGCTTTATCCGATAAACACCTGCGGCTGGCGCAGCGGGTCGGGTTCGGCTTTGCGGATCAGTTCCTGGACCATCCACGGCACATTCCCTTCGCCGAAAAGCAAAAAGCTAAAGCTCGCGGCCATGGGGCTTTCGTTGGACCAGCCGAAATGGATCTCCGGCGGCGTGCCGACCTTGGAGCATTCCAGCGCGATGATCGCGATGACGTGCGCGATTGAGACGCAGCGTTGCACGCCGATCACAAAGCGGCCTTCTTCTTCGCGGATCGTCATCAGCGGCTGCATCTGGAATTCGCTCGTGTCGCCGAGTTCCGCTTCGATGAAAACGATCGGCACCTCGGGCCCGAGGCGATGCCGCTGGCGAATGATCGCGTCCTTTTCGGCTAGGTCTCGATTGCCCGGGCGATGCGGCACCATGACGGGAAATTCAAGGTGCTTGAGCGCGTCCCACATGAACCGCGATTGATCGTCGGCAAACGCGAAACCCTGGAAGCGCAGCTCGGTGCTCCGCATCAGCCGCGAGTAAAACGACGAGAACAGAATCGCCGCGATGAAGCAGCTCGCGATCTTAATCCCGTCGGGCCGTTCGTACATGTTCGCCGCGGTCGTGTAAAAGAACACGCCCGTGATTACGGCGTAACCCCAGGGCAGGCGGAAGAAGCCTTCGTTCTTATGGGCGCGCCACTTGTCGATGACCGTCGCGAGACAGGCACTGGACATGAGCACCAACACGCCCGTCGCGTACGCGCCGCCTTGCGCGGTGACATCAGCGTTGAAGATCCAGGTCACCAGCAAATTGATAATCGTGAACAAGATCACCATCGGCCGCGTCGCGCGGGCCCAATTCGGCGCCATCCCGTAACGCGGCAGATATTGCGGCACCAGATTCAATAACCCGGCCATCGCACTGGCGCCGGCAAAGCTGAGGATCGCGATCGTGCTAAGATCGTAAATCGTGCCAAAGACCTCGCCGAACAGCGGACAGAACTTGTCGGTCCCGTTTTCGCCGTGCGCGAGGAAGGCCAGTGCGCGTTCGACCGCGGGCCCACGATGCGTGACCTTGCCGTTGACTTCGGTTTTGTGCAAATCCTCGTGCTGAATGAGCGTCGCCGTAACGAGCGAAGACCCCATGAGCAGCACCGACATGATGAGCGCGGCGACGACCAGCAGTTTGCGCGTGTTGCGAATGCGCGATCGCGGTTTGTGCGGATCGTCGCCCGGATCGGATTCGACCATCGGCATGACGGCGACACCCGTCTCGAATCCCGAGAGCCCCAGCGCAAGTTTCGGGAAGATCAAGAGACAGGAGGCGATCAAGGCCCAGGTAGACTTATCAATAACGGGATCTTTACCTGGATACCAGTTCCCCGTCTGAATTTCGCTGATCCAATTAGCAAATATATCCGGATGGAAAACCAGATAGATCAGGCACGAGCCGATCACAATCAGATTCAAGAGCAGATACACGCCGACAATGACGACGGCGACACCGATGACTTCGCTGAAACCGCGCAGGAACATCGCGCCCAGAAAAATCAGCAGCAAGATCGTGATGTTCATGCGCTGGCTGTCTTCGCCCCAGGCGATAAGCCACTCGGGAATATGCTCTTTCCAGTAATGGTTTTCGATCAAGTGCACCGCGGCGTCGGCGGCCGAAAGCGTTTTGGTGATGACGAAGTCGGTCGCCGCGAAGCCGAGCAAGATCAGGACCAGCGTCTTCCCTTTCCAACCGCGCATCAACCGTTCGAGCATGGCGATCGAGCCCTGGCCGTGCGGCGATTCGGACGCGACGTGCGAATAGACCGGCAGCGCGCCGAACAGCGTCAGGAGCACCAGCACGAATGTCGCCAGCGGCGCGAGGATCCCCGCCGCCTCAAACGCGATGTACGGCTGATAGCCGAGCGTACTGAAGTAGTCCACGCCCGTCAGACACATGATCCAAAGCCAATAGCTCTGATGATGGCCATGCCCGCCGCCGTGGTGTTGGTCAGGACTCGTGGCGTAAGTCTTGTTGGGGTCAAGCGCTGGGGACATCGCCGCGACCGCCGTCTTGGTCGGATTCGCCGAAATGGGAACTTCAACCACCGCAGCAACGGGTTGATCGGCCGAGGCGGAACTTGATGGAGCACCCGCGATTTGATTACCACGCTCGGGCGTGTCGCTCATAGAGTGTTTGCAGTCCGTTCCCATAGGGTTCGGAACTTAGACGCGATTTGCGCTTGCAACCTTAAATAAGAGAACCCGATCAAAGGAACAGCGTCGGTTGGTATTCTCAGGCACACACCTGAAGCAACGCGGTTCAATTCGGGCACGAACAATATAACCAGGCACTGTTATAGACAGCCAAGCGAGGGAATGCCAAGCCTTAGCAAAAGAAATGCCACGCCTTATTTTTGGCGGAAAGTATTGGAAGACAAGAAGTTGCGGCACTTAAACCGCTCCGACAACTCGATTTTGCAGTACCGGCGTCGGAATGCTTTTAAGCGTCACATCGAACGTGGTTCCCTCGTCGAGTGTGCTCGTGACTTCGATTTGGCCTTGATGCGATTGGATGATCGATTGACAGATGCTCAACCCCAACCCGTTACCCGGCGTGTGATCGCGGGAATGCGATTTGTCGCCGCGATAGAAGCGATCAAAGAGGTACGGCAAGTCCTCGGCCGGAATGCCGCGGCCCGTATCGCTGACGCGGAGATGGACCGTTGGCTCGTCTGTAGCTCCAGACAAGGCGAGTTGCGTCACGGTCAAGGTGACGCTCCCGCCGGGGCGATTGAATTTCATGCCGTTGTCGATCAGGTTGTTGACGACTTGCCGCAACCGCTTGGGGTCGCCCTGCACCCAGCATTGGTCGAGCCGCGGCGTCAGGAGCGTGACACCTCGTTCTTCGGCCGTGTCGCGAAACATTGCGGCGGAACGGCGGACGATATCGGATAAATTGACCGGCTCGAAATTGGCTTGGGCCGTTTCGCTATCGTTCTCGGCGAGCAATAGTAACTGGTTCACCAGCAACCGCAACTGGCTGCATTCATTGACAACCGTTTCGAGGATCTCCTGATACTCGGGAATCGTTCGCTCGTCGTTGAGACTGACCTCGACCGAATTCTGAATGGCCGCCAAAGGCGAGCGCAATTCGTGCGCCGCGTTCGCGGTAAAGGTCTGATTCCGCTCGACGTACGCCGCGATGCGATCGAGCAGTTCGTTAATCTGACCCGAGAGGACGTCGAGTTCGTCGCCCGTGTTGTGCGTCGGCAAGCGGTCGGATAATCGCCGCGGCTGCAGCGTCGGCACGATGCGGTTGATTTCGGCGATCGGCTCGGTCGCGCGGCGAGCCATGACATAACCTAGGAGCGGCCCGATCAAGAGCATCGCTCCGCCAATCAAGAGCGTTGTATTGGTGAGCTGATTCACGCTGCCATAGAGGATTTGCAGCGATGTGCCGAGCCGAATCCAGAGCAGCGAGCCGTTCTTGATCTGAATGCCTCGTTTGGCAATCCGCACATCTTCTTGATGCGTGACACCGCCTTGTCGGGCATCCTCGATCGGAACATCGTGGCGCGTATAGTTCGAAACTTTGTCCGTCCGCTCCAACAGCGTAAAGGGATAATCCCGGAGCGGTGCATGGCTATTCGCACAGATGATCTCCCCCTTGGCATTCGCCAAATGGATGAACATGCCGTGCGTGTTGTGTGCCAGTGCCGCCCGGTCAAAGACTTCCTGGATCGCCTCCAGGTCGGGCTCGGGCAAGGCAAAGTTCTTTTCGATGACGGGAACCATCTGGAAAAGATCTTCGCTGAGCCGTTCGTCGATATCGGCCAGCATCGTCCGATAGCTGACAATCCGAATCGCCACGAGGGTGACGACCAGCACGAGCACCAGCAAGATTGTATAGAGCAGCGTCAACTGCAGCCGCAGCGTTCCCCAGAGACTATTTTTTTGCGGCACGGGCATCTTGTTTGAACGATAAATGAGGAACGCTGAGCGATGAAGTATTTCCGGTTTTATCTCATCGTTCCTCGTTCATCCCACAGTGTTTTAGCTGGTTCGGAGGGCATAACCCCGCCCTCGCACGGTTTGAATCAGCGGCTGTTTGACGATCTTGTCCAACTTGTTGCGCAGCCGGTTGATGTGCACCTCGATCACGTTGGTCGTCCCTTCCCAATCGTACTCCCAGAGATGCTCGCACAGCATCTTGCGCGTCACAACTTGCCCCGCGTAGCGCATCAGCAGCTCCAGCAAACTGAACTCCATCGGCGTCAGCTCAATATCCTGCTCGCCGCGGCGCACGCGGCGGGTGCTCAGATCGAGCGTGATATCGGCAACGTGCATCGTTGTCGGCGGGCGATTGTTCGTCCGCCGGCAAACGGCTTCGATTCGCGCGCTCAGTTCCGCCAGCGCGAACGGCTTGACCAGATAATCATCGGCTCCGGCGTTCAGACCCGCGACGCGTTCTTCGACGCTGCCAAGCGCCGTGACCAAGATGACCGGCGTCTTGTTGCCCGCGGCGCGGACTTGCTTGAGCAGTTCGATGCCCGTCGCGCCGGGCAACATGATGTCCAAGAGAACGACATCGTACGTCGCGTCTTGGAGCTGCGTGAGCGCTTCCTTGCCGTCCTTGATCCAGCGGCAATGATGCCCGGCTTCGGTCAGGCCCTGGTTCAGGGCTTTGCCCATGACGGAGTCGTCTTCGATGATCAGCAACTGCATAGGAAGGTGTTCGACCGTGTGATTAGTTGCCGGTGGAGATTTCAAGACGGTCATGGGATCAAACGCTCCGAAAAGGAGTAAGGATATTCTACGATACGTGCAATTTTATGCCAAACACTCCCAGGGACGCGAGAAACTGACGCAAACGTAACAGACCACATTTCAAATCCGAAAGTTTGCCTGCAATCATGAAGGGGTCTTTGGTGGCAGCCAGATCAACCTAAACAGCAAATTTTCCCCTACGCCGCGTTGTCCTTTTGCCACATCAATGCGGGTGAATGTTGATTCGCCGAGACATGAACGTGGGATCAGCGATTCAATTTCGTCTTTTTGACTCGCCAATTTGCCCCGCCGTCATTTTCAAGGTAGGGATTCAGATGGGCAACCAACTGTCCCTCCCTTTAGCAGCCCGCAGCGTAAGCAAGGGAGTGAAAACGTGCCAAACTCCCTCGCTTACGCGTCGGGCTACTAAAGATCACGCGCGAACCAACTCGGCCACGACCGTCTCCTTTTCCTCATCATGGTTATGAGCATCCTACCGCAGTCTCGGAAAACTCAGTCCCGAGCGATTCCACGCTGGCCGAATCGTCTGTCTCCCGTTTCAACCGAGTCCAATGTCTCGCAGCGAGTCAGTTCGCTGCTCGCCGCGCTCTATCCGCAAGGCGCGCTCATCGACCGCCGCCGCGAAGTGCGGTATCCGTATCCGCACATGGTGTACTTGACGCCGCTGGCGGCTGACGGCATCTCGCCGCACGGCGACAACATTGTCGTTGCCGGCAAGCAACTCTCGGAGAACGGGCTAGGCTTCTTTCATCAGCAGCCGTTGCCGCATCGGCGGATGATCGTCTCGCTCGATCAAGGCCGCGGGCAATGGCTCGGGCTGATCATCGATCTGAGCTGGTGCCGGTTCACGAAGTTCGGCTGGTACGAAAGCGGCGGACGGTTGCTCGAGGTCGTTGATTCGCCCCTCAGCACCGCGCCGATGTACGCCGCGCCGCAGTTGAACCTGATCCGTGAGCCGGCGTAACAAAGCCGCGCAGTATGCGATGACAGTGCCGAGGGCCTCAGTCGCCGATTGAGCGACAATGCTTTCGTGATTTCTAAGTGCAGCTTCCGGATGTCCATGCCGCTGACATATGTTTCTTCGCTTATCCTGCAGCGGCTAAGAGCTGCCGTGCGATGAGTTTCTTCAGTGCGCGAAGAGCTCGCCTTCTGCTCAACCCGCTCCCCATGCCTCGCGAGAGTATTCCCCTCGCAATTGCCAGTACCGCGCTAGACGAATCATGCGAGCATGACCGCGAGAAAATTCTTGACATCGATCAAGGCGGTGTCGAGTATGATAGCTCTGTGATAAAGTGCTGGATTGGTTCCAAGCTCACTCTCATGCGTCACATCGGCTTCTAGGAGATCTCGTGTATGTCCTCAGGTATTCTCAAATGGATCGGTTGCGGAACTTTGGCAATCGTGTGCGGAACAATTTTCTTGCCAACGAGCAGCGCAGAAGATGCCAAGCCGGCTGATGCCAAGGCGGCGACGGCCGCTGAAACTCGCCCGAGCTTGCCCGAGGTCGTTGCTGATCCGGCGTTCGACCGGTATGTCAATCTCGCTGCATTGGCCGATGCCTATCAGGGCGGAAACTCGGGGATCGTCCTCGATATCGCGCTGCAATTAGCAGAAGGCGAACGCATCCTCCTGCGTTCCCATAAAGCCATCTCGGCCGACGAACTGCTCAAGTCCACCTTGCAATTAGCGAAAGAAACTCGCGACAAGGAAACAATCGGCCGCTTGGCACAAGTGGCAAAATCGCTCAACAAAACAGAGCTCGCGGCGTTGGCCAGTGCGGCTGAGAAGTTGAGCAGTGCTTCGCGCTCCGCAAACGCGGACTTGACCGTTTCGATCGACAACACGTCCCTCGAAGCCTTTGGCCTGATCAAGGCGACCTTGGCCGCGATCACTTCGGCCAAAGCCGCGCAAGACAAAGAGGCATTGCAAGAAATCAAAACCCAGATCGACCAGAACGATCTCTACGCCGACGCTCACAAAAAAATGCTCCACAAGCAGATCGATGCCGCTCTATCCGCGATCACGGCAAATCCCAATTCCGCGATCTCCAAGCTAACCGCCAATTCTCGCCAAATCTTCATCGTTCCGCCGGGACCATTTCAACCAGCACAAATTCAATTCCAATCTCCTCAGCAAATCAGCGGGTTCAACCCCTGGACCGGCGGCTGGAATACCCAAAACAGCAACATCAGCACGACGGTCTTCACCCCGGGCCGTGACCAAAGCCGCTTCAATGGCTCGGCACGGCCGGTGAATCGTCCGGTCTATGACAGTTGGGGAAACCTCCGAGGCTGGGAACGCGGCACCGAATGGACGAATTCGATGACGGGTCAGACCCACAAAGACACCCAGATCTATACGCCGAATGGAATTGGCGGGACCAACACGACGAATGTGATGCGCAGTGTCGCCCCGGGTTCGAGTTCTAGTTCGGGTTCGCCGAGGAACTAGGATCCGTTTCGTTCGGCGACACCATCATTTGCAATGAATCGCTGGGGGTTGAGCGAAACGCTCAACCCCCAGCTTGTTTCTCCAGCAGCGCGCAACTCGGGTGCCTGGGGATTGCTTGCACTCAAGCAGCCCCAGAGCTATCGTAAAATCTCGTGCGTCTCGAATTCTTGCCGAGGAAACGATTGACGATGAAATTCCCTCGACCAGCGACAATTGGGTTTGTGGTGTTGCTCACGGCGGCGCTCTTTCCGTTCGCCACACACGCTCATGCTGCGGACAACAAGCCGAATATTCTTTTCATCTTCAACGATGACATGCGTGCCGATACGATCGCGGCGCTCGGCAATTCGGTGATCAAGACGCCCAATCTCGACCGGCTTTGCCAGCAGGGACTCGCGTTCAATCGCGCCTACATGCAAGGCGGCTTCAATGGCGCGACGTGCGTGCCGTCGCGGGCGATGCTGCTGTCCGGCCGGTCGCTCTTTCATGTCGATGAGAAACTCGCCGACGAGACGTGGCCCGCGGCGTTTGGAAAAGCTGGGTACACGACCTTTGCCACGGGTAAGTGGCACAACGGCGTCAAGTCGCTCGCCGACAGTTTTCAAAACGGACGCTCCATCTTTGCCGGCGGCATGACCAATCCGCTTACGGCCTCGCTGAGCCATCTCGAGAACCACGAGCTGACAAAGCCCATCAAGTCGTCCAAGCACGCTTGCGAGCAGTTCGCCGATGAAGCGATTCAATTCCTCAAGTCACACCAAGGCGGACCCTTCTTCTGTTATGTGGCGATGGACGGGCCGCACGATCCGCACATTGTCCCCGATGATTTCCCGATAAGTTATGCAGCGGATGCACGGTTGCTGCCGCCGAATTTTCTGCCGCAGCATCCGTTCAACAACGGCGACATGATGCTGCGTGATGAGGTATTGCTCAAGCATCCGCGCCCCGCGGCGGATGTGCAAAAAATGAATGCCGAATACTATCGCTATATCTCGTACCTCGACCTACAGATCGGCCGCATTCTCGACGCGCTGGCGGCTTCGCCGGCGGCCGCCAATACGATTGTCGTCTTTTGTGCGGACTCGGGTGTGGCGCGCGGCAGCCACGGCCTGATCGGCAAGCAGAATCTCTACGAGCACTCGCTGCGCGTCCCGTTGATCATCCGCGGCCCCGGTATCCCCGCCGGCAAACAAACCGACGCGATGTGCTACCTGTTCGACGTGCTGCCAACGCTCGGCGCGTTGTGCGCTGTGAAGGGACCCAAGACGAGCGAAGGGATCGATCTGAGCCAGACGCTGCGCGATCCGAAACATGCGGCGCGCCAAGAGCTGGTGTTCGGCTATCGCCAAGTGCAACGAGCGATTCGCGATGACCGCTGGAAGCTGATCCGCTACCCGCAAGTCAACCGGACGCAGTTGTTCGATCTGCAAAACGATCCACAGGAGAAGAACGATCTCTACGGCAAGAGCGAGTCCGCGGCCAAAGCGGCTGACCAGCTCGCGCGGCTCCAGAAAGCGCTCGAAGACTACGGTGACAAGGCTCCGCTGACCGTGGACAACCCCAAACCGGCCGAATGGTCACCGCCGATGAAGCAGGAAGGGGCACCCCAGAAGGGGAAGAAAAAAGCGAAGGCGGATTCGTGAGCAGAGTGCTTCATTTCTTTCATCTCACGAACAGTCGCAGGGTGCCTGGGGATTGCTTGAACTCATGCAACTTCCGGATAATGTAAAATAATGTCTAGTAATGATATATAGAGGGCTTGATTAAGCTGAGTCCCAGCCACCCACTACTCGCTGACACCATCGGAAGTATGTCTGATCATCACTCCAAAGAGCTGCATTCTTAAGATGAATAGATATTATTCACACGAAGATCTGACTCGTTGGGAAAAAGCTTACGGAAGCTCTGTGACTTTGCATCTCGAAAAACTCTCTACGCATGGATTAAATGCCCAGAAACAGGATTTCCACCTTGGAATGCTCCAGCTTTCATACGAGACAGAAGGCTTGATCCATATTGCGAAGAACAGATACGAAGCGGCAATCAAGTCATTTAAGGATAGCAAAGAAACACTGTGCAAGATGTATGAACGATATGAGAATGGGCTAGGTAGGCCATTAGAGGCAGGGCATTTTCAGTCAGTGTTAATCGGATTCGTTACTTCATATAAAGCATTGATTGCAAAGCTTGCAAATCACTATTCGGCAAACGAGGGCACTAAGGATTCTTGCTATTTAGGAAGGGCATTGAAACTAATTACAGCAGGAAATCTTGATGATGCGAAAGCAGCATTAGCTGAAAAGAAGCCGCGTTTTGAAACTGAATTCATAGGTTTTGATGATTGCTTTGCGGCTATTGTAAATCGGGATGAGCAGCAGTTGTTGTCAGCAATAAAAATAGCCACGAAAAGTTGGGAGAAATGCGCTTCCAATAGAGATCGAGGTCTGCCATTTTCAGTTTGCTTTATTAAAGGTATCGGAATTATTCGTTTAGCTGAACATGTGCTTGGTAAGCAAGTATTGATCGATAACCAGTACATGCCACATGAACTGCTGCGATAGGATATTTTTTTCAAGAAAATGAGCAATTACTTTGTCACCGGTTCTGGACCTCAATTCTCATGGATTGACTCGGTTCCTACAACATTGCGTAAATAACACTACGCCGAGAGTCTGTGTAAAACGGTCTCATTGCAAGCTTACTTCTCTTCCGCCAAAAACGCCCGCAACTCCGCCAACTCACGCACATACCCGCTCGACAAAATCGGAAACCGGCACCAGGTCTTGGGGTCCAAGTTCGCGTCGTCCAGGTGAAACGACGGCGCGTAGCGTTCGCGTTTCCATTGGTTGCGGCACCAGAGCGTGAAGAACCGCTCGACCCACAGGCCGAGGTCCGCGCGCGAGTGCTGCAGGAACAGCGGGCGGATGTATTGGTACGCCTCTAGGGGGCTGCGGCGGTCGAGAATCGCCGCGCGTTCGATCGCGTCCAGCACGTCGTACGGCATCAGGTCGCCTTCGTCCGTTTGCTTGCTCTCGGCCGGGCGGAGTTCGGCCGTCGGTGCTTGTTCGTTGACGAAACGCAGCGCGGGCAGCGGCTCGGCACCCGCGGGTCCGACCTTTTCGAGCCAGCGGAGCCAGTGCCGGAGGAAGTTCTTGTCGATGCCGGCTAGCGGGCTGATGCTGCCGCTCGTGTCGCCGTCCATCGTCGCATAGCCGACGGCCGCTTCGCTCCGATTGCTCGTCGCGAGCAACAGCGCGCGGCGGATGTTGGCCAGCATCCAAACGCTCGGCGAACGGACGCGGGCCTGAATATTTTGAAGCGCGATGTCATCGGTCGCCCAGGTGAGCTTCCGGCCGATGGCCCCTTCGACGATCGTCGTGTATTGCTCGACGATGCCGTCGATGTCGATGTTCAGGAACTCGGCCCCGACGGCCGCGGCGACCTGGCGCGCGGCGTTGAGCGTGACCGGGCCGCTGTTGCGGGTCCCTTGATAGACGCACGTCAGCAACGCGCGGACGATCTCGGCTGTCGAGTTCGCGGCCTGCACGGCCGGAATGTACGCGAGCTTTTTCTTCACGCCGTCGAGGCCCAACTCCGTCACGGCAAAGCGGACCATGTACCCGACGAGAACGCAAAGCGCCGAGGAATCGGCCCCGCCGCTCAGCGAGAGGACAAACCCATGGGAGTGACTCTTTCGCAGGTAGTCGAACAAGCCAAGCGTTTCGGCGTGGGTGAACTCTTCTTCTTTGTCCGTGGCGTTCGGCCACGGCGCGGCGGGGATGTTCGTGCGGAGCGACGCACGATGCGAGTCCTCGCTCCATTGCCGCAGCCAGTTGAACGGGACGGCCAGCACCTCGGCGGTCGAGGTTTCGACGATCGGCATGTAGCTGCCGCTCGCCGCGCGGCTCATCCGCGAGCGATCGAGATCGACCACAGCACTCGTGACAAGCACATCGGCGAACGAAAACTGCGGCCCGATCGCGACCATCTTGCCGGCGCTGGCGATCATCGCGCCGCCGTCAAAGATCGCGCGGCCGGACTCGTTGCCGAGCATGTTCGCATAGAGGTACGTCACGCCGAATGCGCGCGACCCTTCGAGCACAAACCGCTGGCGGATTTCGTCCTTGGCAAAGGCGAAATGGCTCGCGCTGGGGTTCAAGATCACATCGACGCCGCGCAGCGCGTGCCGCGCGCCGGGGCGATTCGCGACCCAGGCATCTTCACAGATCTCAAAACCAATCCGCACGCCGCCGACATCGACCAACACGTCGCCGAGCGGAATCTCTTGCCCATCGTCAGATTGGTACGCGACAACTTGCCCGGCGGGCCAGGCCTTGAACCAGCGCGGCTCGTAGTGAATGCCGTCGCCGGCGAGGTGCTGCTTGGCAACGAGCGCCGTGATCTGGCCATCGACGAGCAGCGCCGCGCAGTTGTAAACGGCGTTCTGGTACAAGATCGGCAACCCAACGGCCACGACCATGCCCACGGTCGACGGCGCGAGCTCATTTAGCACGCGCCATCCTTGTCGCCGTGTGTTCGCGCTGAGGAACGCATCTTCGCAGCCATACCCGCTGATGCAGAGTTCCGGCAGGCAGAGGATCTGAACTTCGTTCGCCCGCGCTTGTTCGATGGCCGCGCCGATCCGCGCGGCATTGCCATCCCAATCCAGCGGGATCTGATTCAAAACGGCAGAACCAACGGCGAGCAACTGCATGCGGGCGTGGGGTTGGGGATTCGGGGTTTGGGATTGGGGAGGAGAGACAAATCTATTGTAACGGAGCGTCACAAAAAAGGACTGACACCAGCGCAAAGCCCAGGGGTTCATCCCTTGGGAGCATTTCTTGTTGAGATGGAACGACACTGTTGCCGTCGTGAATCATCGCAGCTTCGTCGCGTGTTGCCTTTTTACATCATTCTAGGTTCGCAGGGCGATGTTGCCTTTTGGAAAAATACGGGAAATAGCCCGGGAAAACCTAGCATTATCGCGATTCTCACCTTCCTCAAAAGTCTTTGGCCCGGGACCTGCCTTTAGTCCCTTTCGAACAGCGACGAGTTTCCGCAGGATGCGGCGACGAACCGCCGTTCATCCTCCAAATGCCCGTCTCCGCGGCGGCAGAGCCCTCGTCCCCTCGGGCTCTGTCGTCGCGGGCGGGACAAGGGAGTCCCAGCTTGGGATTCGGGATTGGGGGTTCGGGATTAGGGAAAATACTTGACGCTATGACGCAAGCGGCTTGGCAGCTTGTCGAAAGCATATCGATTCATTTCGGATCAACTGCATGCACGCTCACGATCTTCTGGGAATGGCGACTGTCCTCACTTGGCATGGGCCGAGTTTGATCGAGTTGCCGCGGCCGTTGCCCGAGCGGGCTCTCGAAGATTATTGGACCGCGTCTAAATGCCGGCTCGATCGCTGGGGGCACGAGCTGCGTCTGATTCGAGACGAGGTTGCACCGCTCTTCGGCGCGCCGCCGATGGACTGGCGCTCGGTTTCCGCACTCTGCGATGAAATCCTGACCGGCGAAATCGTCACGCGGCTATGGACCGGCTTGCTCAGGCTCCATGATGCACGGCGTCGCGAAATCACGGCCGAACCGATCGCGCGGAGTGTCTTGCAAGGCCACGTCGAGGCTCGGCATCGCGTGTTGAACCTGATCTTGAAATCATATGGCAACGATTCGTACGAAGCGGCGGCCTTGAATCGATTGCGCGATCGCTGCGAACGCTGGAGCGATATCTTGCTCGCGCGGTTTGCGGTGACCGGCGCGGTCGAGGACCTGGCGCACGATCCGCTGCGGGTGCGCGATTATCTCGAAGAATGGCCGGCGACTCCGAGTGACGAATCGAAGCAAACGCGTGCGGCGCTGTTGCTCGGGTCGTTCAGCGAAGCCTTTCCCGCGCGCCCACCGCTGACGGCGAACGCGGATCTGAACGGCAGAATTGCGCAGAGCATCTTGGCCATCTTCCCGCCCGAGACATTCGCGAATCTGGCGAACCCGCTGCTCCAGCGGCTGCAAAAGTCGAGCGATGCGGATATCGACGTGGACTTCGACTTTGAAGAGTCCGAATCGCATGCCGCGCCGCCTGCCCCGACTCACGAATTGCCCCATCCTACGAACTGGTGGCAGGGTTGGCTCCTGCGGCAGAACCTTCGCAGACCGAGCTGGCCGAGTACGTGGTATGGGGAATCGTGGAACTAAGCTGACTTGCTAGCACACGATTCCTGAAATAGCATCTGCTTTCGCTATTTTAGGAATAAGGAATAAGGGAAAAGGTGGGAATAACCTTGTCTGTTCTCCCCTTATTCCTTCTTCCTTTTTCCTTTTACCAATCTCGCGGCTTCTAATCCGCCCAATATCTGCTTGCCAAGAGTTCCAATCGCTCTTTCTCAAGATTTAACGACTCGGTAAACTGGGGTATTCACGGGTCGCCCGTTGACTCGTCGAGGCAGCAGACCGAGGGACGATTGTTTTTGCTAAGGGATTGGCTTTCTTGATGAGTACGAGTTCCCCCAATCGGGTTCAACCCAATAGCGTCGCCATCGTCGGGGCCGCTGGTCATATCGGCATGCCCCTGTCGGTCGTCTTGGCCGAAGCCGGTTACGACGTCACAGGCATCGACCGCAATCAGGCCGTCAACGAACGGCTGTTGCGCGGCGAGGTGCCGTACATCGAACACGGAGCCGAAGAGCTGCTCAAGAAGAGCCTCGAGCGTGGCAACCTGACGTTCACGCACTACGACACGGCGCTCGCCACGGCCGAGACCGTGGTCTTGATCATCGGCACGCCGGTCGATGACAATCTGAATCCGCGCATTGACGCGCTGCTCGAAATCTTGCATCGCCACGCGACGCGGATGCCCAAGGGGCAGTTGATCATCCTGCGCTCGACCGTCTCACCCGGCACGACCGAATTGCTGAGGAAGATTCTGGAAGATAAGACGGGCCTTCGCGAAGGCGTCGATTTCTTTTTGGTGTTTGCACCCGAGCGCGTCTTGCAAACCAAGGCGGTCGAAGAGATCCAATCCTTGCCGCAAATGATCGGCGCGTTTTCGGAAACGAGTTTCCAGCGCGCCAAGGCGTTTTTCGAAAAGTTTCTCAACAATCAGTGCCTCCGTCTGACGCCGGTCGAAGCCGAACTTGGCAAGCTGATCACCAACATGTCGCGGTACATCTCGTTCGCGATGGCCAACGAGTTCTACATGATCTGCGACTCATACGGCGCGAATGCTCACAAGGTGATCAACGCCTGTAACAAGGATTACCCGCGATTGAACTTGCCGCGTCCCGGTAGCAATGTCGGCGGGCCGTGCTTGTACAAGGATGGGTACTACCTGATCGATCGAATCTCGTACCCTGACATCATCGCCAGCGCGTTCAAGATCAATGAAAGCGTGACGCGGTACTTGCTCGACAAGGTCAAAGCCAAGACGAACCTCCGCCATGCGGGCATCCTCGGCATGGCGTTCAAGGCCGACTGCGACGACACGCGCAACAGTTTGTCTTTCAAGTTGCAAAAGCAACTCCGCGGCAGTTACTGCACACCGGTGCCGGTCGATCCGTATGTGCCGGAATACGCCGATTACGAGCGTTTGAAGCGGGTCGATGCGTTGTTCCTGATGACGCCGCACAAGGAATTTCGCGACCTCGAAAAGATATTGAAGTTCGTCGACAATCCGAATTGCGTGATTTGCGACATGTGGAATTTCTGGAGCGAGAACTGCGACCTGGCGCACGACGGGATTTACACCGCGGGCCAAGCGCTCGCTCGGAAGTAACAGTCATGCGCCATTAAAACGCGTTTCATCACGACAAATCCCCGTTTAGCAGCGACGCGCAGCGGAGCGATAGTTAACACAGCGGAGCGCTTCCCTTCTTCTAACTCCTAACTTCTAACTCCTAGATTCTCTGTCATGAAAATTCTCGTTACCGGTTCCGAAGGTTCGTTGATGCAAGCCGTGATCCCGCACCTGTTGAAGGCGGGGCACACCGTCGTCGGCGCGGACAACTTTTGCCGTTACGGCGTCATCGAACGCGAGCGGGCCTATGAACTGAAGATCGGCGACCTCGTCGACCCGGCCTTTGCCAAGTCGGTCGTGAAGGGCGTCGACGGCGTGATTCAAGCCGCGGCCCGTATCTACGGCGTCGGCGGGTTCCACAAGTACCCGGCCGATATTTTGGCACACGATCTGACGCTGCATCAGAACATTCTCTGGGGCGCGGTCGAACATGGCGTGAAGAAGGTTGCGTACATCTCGTCGTCGATGGTCTACGAAAAAGTCGACAAGCATCCGTCGGTCGAAGCCGATGTGATGGAAGCCAAGATTCCCGAAACCGATTACGGGCTCAGCAAGCTGACCGGCGAGCGGCTCTCGATGGCGTTCGCGCAACAGTACAAGATTCCGTTTACCGTCTGGCGTCCGTTCAACATCATCACGCCGCATGAAAAGGGCGAAGGTGAGCAAGGGATTTCGCACGTCTTTGCGGACTTCATTCGCTTGATCGTCAAGGAACGCAAGAACCCCATCCCGGTCCTCGGCGATGGGCAACAGATTCGCTGCTTTACCTGGATCGACGACGTTGCGAGCGCCATCGCCAAGTTCAGCTTCGACGACAAGACCAACGGCGAAGCGTTCAACCTGGGCAATCCCGAACCGGTGAAGATGGTCGAACTCGGCCAGGCGATTTACGAAGAATCGCAAACACTGGGCTTGCTGCCGAAGAGCGACAAGCCGCTGACGTTCAGCCCGACGCCGATCTACAAGGACGACGTCAAGATCCGCATCCCGGACGTGAGCAAAGCCGCCAAGATTCTCGGCTTTGCCCCAACGCTCAAGATGCGCGAATCGGTGCGGAAGTGCTTGCAATTGATGCCAGCGTAAATCGTAGGTGCGGCTGTGCCGCACAAACGCCACGGCCTGTTCGAAGCAACAGCACATAAAATGTGTGACTGTGACCGTGTGTGCTGTTTGCGGGACATTCTCGAATTGGACAATCTGCTCTGTGCCCGGCACAGCCGGGCCTACATTTCGACCTTGACCGCGTGGGCCAAACCCCCGATTATTCGCGGTCTTATGCTCCTGATCGACCGCTATCTGCTGCGCAGTTTCTTGTGGGTCTGGTTCATCTGCTTTTGCAGTTTGACCGGACTCTACATCGTGATCGATGCGCTGACGAACCTCGAAGAGTTTCTGAAGATCGCCGAAAAGACGCAGACGAATTTCGTCGTGGTGATGAGCGACTTTTATCTGTACCGAGCGATCTCATTCTTTGATCGCACCAGCGGCATCCTCACGCTGATCGCGGCGATGTTCACGCTCGCCGGGTTGCAGCGCTACAACGAATTAACCGCGCTGTTGGCCGCCGGCACGAGCAAGTGGCGCATCGTCCGGCCGATCGTCATCGCCGGCGCGTGCATCGCGCTGTTGGCCGCGATCAACCGCGAAGTCGTCATGCCGGCGCAGCGCGCGAAGCTGACACGCTCGCCGCAAGAACTCGTCTCGGACAAGGCCAAGGAGTTTCAGCGCCGCGAAGACACCTGGAGCGGAATCTCGATTCACGGGCGGCAATTGGCGCTCGAGACGCAAACGATCATCGAACCAAGCTTCAAAATTCCGCGCTACCTACAGGACGAGCGTTCGACCTGGACCGCGCAAAAGGCGAATTACGAACCTGAGACGGCCGAACATCCCGGCGGGTATCGACTGCGCGGCGTGGTGACGCCGAAGAACGTTGCCGAGGAACCGCCGCTCAAACTGGCGGACGAGCAAAAGACCATCGTGATTCACACGCCGCAGTCGGCCCCGTGGCTCGCCAAGGATGAATGTTTCGTCGTCAGCGAAGTCAATTTCGAATTGCTCGTCGATCAAAACGGCTGGCGGCAATATGCCGCGACATCGGAGTTGATCTCCGCCTTGCACAAGCAAGGAGTCGGCTGCGGCAACGATGTCCGCACCACGGTTCACTCGCGTTTGTTACAACCACTGCTCGATGTCGTACTGCTATTGCTCGGCTTGCCGTTGGTGCTGCGCGGGTTGAATCGGAATCTGTTCATCGCCGTCGGGCAATGCGTCTTGGTCGTCGTCGTCTTTTTGTTGGTCTCGGTCAGCAGCCAGTACCTTGGCGGCAGCTATCTCGTCGCCCCGGTCATCGCCGCGTGGATTCCGCTGCTGATTTTTGTGCCGACGACGGTTTTTAATGCGGAACCGTTGTGGGAGTGATGGGAAGTGTTGGGAAAAGGATTTATCGCTATGACGCAAGCGGGTGGGTAGCGTACCCACCCGCTTGCGTCATAGCGATGAAAAGCCGGATCCAAGTGCCGCCCGGAACTTCCCCTTGCCAAAAGTGTTCCATTGGTCGAGAACAAAGGCGCTGCACGCTGGGGCTGTGAACAGTCCGGCGAAAGCGTGCGGTTCTTCGCATTTCTTCAGCACACATTCAGCCAATGTTCTCGACGCTCACCAAACTGGCCGGGCCAAGCTTTTTAATCGCTCTAGGCGGAGGGCTGCTTTGCTTTACGCTGGCCTATTCCGAGGAGCCGGAAACGGTGACCAGCGCCAAGCAGGCCCTCGCGCCATTGCAGACACTCGTTGGCGAGTGGAACGGTGCCGGCCAGCCGCGCCGCGGCTCGAATGTCGGGGCCTGGAGCGAGACTTGCGACTGGGCCTGGCACTTTGCCGTGAAAGACAAAGCCCCGACGGCCGAACTGCGGGCCGTGTTGAAGGACGGCAAATACTACACGCAGCTCGCCCTCGAACCAACGGCCAAGGCCAAGCAGTTCCGCCTGACCGGCACACTGCCCGACGGCAAGACGACCGAAATCTTAGACGCCGCGCTCGATGACATGGGGACGCTGACCGCGACGCGCGTCGCCGATAAAGACAACGCTCCCGCTGCGGATCGACCCGCGCGAATCACCATGAAAACCGTCGCCAACGGCGACCGGTTGGTGATGCTCTACGAACGCGAGGCGGGCGAGGGTTACGCGCGGCTCGCC
>JBGSSS010000228.1:0-17405 GCA_041736895.1 Pirellulales bacterium
ACGCCGCGATCGCCGCTTGGCAGCAGGAACGCAATGAAAATCGCCGCGGCACCAATTGGCGCTTCACTACGGCAGACGCCAGAATTAAACTGAAGTCACTCTACCCCGTACCTGACATCGATCGCTAGATGGACTACTACGTTACTGGCAATCAACCTCGGCCCGTTGCAGGATTTCCGAGAGCCGCGCGCAGCTATCCATGAGGACGCGAAACTTCAGCGGCAGAGGCTCGATGTGGTCCCGGCCGTAGTTCGCCGACGCCGTGTCGTGCCACTGGTCGCAGGTAATCTGCCACTGCATCAGCAGCGCCTTGAGGCCGTTGTTCAGGATCGTCGAAGCGGTGTAAAAGTCGGCGACAGGCATCGGAGTAATGGATAATTGACAATGGATAATGGACAATGAAAGACGAAACTCGTTCAATCACCACGCACCCGTTTAGCGGCGACTCGAAGAGGAGCGTTCCGCGTCCGACTCCGCAGGGGTCGATTCCGACTCTTGTGCCGCAACATCTTTGACTGACGTCTCTTGCTCAAACGGCGGCATCGTCTCCAAGGGCTGCGACATGCTCACGGTTTGCATGCCGCCGAGGTCGAGGGCGTCGCTTTGCTCTCCCGCCGGAGCGATTCGTTCGACCGGCGCGGCGGTCAGCTTGATGTACTCGTGCAAGTGCTCGGCCAAGCGTTCCAGCACCGCGACCACACGGGGAATATCGCCATCGAGCACACTCGTCGTCGCCGAGTAGCGGCCTTCGAATTCGTTCATCGCGTGCGTGACCTCGCGGCACCAGTGCTGCAGCGCCGCGAGCTTGCGCTCGGTCAGCTTTAAGTATTCCTGCGCTTTGGCCAGCGCCTTCTTCTCGTCGATGCAGTCCGGAATGTGGTCGGCGATCTGCCGCTGGATGCGGGCCTGGTGCACGGCGTCCTTGCAGCGCGAGACATTGTCCCAGGCTTTGCGGTTTTCGTTTTTCCAGTACCGCACGCGATCGACGGTCAGCCAATCGACGCCGCGGCGGGCTTCAACTTGCAAGATGTCGAGCGCCTGATGCGCGATGTGCGCGAACTCGAGCAATTGCCCGCGAAATTCCCAGAGTGCGTCGATGGATTGAACGGAAGCGGGCATGAAATGGTCGTTGGTTGTTGGTCGTTAATCGTTGGGGGAAACAAGAGCATGCCGATCATCAGTCATTTCCAACGACCGACGACCAGCGCCCAACGACTATCTCTGATGCAAATACTCCTCGATCCGCTCGGCCTTGCGGACCAGGAACGGCACATACAGTTCGCTCTGCTGCGTGAACCGGTTAAAGGTCTGCATTAGTTGGGCGAACTCGGCGCCGAATTTGATTTGCTCCTGATCGCGCCAGGTGCTGCCGAGGGCTTGGAACTGGCGGTTCAAGGTGCCGAGTTGCGCCAGCAGCTCGCCGTTGAAGTGCTTCAACTGCGCGGCAAAGGCCCGGACTTCGGCCGGATTGACAATGGCTTGGGACATGGGAAATCCTGAAGAAGAAATGCAAATACAAGCCACAGATGGACACAGATACACACAGATGAGAGAGGAGATGATCCAGGCAGAATTTTCATTCTGCTGTTGGACTATCCGGGTCTCCTCTGTGAGTAACTGTCGTTGTGTATTTTTCTATTATACGAAATCCGTGGAATTGAGTCGCGCGTGCAATGCTCTTGCTAATTGTTATGATAATGGCCGCCGGAGATCCGCGGTATCGCCTGGTCTGCTTCAGCAGAAATTCAGCAAGCGCTTCCTCCCCGGTTAGCCGCGAGCCGCAGGCGACCGCTCAATAAACACTGTGCCGCGAGCCGCAGGCGACCGTTTCTTACTTTTCCATCTACTGTCATGAGCAATCACTGGGAAATCGCGGGCAATATCGTCGATCTGGTCGCCGGGCGGATTCGTTCGGGCAAGGTCACCATCGAGGGAAACAAGATCGCCGCGATCGAGTACGACGACCTGCCGCGGGACACCTACTTGATCCCCGGGTTCGTCGACGCGCACGTCCACATCGAGAGCTCGATGCTCGTGCCGACGGAGTTCGCGCGGCTGGCGACGCCGCACGGCACGGTCGCGACGGTGTCGGACCCGCACGAGATTGCGAACGTGCTCGGCGCGGACGGCGTCTACTACATGATCGACAACGCGGCGCAAACGCCGCTTAAGATCCACTTCGGTGCGCCGTCATGCGTCCCCGCGACGCCGTTCGACAAGGCCGGCGGCCGGATCGACGCGGCGGGCGTCGCGAAGCTGCTGGACGACCCGCGGATCATCTACCTGACCGAGATGATGAACTTCCCTGGCGTGCTGATGGACGACCCCGAGGTGCTTGCCAAGCTGGCCGCGGCCCGCGAACGCGGCAAACCGATCGACGGGCACGCGCCGGGCGTGCGGGGCAAGGATCTGGATAAGTACCTTGCCGCGGGCATCACGACCGATCACGAGAGCCGAGCGTATGACGAAGGGCGCGAGAAGCTCGAAAAAGGGATGAAGCTTATTATCCGCGAAGGCTCCGCCGCCAAGGATTTCGAGGCGCTGCATGAACTGCTCGAGCTGTACCCCTACGACTGCATGTTCTGCAGCGACGACAAACACCCCAACGATCTCGAGATCGGCCACATCAACCAGTTGGTTGCCCGCGCGGTAGCGAAGGGGATTGAGCCACTGACGGCCTTGCGGGCGGCATGTTTGACGCCGGTGAAGCATTACGGACTCAAGGTCGGGTTGTTGCAAGTCGGCGATCCGGCCGACATGGTCGAGGTCGGGGATCTGCGTTCGTTTCACGTCCGGCGGACTTGGATCGAGGGAAAACTCGTCGCCGAAGGGGGCCGGACGCTCTTGCCGCGCGTGGTGCCGAAGGCGGCGAACAATTTTAGCTGCCCGCGCGTCTCGCCCGATGCGTTGCGGATCAAGGTGCCCGACGCGTGGAAGAACGGCGTCCCGGCCGACGCGCAGGTCCGCGTCATCGAAGCGCTCGATGGGCAACTGGTGACGAATGATTTGAGGGTCGAGTCGCGCGTCGAGAACGGGTTCATCGAGCCGGACCTGGGCCGCGATTTGCTGCTGATGGCACTCGTCGATCGTTATGGGGGCGGCATACCCGCGGTCTGCTTGGTCAAGAATTTCGGCCTGCATAGCGGCGCGATTGCGTCGAGCGTGTCGCATGATTCGCACAACATCATCGCCGTCGGCACGAACGTCAACGATCTCGCGGCGTCGATCAATTTGCTCATCGATTGCCAGGGCGGCATTTCGCTGGCGGCGGGTGAGCAGAACAGCGTCCTCCCGCTGCCGATCGCCGGACTGATGAGCGGCGACGAAGGCGTCGTCGTCGCGGGCCGCTACTCGCGCCTCGACCATGCGGCCAAAGCGCTCGGCTCGAAGCTCGGCGCGCCGTACATGACGCTCTCGTTCATGGCGCTCACGGTAATTCCGTTTTTGAAGCTCGGGCCAGCGGGGTTGTTCGACGTGGCGAAGTTTGGGTATGTGGATTTAGCGGCTCAGTCGTAGTTGGCTGTCGTTTAGCGGCGACTCGAAGAGGAGCTTTTTTGTCGGATGAAACGCTAAAGACATTAACACGGAAGCACCGAGAGCACGGAGTGTCACGGAGAAGGGAAGAATTCAATTGTATCTCTTCTCCGTGCTGCTCTGAATTTCTTCCGTTCCTACTCCGTGTTTCGTGTTTGCATTTTTTTATTGACTCGCTCGAAGCACGGCTTCGAGCTACGTGGCGCGTCAACATCCGCGCACGAAAAAACCCCGGCGATTGAACTCGCCGGGGTCTTGTTTTCTGCAACAGTCAGATGACTATTGAAAATTGATTGCTGAAACTAGTTGCAGCAAGGAGCGGCAACCGGTGCACAAGGAGCACAAGCCGGAGCAGCCGTTGGCGCACAAGCGGCCGGGGCAGGAGCCGGATCGGCAACCCACACAGGGACCTTCTTGGTGACGGTCGAGGGAACCATCGTGCAGACTTGGTAGCTGACTTCCTTCTGGACAGTCACAGGGACCGTGAAGGATTCAGTGATGACCTTGTCTTCGACTTGCTCCACGCACTTGGTCACGTTGACCGTGCGGGTCATTTCTTGCGGCACACACTCGATGTAGGAAACTTCCTTCGTCATTGGCGTCGGAACCGTCTTGGCAACCTTGTAGGTTTGCGTCCGGGTTTCGGGCACACATTCGGTGTAGGAAACTTCCTTGGTCATTTGCGTTGGCACGCACTTGGCGACCTTGTAGGTCTGAGTGCGAGTTTCGGTGACACATTCGGTGTAAGGAACTTCCTTGGTCAGCGTTTCTGGAACCAGCTTGCAGACCTTGGTGGTCGCGGTGCGTTGTTCCGCAACACATTCGGTGTAGGAAACTTCCTTGGTCACTTGTTCCGGAACAACGCGGCAGACCTTGCTCACGGCCGTGCGGGTTTCAGGAACACATTCGGTGTAGGAGACTTCCTTGGTCATGGTTTCTGGGATCACTTTGCAGACCTTGGTGGTCTTGGTGCGAACTTCCGGAACCAGGGTGCAAACTTGGTAGGTGTACGGAACTTGTTCCGTGACCAACTGATTGACCGTGTAAGGAACTTCGACCGTCACGCAGTTCGGAACCCAAACGCGCTTGGTGACAGCAACCGGGCAAGCAGCCGCGGCAGGAGCACAAGCGTCGGCAGCCGGAGCGGCACCAGCACAAGCATCGCAAGGCGAAGCACAGCTGCCGCAGCCAGCGGCAGGAGCACAACGATTGTAGTAGCTGCGGCTGACGCAAGCTGGAGTCGAAGGCGAGACATATTCGGTCACACATTGCCAGCTCCCTTGATCCTTGGTGACGGTGCGAACTTGTTGCGTCGGAACGCACTTGCTCACGGCCTTCATCCCGGTCATCGTTTCGTACTTCGGCACATTGACCGTGTACTCGCTGACCACGTCTTCATAGACCGTCTTGTTGACGGTATAGGTGACGGGCTTGGTCTTGGTCACAGGAACCATGACGGTGTATTCCTTGGTGACGTCTTCCCAAACAGCCTTGTTCACCGTGTAGGTGACGGGCTTGGTCTTGGTCACAGGAACCATCACGGTGTATTCCTTGGTGACATCTTCCCAAACCGTCTTGTTGACGGTGTAGGTGACCGGCTTGGTCTTGGTCACGGGGACTTGGACCGTGTAGGTGCTGACGACGTCTTCCCACACTGGCTTGTTGACGGTGTAAGTCACAGTGCGGGACTTGGTCACCGGAACTTGGACTGTGTATTCACGAGTCGCGTCTTCGTACACGGTGTTGTACACGGTGTATGTCACTGGCTTGGTCTTGGTCACAGGGACTTGGACCGTGTATTCACGCGTCGCATCTTCATAGACCGTGTTGTAGGCCGTGTATTCGACGGTCTTGGTCTTGGTGACCGGAGTCATCACCGTGTACTTCTGTTCGACCGCTTCGGTGACAGGAACCATCTTCTTCACTTGGATGGTCTTGTCGCGGGTTTCCGTTTTGTATTCTGTGACGTTGACCATCTTCGTCTGGGTGGTCATTTGCGGGACCATCACCGTGACTTGTTGATCGACGTATTCGTAGTGCCCACAGGCACCACCGGTGCTGGCGACGCCAGAACCACAAGCATCTCCGCCACAAGCGGCTGAACCGCAAGCAGGGGCGCACGACGCGGGAGCACAACCGCCACAGCCACCATGGCCGTGACCAGCTTCAACTTGGGTCGCCAGACCCAAGAACCCCAGCGCCGTGGCCATCAATAAATTCCACGACTTTTTCATTCGAACCATCCTCCGAAAAAAAAACAAAGAAGAGACTCATGAGCTCGTCAGGACGGAGACCCGCAATCCAGTTCGCGAGAAACGTTTTTCTTCGTCTAGATGCTTCCAAGATTAGCTGCTTCGGGCAGATTAGCAAGACTTTGGACTGATAAAATGCGCAAATTTGGTAAAGTTTGATGCGTATGATTTTTTGTCGTATGAATCATGTTTGAATGACGAGATTCCCGTGCTAATTCAGGCGGATTTTCACCTTTTTTTTGCTCCATCTTGTTTGTCTGATTGCAGGGGGCTTGCTATTCGCGGCAAATCGGGCAAAATACTGGATTCTCTCGCCTGCCCACGGGCAAGTCAGCTCCAATTTCGCACGACACGCGCACCCTCATGTTGCGTGGTGTGGCGATGAATCGGATGTCGAGAGAACGAGCCTCTAGATCTACTTTGAATTGAACTCCAGTTCGCGCTGACACACCATCGAGCAGATGTCACTCGATGTGCTGTGCGGCACGGACAATTTTTATTTCCTCGTGTTGCGTTTCATTTCAAGCCGCCTCCCATGTCCACTGAAACATTGAACGTCGAAGTTCGCTCGAACGTCGGCAAAGTCGCCAACAAGCACCTCCGCCGCGCGGGCAAAATTCCCGCCACACTCTACGGCCACGGCGAAGCGAGCCTGAGCATCGCCGTCAACGCCGAAGCATTTGGCGTGGCGATGCGTCATCACAGCCGGCTCGTCCAATTGCAAGGCGGCGTCAACGAAAGCGCGCTGATCAAGGCACTGCAATACAACACCTTTGGCACCGAAGTCCTGCACGTCGATTTCACGCGCGTCTCGACTGACGAGCGTATCGAAGTCGATGTCAGCGTCGAGCTCAAGGGAACCTCGCTCGGCGCCAAGTCGGGCGGCGTCATCGCCCACATCCTGCACGAAGTGCAGATCGAGTGCCTCGCCACCGCGATTCCCGAAAAGCTCACGATCAACGTCACCAACCTCGACAAGGGGGGCGAATTGTTTGTCAAGAACATCGACGTTCCCGAAGGCGTCAGGATTCTGACCGATGCCGAAGAGATCGTTGTCCAATGCGTCGAGCCGGGTGCAGAACCCGAGACTCCGATTGGCGGCGGTGCGGCCGAACCGGAAATCATTGGCCGCAAGGCTGGTGAAGAAGAAGCCGAAGAAAAGTAGAATCACCGCTCTGCGGTTTAGGGTGCCGACTTATGAAACTCGTCGTTGGTCTTGGCAACCCTGGCCGCAAGTATGTGAACACCCGGCACAACGTCGGGTTCGAAGTGATCGAGCTCCTCCAGCGGCGCTGGAAGCTCGGCGACAGCAAACAACAGTTTCAGGCGCTCACCGACGAGTGCCAGCAGTCGAACGAGCGCGTGATGCTCCTGCGGCCGCAAACGTTTATGAATCTGAGCGGAGCCAGCGTGCTGGCCGCGCGGGACTTTTACAAGATTCCGCACGAACAGATTCTGGTCCTCTCGGACGACTTCGCCTTGCCGCTGGGCAAACTGCGAATTCGCCCGCAAGGGACCGCGGGCGGGCAAAAAGGATTGGCCGATATCATCAAGCGTCTGGGAGCCGAACAGATTCCCCGCTTGCGTATCGGCGTCGGGCCTTTGCCGCCGGGTTGGAACGCCGCTGATTTTGTCCTGGGCAAATTTACCGCGGCCGAACAACCCGAGATTGACATTCAGATCGAACGCGCCGCCGATGCCGTCGAGCATTGGCTCGCGAAAGATCTTGCGACGATGATGGCGAAGTTCAATCCGAGCATGCCGTCGCCGTAACGTAGGTCAGGCTTTCCAGCCTGACAACACTTGAGATCGATGCTTTGCGTAGATCAGGCAAGAATGACTGACATACGACAAGTGACCAATAGCTTTCCCGCGCGATGTGCAACGCACCTCGTGACCTAGCCGGTGGGTAACCGGATCGGGAAAGTTCCCCTTCCTATTTTTGAGGAGTCTGCCGTGCCAACTGCTGTTTACGAAGGTCTGTTTATTTTCGACTCGAACAAGTACGCCAAAGATCCGGCTGCTGTCTCAAACAACCTCTCGACCGCCATCACCCATTTCGGCGGCGAAGTCCTCGCCACCCGGCTTTGGGAAGAACGCCGCTTGGCTTACCCGATCAATGGTCAGCGCAAAGGCACCTACTGGCTGACCTATTTCTCGCTCGACACCAAGAAGCTGGTCGAGCTTGAGCGCCAATATCAGCTCGACGACAATATCATGCGTTACTTGGTCCTCAAGGTTGAACCGCGGATCGTCGATACGCTCGTGCAACATGCCTTGACCGGCGCGAGCCCCGTGATCGAACGTCCGCAAACACCGGCTCCAGCCGTGGCCGAAGCCGAGCTGGAAATCCCCGCGTTGAACTAGTGTCGGCTTGACTTTCCTTTTTCCTTAGGCGTTCGTAGGAGCCAATCATGGCCAGCTTTAATCGCGTGATCCTGATGGGCAACGTGACCCGCGATCCCGAGCTTCGTTATCTTGCTAGCGGTTCCGCCGTGTGCGAACTCGGCATGGCAATGAATCGCCGTTACAAAGACAAGGATGGGAAGTCGGTTGATGAAACGACCTTTGTCGATGTCACACTGTGGAGCCGTACGGCCGAGATTGCCGGCGAATACCTAACCAAAGGTTCGCCCGTGCTGATCGAAGGCCACTTAAAGCTCGATAGCTGGGAAAAGGACGGCAAGAAAAACTACAAGCTCAAGGTCGTCGGCGACACCATGCAGTTGCTCAGCACTCGTGGTCAAGGCGGCGGCGCTCCAGGTGGCGGCGGCGGAGAACGCAGCGAGCGGCAGGAACGCCCGGCCAGCCGTGGACCGGCTCCGCAACGCGGCAAGCCGGCTCCCGCCAAAAGCAACGCCCCGCCGAGCGACGACTATTACCAAGACTACGAGGGCGGCGATGACGGCGGCAGCCAAGGCGGGCCTCAAGACGACATCCCGTTCTGAGCGGATACATAATGGGGTGGCTGGGGTTGAGCGAAGCGAACCCCCAGCTCGACGTGCTGGGGGCTCACGTTGTTCGACCCCAGCCACCCCCTCGCTCCCTGATCAACAACTTTCAAAAACACTAACACCTTTCAGCAGTCCGAGGATTTCCGATGGCAACGTTCCAATTGAAGAAGCGGCTCAAGGCACAATCGACGCGGCTCCCGCGCTCCAGCAATAACACGGTCCAATTGCTCTTGATCCAATCGGTTGATCACCTGGGTAAGCAGGGCGAAGTCGTCACCGTCAAGCGCGGTTACGCCATGAACTACCTGCTCCCGCAGGGCCTCGCCACGATGGCCAGCGACCACCACAAGCGGATGGTCGAAAAGCACAAGGCCAAGCTCCAAGAGATCCAAAACCAACGCCTTGCCGGGCTGCGCAAGCTGGCCGAACAGCTCAACAAGCAAAGCATCACGATCGAAGCCAACGCCAACGACGAAGGCCATCTCTACGGCTCGGTCGGCGCGTCGGAAATCGTCAAGGCGCTCAAGCAAGCCGACATCACGATCACCCCGGACCAGGTTCGCCTCAAGGGTCCCCTCAAGGAACTCGGTCTGTACACGGTGCAGATCCACCTCAGCCAAGACATCGAAGGCGAGCTCAAGGTCTGGGTCGTCCCAACGGTCAGCGACGCTGCCGAAAAGAAGCCGGCCGCAGCCCCTGCTGCGGCTGCTGCTCCGGCCGAAGATGGCAAGGCCGAAGCCAAGAAGAAGTAATTGGGAGGGCGACGCTCCTGCCGAGCCGCTTCTCAAGAGAGAGTCGCAAATCAAAACAGCCGCGAGATTTCTCGCGGCTGTTTTTTTGCGCGCCTGTCTTTCACGAAGAAGCGCTCCTCTTCGAGTCGCCGCTAAACGGTCTAGAAGATTAATTGAAATGAAACTCAAGCCGCTCCCGACTGCCATTCTTTCAACCCCGGCAGCGGCACCGCGAGCATTAGCACATTGAGCGTCAAGTTGTCGCGAATCGCCGCCAACAAGATCAACTCGATCGCTACTAGCAACGCCAGCGTCCAGCGCCAACCGAGCCACCGCGCGAGCCAAAACCCCGCACCCGCGCTCGCCAGATCCCCGAGCGTATTGATGACCGAATCACCGCTGTAGCCCACGGCGGCTGTGGCCTGGCGATAGCGTTCGATGACCCAGGGCGAGTTCTCGAGGATTTCCCAACTCGCTTCGAGGGCCAGTGCGATCACGAATTGCCAGCCGAGCGCGAGCCGCGGCGCCAGCCACGCCAGCAGCCACGCCAGCAGCCACCAAAAGAGAAACCCATGCAGCATGTGCGAGAAGCTGTAGGGATCGGCGAGGTGCTGGGACGTGTGCTCACTGTAAGCAGCGCCGATCCAGAGCTGTGCCCCTTCGCACTTGCACCACCAGGGCTGGCCTTCGAGGCGGATGATGAGGGTTTGCAGCGCGGCGATCGCGCAGAAGCTGATCGCAACAAGGATGTTGCTCTTGTTTTGCGCTAACGTGAATTTCATTCACGCACTGTAACAGAAGTCCGCGTGACAGACACTCGATGACCATTGTCAATTGTCAATTATCAATTGCTCACGTTCCGTTCAGCGCGAAATAGAGTCCCGCGTAGACTTTCGGGTCAATCGCCTTTCCGGCCGCGTGTTGCGCTTGCAGCCAGTGCGGAAGTTCCGCCAAGCCGATCTCGTGGACGATAATGTCCTCGGTGTGATCGCCGCCGCCGGCATGTTCGCGCGTCAGATTCTTCGCGAGAAAGAGCGTGATCATTTCGGTACATAGACCCGGCGAACTAGGACCCGTCATCAGCCAATGCCATTCGGCCGCGGTGAAGCCCGTCTCTTCGAGCAGTTCTCGCTCGGCGGCAATCTGCAGCGCTTCGTGTTCCTCGCCCGGGATGTCGCCAACCAGTCCGGCCGGCAATTCGATCGCGTGGCGGCCGAGGGGAATGCGATATTGTTCGACCAGCAGCAGTTTCCGCTCCGGGGTCACCGCGACGATGATGACGGCGCCGCTGGCGCGGGTTCGATCGGCATATTCCCAAGTCCCTTGGGAGACAAGGCGCAGGTACTTCCCCTCGGCGAGAATCTCCGCCGGTTCATCCGTGAATTTCATAGCAGTAACGTGGAAGAATCGTGAACAATCGGATCGGCCGCGGCTTTTCAATCTATTTTCTAAAGGAATGAGGCCGATTTCGTCTAGTCCAGGCTCCCCGGTCTCGCTTGCCAGCGAAATGTTGAAAGGCATGCAAGTTTTCTGGATGATCGAAAGAAAAATAGATTTTCTCAGCCATAAACTTGACGCTCATGGCCTTAGGTCTGATAGTGGAGGTCAATTCTGGAACGGTCTGCCGCATCTTCTCTGGCGGGCCGATCGTGTGGGAACTCGTGGTCTGTGGGGGATCACTCATGATGCTACAACGTCGTTGCGCCTTTACGCTTGTTGAGCTTCTGGTGGTGATTGCCATCATCGGGATTCTCGTTTCGATGACGATGCCCGCAATTCAATCCGCGCGCGAATCGGGCCGGCGGACGCAGTGTAGGAATAACATCAAAAATCAATCGGCGGCCGCGTTGCAGCATGTCGTCGAGCACAAATTCTTTCCCACCGGCGGTTGGGGATTTATGTGGCTGGGCGATGCGGATCGCGGTTTCAACCGCCGCCAACCAGGCGGCTGGCAATACAATATCTTGCCTTACATGGAAGAAACAACGCTCCACGATCTGGGCAAAGGGAAATCCGAGGCCGACAAAAAGATCGCGCACGCTCAGCGCGTCTCGACGCCGATTCCCCTTTTTAGCTGTCCCTCGCGTCGCCGTCCCGAATCGTTCGTCAGCGGCTATTCGGCCAACAACAGCAATAAACCGGGAGCCGTCGCCCGCAGTGATTACGCCGCCAATGGCGGGAGCAAGCCCTACACCGGTGGGAATGGCGGACCACCGACATCTTCCCTGAACGCGAGTGACGCCACAATCGACAGCGGCTGCAACAGTGTCGCGTTGAGCCAAAACAGCCCAATCTATTGCCGGAGCGAACTGAAGCCGGCTGCGGTGCGCGATGGGGTGTCCAAAACCTACTTGCTCGGCGAACGGCATATTCGCTTTGACAATTATGCCACGGATACCCCGAGTGACGATGACCAGGCATGGGGTGTTGGTTATGACCAAGATGTGATGCGCGTCACAGCGAGTCCACCGGAGCTAGACACGATAGGCAAAACGCAAATCGTTTTTGGCAGCGCCCACTTAGCAACATTCAACATGGCGATGGCCGATGGCAGCATCAAGGGCATCCCCTATGATATCGATCCCTCGGTTCATCGATCCTTTGGGGATAAAGCGGATGGCGGCCCGAACGACCTGAGTGCCTTGTCTGATTAGTTGCGAATTCCAAGGCTCTCATGCTGCGCCTGATCATTCAATGTTGTTGCCGATTTTATCCGCTTATGGGATACAGCAAACAAACCAAGTACATCCTTGAAATTAAAGCAGTGCAGCGTTGCAGCGGTTTTAGGGACGAGCTCCGCGTCCTAACAATAACTGTTGATTCAATTTGCATAGCGCGGAATTGTCTTGACTTCATCCTTGGTGAAATTCATATTACAAATCAATTAGCTTGTTGTTACAGCCATGCTTTTTTCTTGTCTCTGCTGGCTGCTGGTGACTTAGTCTCCGAGGTTACCACTCATGCGCCGCCGTTTTGCCTTTACCCTGGTTGAGCTCCTGGTGGTGATCGCCATCATCGGGATTCTGGTCACGCTGCTATTGCCCGCGATCCAAGCTGCGCGTGAATCCGCGAGGAGAACGCATTGCCAGAACAACACCCGCAATTTGGCGGTGGCTTGTATCACGCACATGGAAGCGGTCAAGAGCCTGCCGACGAGCGGCTGGGGCTATGCGTGGGCCGGCGATCCTGATCGCGGCTTCGGTCGGCGCCAGCCGGGCGGGTGGATTTACAGCATTCTTCCCTACATCGAACAGGGGAGTCTGCACGCGGCAGGCGGTGGCAGGCCGCAGGCCGAAAAGAGCAAGTTCCATGCGAAGCGCCTTGCCACCCCTCTGACGGTTCTCCGTTGTCCCACGCGCAATCGTCCTGACACCAAGAAGTTCGATAAAAAAGATTACATAAACATCTCGGCCGGAGATCAGCCTCCGGAAGTCGCAACGACTGACTATGCAGGCAATGGCGGCAGCCAAGGGTTTCAAAACGCGAGCCCCAACAAAGTAAAGGGGCCTGACCTTAGCTATCTTTCGAAGCCCGACGAGGAGGTTTACAAATTTCATAGTGCCGGAACGCTGCTGCAGCACAACGGCGCGACGTTTGTTCGCAGTGAAGTCAAAGCTCGGCACTGCGTCGATGGAATGACAAAAACCTATCTAATCGGCGAGCGGTATCTGCATTTCACCAGTTATGAAACCACGGTCGGCGACGACGATCAAAGCTGGGACTCGGGTTACGACTGGGACGCGAATCGTTGGACCAATGTGGCCCCGCGATACGATCAGGACAGCGGTTCCACTTCCTCGAATTCGATGTTCGGCAGCGCGCATTTGTCGACGTTCAACATGGCGTTTTGCGATGGCACGGTGCGCGCGGTTCCGTACGAAATTGATCCCGCGATTCATAAGTCGTTGGGAGCGAGAAATGATCGTGGCAGAGATGAACTCACGGCGATTCCATAATCAACGGTGAAGCAAATGAGAACTCCAGCACGACATGCGGCCTTTACGCTTGTCGAACTCCTCGTGGTGATCGCCATCATCGGGATTCTGATCGCGCTGCTCTTGCCCGCGATCCAAGCCGCGCGGGAATCCGCGCGGCGCACGCAATGCCGGGACAATGTTCGCAACCAGGGATTGGGCGTAGTCCATCATGTGTCCAACCTGAAGTACTTTCCCTCGGGCGGCTGGGGATATCAATGGCTTGGTGATGCGGATCGCGGCTACGGCCGCCGCCAACCCGGCGGCTGGCAGTACAGCATCCTGCCGTTCATGGAGGAAAAGACTCTGTACAACCTGGGCAAAGGGCTGTCGCAAACCGCGAAGAACACCGCCCACGGTGTTCGTGTCTCCACACCCGTGACGATGTATTACTGTCCCACGCGCCGCCGTCCGGAATCCTTTGCGAGCAATTTTAAACCCCACAACGGAGCGGGGATCAGCATGGTAGCGCGCAGTGATTATGCGGCGAATGGCGGAAGCAACAGCTATGGCGGCAGCAACGCCGGCCCCAGTTCCGGGGCGCTGACACAATCCGACGATGTCATCAATTCGCAATGCAATCAGATCGCCATCAAGCAAACCAGTCCAATATTTGCCCGAAGTCAACTCAAACCGTCCTCTGTGTTAGACGGCCTATCCAAAACATATGTGCTCGGAGAGCGGCATATTCGAGTCGATTATTATGCAACGAGTTCTCCCAGCGACGACGATCAGGCTTGGGGAATTGGCTATGACCAAGACGTGATGCGCGTCACCGCCCAACCACCGAGACAGGATCTCGATGCTACCACGAATATTGTTTTCGGCAGTTCTCATTCCGGCGCATTCACCATGGCCATGGGCGATGGCAGCATCCAAGCGATCCCCTACGACATCGATGCGAACATTCACAAATCGTTGGGCCATCGATCCGATGGCCAACCAAATGATTTTGGTTCACTCGGTTTGGGGAAGTAGCAGCTAGTATCCTGTAGAAAAGCTTCTTCTAAACAGACTGGTAGGTGGCCTAGGGCCTACCCTTTGTTTCACGGTTTTTCGTAGAATTCCTCTGATAATTTTGCGAACTATCTGCCAACCGCTTTTCTGCGCTTGGTAAACTCGGTAAATTGATAGGCCCGCTGGATTGTTACCAGCAGTTCCTGCGGTCCTGTCCTTTCTTCCCCAATCGAGCCAGCACTGGCTCCGTCGTATCCCCCTTCCACGCTCTAGGTCACTGCCATGTCTGCCGACCAACCGGTCACTGCTGCATCGTCTGATCCCACCGCCGCCGCTCCTGAAGCCAACGCGACTCTTCCTTCGGCCGCCACACCCGCGGCTCCCGAGCCAGCGGCTGCGACAAACGCACCCTCGGCTTCGAGTTCTGAAAGCGATGCCGACAAGCCGCGCATCAAGATCGGCTCGCAGCGTGATGGTTCGACGGCCAAGGTTCCGCCGCGCGTCATCACCGAATTCAAAACACCCGCCGGCGGCGCAGCGCCCAAGAAGCAAGTCTTTGTGAGCCTCGACCAAGAGGGGAAGTTTCAACCGCTGACCGCGCCCAATAATCCCGCGGCGCTGAATCCCGCGGCAATGAAGCCCGCGCCGCGCGAACAACGTCCGCCGCAACCGCCGCGCCAGCAACAAGCCCCACAGCAACAACGGCCGCCGCAACAACCTCGCCCGCCGCGCAATGAACAAGAACAATCGGGCGACGAAGCGCCGGCCACGACGACGAACCTTGGCTACAAGCCCAAGCCCGCGCCGCTGACACCGAATGTCAACGCCGGTCCAAAACCCGAGGTCATTGAGAAGCAAGGTCCGCGCATCGCGCCGCCGAACTTGCGCGACAAATTGGGCGACGATCTCGAAGCCGAACTGGCCGCCGCCCTCGGCGAAGGTTCGCTCAACGAACTGATCGAAAGCAACACCTCCACGTCGGCCGGCACCGAAATCGAACAAGACAGCAAGCAAAAAGCGCGCGTCGTGCGCACCAGCGCCGAGTTCGTCTTCGTCGATCTTCCCGGGGCCAACCAAGGGGCGATTCCGATCCTCCAATTCGCGGAAAATGTTCCTGAACCAGGCACAATCCTCGATGTCATCGTCCGCCGCTTTCTGCCCGAAGAAGGCTTCTATGATACGAGCATGTCCGCCGGCGCGGTCAACGTCGCCGACTGGTCCGAAGTCAGCGACGGAATGATCGTCAGTGCCCGCATCACGGGTCACAACAAAGGCGGCCTTGAAGCCCAGGTCAACAAACTCCGCGGGTTCATGCCCGCCGGGCAAGTCTCGCTCTATCGCGTTGACGACCTCGCGCAATTCGTCGGCCAGACGATGGAATGTCTCGTCACCGAAGCGAATCCCGAACGGCGGAACTTGGTTCTCAGCCGCAAGGCGGTTCTCGAAAAAATCCAAGAAGAAGCCCGCGGCAAGCTGCTCGCCGAACTCGAAGTCGGCCAAGAGCGCGAGGGGATCGTGCGCAGTCTGCGCGACTTTGGTGCGTTTGTCGATCTCGGCGGCGTCGATGGCCTGATCCACATCAGCCAGATGAGCTGGGACCGCGTCAAGCACCCAAGCGACGTTCTCAAGGAAGGCGAAAAGGTCAAAGTCAAAGTCCAAAAGATGGACCCCGACACGGGCAAGATCTCGCTCTCGCTCCGCGACCTCTTCGAAAATCCGTGGGCCACGGTTTCCCAGAAGTATCCAGTCACCTCGGTCGTCTCGGGCAAGGTCACGCGCGTCATGGAGTTCGGAGCATTCGTCCGGCTCGAGTCGGGCGTCGAAGGGCTCGTCCATGTCAGCGAACTCTCGCACAAGCGCGTCTGGCGTCCGAGCGACGTGCTCGCCGAGGGCCAGGAAGTCGAAGCCAAGGTGTTGAGCATCGACCAAGAGAATCAGCGGATGAGTCTCTCGCTCAAGGCCCTCGAAGCCAAGCCGGAGCCGGCGAAGAAAGAAGACGGCGCTCCGCCAGTAGACGACACGCCAACCCCAGCTCGTCAGCCCGTCGTCTACAAGACACCGCTCAAGGGGGGCCTTGGCAAAGCCAGCGGCGGCGAGTCGGTGGGGCTGAAGTGGTAGAGTAGCCGATCTCGCTCCGCGAGTCGGCATGCGCGGGAGAGGACTCTCTAATTCAACGATCATTGCGCGTGGAGCGACTTCTCCCGCGCATGCCAATTCGCCGCGGCGAATTGGCTACATTTTTAGGGCCATTCCATTTACAATAGCGGCATGGCCCAATCTTTTGCACCTGATCCTGAACAGCGCGGTTCGCTTGCCGATGAACTCAGTGTTGATCATCTGAGCGAACCGGCACCGCATCACGCGAAAATCCCGCCGCAAATCGACCTGTTGCGCATTCAGCGCGCGGTCCGTGAAATCCTGGCCGCGGTCGGCGAAGACCCCGATCGCGAAGGCCTGCTCGAAACGCCGGCCCGCGTCGCGCGGATGTACGGCGAGCTGTTCGCCGGCCTGCACGAAGACCCGCGGTACCACCTGAAGAAATTCTTCACCGAGGAATATGACGAGCTGGTCCTCGTCCGCGATATCACGTTCAACAGCATGTGTGAACATCACCTGCTCCCGTTTCATGGCGTCGCGCATCTGGGTTACATTCCGAACGGCAAGGTCATCGGCCTGAGCAAACTCGCCCGCGTCGTCGAAGTCGTCTCGAAGCGCCCGCAAGTGCAAGAACGCATGACCGAGACGATTGCGAACCTGCTGATCGAGGAACTCGACGTCCGCGGCGTCGCTGTAGTGCTAGAAGCATCGCATTCGTGCATGTCGCTGCGCGGCGTGAAGAAACCCGGCGCGCTTTGTGTGACCAGTGCGATGAAGGGCCTCTTCCGCTCGAACATGAGCAGCCGCAGCGAAGTCATGACGCTCATCTACGGGGGGCGGCGGTAAACTCTACGCATACATAAAAGCACCGTTTAGCGGCGACTCGCAGAGGAGCGCTCCTCTGCG
>JBGSSS010000208.1:0-77240 GCA_041736895.1 Pirellulales bacterium
CGAATCCGCGCCTGGCGAGCGAGCCACCGATTGAGCTGATCGCTCACGGCCAGGTCCGGCCGCGCGTTCGACGACTGGCGATACGTTGCCGAGTTGACGATCAAGCGATGCATGGCCTTCATCGACCAGTTGTTGCGAATCCATTCGCGGCTGAGCCAATCGAGTAGCTCGGGATGGCTGGGGTACGAGCCTTGCGTCCCGAAGTCTTCGTCCGTTTCGACGAGCCCACGGCCGAAGTAACGCATCCAAACGCGGTTCATCGCGACGCGCGGCGTGAGCGGGTTCTCGGGACTCACCAACCAACGAGCCAAGTCCAAACGATTACTAAATTCAGTCGGTGCGTTTTTGTAGGCTTTGTTCACCGCGCTCAGCACACCAGGTTTCAGTGCGCCTGTTTCTTTATCGAGTCGCAAGAAGTCGCCGCGCAGTTGAATGTACGTCTCGCGCGGTTTCTCGACTTCTTTCATCACCATCAAATTGACGCGATCCGAGGAGGCATTGTCGGCCGATTTCTTCACCGGCGGCTTTTCTGCTTTTTCAAAAATTGCCGTGAGTTGCTTGGCTTGAGCGGCAGTTCGGTCCGCTGGTTTGATTTTCAAGAGTTTCGCTAGTTGCGGATCGGCATCATTCCGCGGAGGTGTCTTCTCGCTAAAGCTCATCGCGAATCTTCCGATCAGGAAGTGTTCCTGGAATTTCTGGCTAAGGCGAATTTCGAGCGGCTTCCCGGCAACATCCAACGGCTGCTTGAGGACGAAGACCGCTTCATGTTCCTTGTGCCAATTCCCTTTGCCGATGTTGATTCCCCAGCCGGAATTTTCTTTGTCGTCAATCGCATTGGCGATGGGGAAGTTTTTTTGTTCAACATCGGCCGTGGCCGAAGCAATTTCAATTTCTTTGTCATCAACTTTGATTTCGAAGTCGGTTAGGACGAAATTCCCCGAGGGCGCAAGGCCAGGGCCTTGCTGGGGGAGCGACTCATGTGGCAAGACGGTCAGCTTGATCGCCGCCACACGCGCGAGATTCGGACGAGCGACCACGCGATAGACGTCGCTCGACGAGCCGCGTCCATCAGCCAGGATTGAACCATCGTCAAGTTTCCGCAAACCGGCATTGCTCTCGCTTTCATACTCGACGTACTCCCCGGCAACCCAGGCTACTGGCTTGTTGTCGCCCGTCGTTTGGAGCTTGGCCAACTCGCGCTTTTCCCAATCACTGCGCCGTTTGGCATATTCTTGTGGTGTTTCACCGGCTGGTTCCGTGGTCATAGGCTGGCCGAAGACTTCGCCGCGAACAACGGGGACCGTCGGGCCTTTGTTGTTGACGTCCTCGTTCTGATTGAAGAACGCAAAGAGCGAGTAATACTCGCGATGAGTGATGGGATCAAATTTGTGAGTATGACACTGCGCGCAGCCGACAGTGAGGCCGAGCCATACGGCACCCGTCGTGTTGACGCGATCGACGACCGCTTCGTTGCGGAACTGTTCGCGGTCGGTGCCGCCTTCGGCATTGATGAGTGTATTGCGGTGAAACGCGGTGGCGATTTGCTGATTCTTGGTTGCATTCGGGAGCAAATCGCCCGCGAGCTGTTCGATGGTGAATTGATCGAAAGGCATGTCGCTGTTGAACGCCGCGATGACCCAATCGCGAAACGGCCACATCGCGCGTTCGCCGTCGATGGAATAGCCGTCGGAGTCGGCGTAACGAGCCTGGTCGAGCCAATGCCGGCCCCAGCGCTCGCCGTAATGCGGACTGGCGAGCAACTGTTCGACCAACTTCTCCCACGCATCAGGGCGCTCGTCCTTGACGAACGCCGCGACTTCTTCTGGTGAAGGCAACAAGCCCAAGAGATCAAGATAAACGCGCCGGATCAACGTCGCCCGATCAGCGGCGGGCGAGGGCTTGATCTTTTCTTGCTCCAGTTTTTGCAAGATGAACTGGTCGATCGGATTGCGGACCCAAGCTTTCTCTTGAACCGTCGGTGGGGTGGGATCACTGAGCGGTTCAAACGCCCAATGCCCTTGGTACTCCGCACCCTCGGCTATCCAACGTTTCAACGTCTCGACTTGCTGCTCAGTCAGGCGCGGCTTCTTGCTTTCAGGGGGCGGCATCAACTCCGCTGGATCGTGCGCGGTGATGCGCTCCAGCAGTTTGCTCTTCTCGGGCTTCCCCGGCACGATCGCCGCGTACCCGCCGAGATCGAATAATGCGCCATCGCGTGTATCGAGCCGCAATTCGCTGTCGCGCTTCTTGTCGTCGGGGCCGTGACATTGGAAGCAGGCTTGCGACAAGATCGGGCGGATGTCGCGATTGAATTGCAGCGGCGCAGGTTCCGCAGCGTTTAGGGAAGACAACCCTAGAGATGCCAACCAGAAGCAGCAAATATAGCAAAGAGAGCGGAGCATGGAGAATGCTGTTTGATTGTTAGCGAAGGGCAGGAAGCGGGGGGCGTGGACGCTTGAGCAGGTTTGATTATAACACAGCAATCAGCAGCAATTCGTCCCTTATTTCGGCTCGATTGGCCGAATCATGCGGCAGGGATTTCCCGCTGCGATCACGTCGGCCGGAATGTCTTTCGTGACGACGCTACCAGCCCCAATTATCACACGATCGCCGATCGTCACACCCGGGCAGATCATCGCGCCGCCTCCGACCCAAACGTCGTCACCAATCGAGATGGGTTTGGCGAATTCGAGACCGCTGCGGCGTTCGGCCGCATCGAGAGGATGAGTAGCGGTGTAAATTTGCACGGCGGGACCGAAGAGCGTGTGATTCCCGATTGTGACCTGCATGACATCAAGGACGACACAGTTGAAGTTGAAAAAGACTTTGCGGCCGAGTTTGATGTTCGTGCCATAATCGCAATAGAACGGCGGCTGCATCCAGACATCGCTCTGGTAGCCCAGCAACTCGTCTAGCAAACGCCGCCGCAGATCGGTGTCGCTCTCCGGCGCTTGATTCAGCCGCAGACACAACTCTCGCGCTTTGACTCGCTCCGCGCAAAGCACCCGGTCGAGCGGATCGTAGAGTTGCCCAGCGAGCATCTTTTCTTTTTCGGTCATCGTCAGACGCTCGCCTTCGGCTCGCCGCTAAACGGATTTGAAATGGAGTTTTACGGATCGAGTGTCACGCGGCAGCCCTCTTGATGACTACGCTGGGCTGCAATCACAATTTTTACGGCGCGGTATGCATCGTCAAGGCCGTTGACCTTGAGCACCAGGCTGGTTACCGAGCGGTGAAATTGCGATAGCAGTTGCTCGCCAACGGGGCGTTCTTGGTCGAGCGATTCTTGATGGCGGCCAGCTTTGTCGAACCAAACGAGAGTTGACGGAAGGTCGATAAAGGCGACACCGTTTTCACAGGCGACTTGCAGCGCGGCCGGTGGGCGATACGACACCGCTTCTTCCCAGAACTGCGGCATGTAGTAGCCCGAGCTGATTTGGGCCACGACGCCGCTGCCCGGCGGCGAGTCGCATGAAAAATCGAGACTCATCATCCGGTAGTCCGAGTCCGTTCCCTCCGGATTTACTTTGTGGCTAATTCCAAAGACCGAGGTCGGTTCGCAGCCGACGACATATCGGCACCAATCGACAAGTTCGACCATGTCGCGGTGATCGTCCGCCTTGGGCATGATTTTGGCTTTGGCGGTCGCTTTTTCGTAGACGGGTGTTCGTTTGTGGCAAAACAGAAGCCTCGGCTTGCCTAGGCGTGTGGCAATGAGTTCCTTGAGCCGGATGGTAGCGGGGGCATGGCGACGGGGAAATTCGGCCATAAATGCGACACCCGCTTCGCGAATATGGGTTTTGAGAAGTTCCGCCTCTTCCAGGGTGAGTTGCAGCGACGCGGCACAGTAGACAGCCTTGCCAGCATCACAAGCCGCTATCACTGGCAATGCGCCGAACCACTGCTCGCTCAGGATTAGCAACGCGTCGATGTCATCTCGCGCGGCCAACGCCCGAAAGCCATCGACCGCTTTGACGCCAAAGTCATGAGCCGCCTGCTCGGCGCGGTGGTTGATTTGGTCACAAACCGCCCGGACCTCGAAGCGATCGCCGAGAGCTCGCAGTGCTGGCTTGTGCCGTTGTTCCCAACCCTCCCCCAATCCAACGATCCCGACGCGCAATTTCATAGAGTTTAAAACCGGGAATCACGCGGATTCCAATGCCCCAAGAGGATGGTTGCAGTGTGGATGAGTCGCCCGTGTGGATTGTATCGGGATTGCGCAAGCGAGAAAACATGAAGTCAGATTCGAAGCCCTCAATGCTTGTCGATCAGGGACGGAGAACGTAGAGAGGTAATTACAATCCAACAAGCTAATTGGTGCTGCTCAAGTCCTAACTTCTTTGTTGCTAAGTATCAATCAGTGCAGCATGCGACGACACCGCGCGCAATAAATTAAGTCGACATTTCAAGCGCTGAATGAATTCTTTCGCAAGCAACCAAGCATCTGAAAAGAGGAGAACAAGTTTTCATGTCAAGATAAGCGGAACAAATGCTAAGGTGCATTTATTTCGATTATTGTTGCTAGCAAAACCGATTAACTTGCTTGCAATTATGTGTCGAATTACTAAAAATGCGGCAGATTTTGCGAAGATGTTAAGATGGGTAATTGCACGTCAAAATTTCCGCATTTTACCCATTGAGGTTTCTTCGGATGCCGCTAGATTATTGGAACTGATCGATCATTTCCTTTCCTTTTTACTGTTTGGATTGGTTTGGTTTGTAGTTAGTCGCTTCCACAGGCAACGTTTGGTTTCTCGACTTAGTGACTTTGAGCTGACGAGTTCCGATTCACTTCTTTTCCGTCGAACCCGCCCAAACCCAAACGACCTTGGAAGATTGTCAGGACGACCCCTTTGAGTCATGCCGGTGCGCCGGTGGCTCTCGCTAGTGGCTACAGTGGTTCATACTTCTGCGGCTAGCGTCGGAACGTCCTTCCGATTCCTCATTCTGCAAGGAGACGAGTGTGTCCTCATTCGCCGCTGTTTTGATCATGAATGTTCTGCTTGGTACTCAAGATGCTGAACAATACAATGTGGCTTACGCTCAAGCCCAGGAAAATGGGAAGCCTTTGGTTGTTTTGGTAGGGGCAGAATGGTGTCCTGGTTGCGTCAAGATGAAGAACCAAGTCATCCCCGTGATGAAATCGAACGGATCGCTGGAAAAGGTTCAGTTTGCCCAGGTTAACACGGACAATGACCCAGATTTGGCCGAGCAATTGATGCGGGGCCAAAGCATCCCGCAGTTGATCATGTACACCAAAACCGATACCGGTTGGAAACGCTCCCAGATGACTGGCCCCAAGACCGTTTCCGAAGTCGAAGGCTTCATCCAAAGCAACTCGCGTCAGCCAACGTTCCGACTGACGAGCTCGTCGAAGTAAGCAGGTAACACTGTCCAGTTCGTCGAAGTAATTCGACAAAAAATAGACTGACATCCTGATAAAAGGATGGCGATTCCCGCAAATCGCCATCCTTTTTTTGTTTTGGGAGAGCGAGGCTCCCGCTGAACCGACAGATCCTCGTTACTAAGCCCCAACTTGGTAACGTGAACAGCCAGTGGTCAATCATTTTCTGTTATACGTCGATCGTGTGCTCGAAGGAGTCGATCAAGACCTCGACTACCGGACCATCTTCACCACCAATTCCGAGACGATATCGACCGTAGTTAAGACAATTGCCTTCTGCGATATTGCGGTCTGTGATTTGAATATTCCAACAGCCGTTAAGCAGATACATCAGTGGCTCAAGACTGAGTGGATTGTCTAATGCGAGGGTGTGTTTATTGTCTTCGAGAGAAAATGTTGCAACGGCACGGCGAGGATACTGAGACAGATGGACCTCCATCGAATCGATGAAGCCGTAGAGGTCGAGGATGATAGCTTGAGCGAGCGACATATTCATTACTTTCTGACTCCCTGGCTTACGCCACGGGCTTTTAATATGTAAGTCCGCGCCGCGGCTGTTGATTCTCCAGCTCGTAGCGGCGGATCTTGCGGTCTAGCGTGGAACGTTCGATGCCGAGCACACTCGCGGCCTGGCTTTTATTCCAGTTCAACGCTTGCAGCGTGGCCAAAATATGCCGCCGCTCCATTTCATCGAGGGACGTCGGTTCAAACGGCGTCCCGAGCGAGGGAATGATATCATTCGTGTCTCCCGACGTCGCCAGTTTCGTCAGGGCCAAATCCTCGACATCGATCATCTCGGAACGCGCTAGTACGACAGCCCGTTCAATGACATTTTTCAGCTCACGGATATTTCCCGGCCAGCGGTAGTGCAGCATCGCCTCGATCGCTTCGCGCGTGAAGCCGTTGATCCGACGGCCTGTCTCGGCGTTGAAGCGCTGCAAAAAGTAGTGCATCAATTCGGGCAAGTCCTCGACGCGCTTCCGCAGTGCCGGCACGGTGATTTCGAGCACTCGCAGACGGAAGTAGAGATCGCGTCGGAACTGCCCTTCGCCGACCGCTTTTTCAAGATCACGGTTTGTAGCCGCAATGACGCGAACATCGACTTTGATCGCTTCGCTCCCGCCGACGCGTTCGAACGGATGGCCTTCGAGGACGCGCAGGAATTTGGCTTGAATCGTCGGACTCATTTCGCCAATTTCGTCGAGCATCAGCGTGCCGCCGTGCGCACTCTCGAACTTGCCGATCTTGCGTTCGGTCGCCCCGGTGAACGCACCGCGCTCATGCCCAAAGAGTTCGCTTTCGAGCAAGCTCTCGGAAAGCGCGGCGCAGTTCAAACAGACAAATGGTCCTTTCTTGCGCGGGCTGGAAAAGTGGACCGCCCGCGCGACCAGTTCCTTGCCGACGCCGCTCTCGCCGCGGATCAGCACTGTGGCTTTGTTCGGCGCGGCGCGGTTGACTTCGCGGCTGACCTGCTGCATCAGCGCACTGCTGCCGATGATCTCGCATTGCACGCCGAGACGTTCGCGTAGTTGCAAGTTCTCGTCCCGCACTTGGTTCAGGTTCTCGGTCAATTCTTGGCGCTGGCTCAGGTTCTCGAGCGCGACGCCCACCGTTTCAGCGACGGCCAGCGTAAACTCGAGATCGTCGGGGTCGGGTGCGCGATTGGGATTGGTGCTGGCCAAGTGCAACAGTCCCAGCATCCGCTGAGACGTGCGAATCGGCGCGCAGATCACGCTGATCGCCATAAATTCGCCGGCACTATCTTTCAGCCCCAGGGTACTATCACCCATAACATTCCGTGCGAGAACAGCTTCGCCTTCGCGCATGACGGTGGTCGCGAGAAAGCTGCTGAGCCGTTGATACGAATGCGGCCCGTCGCTGCGAGACGCGGTGATCTCGAGGTCTTGTCCGCTCGGGTCGCCTTGGAAATCGCGCGGCACGAGCAACACCGCGCCGCTATCGACTTGCGTGCTGGCGAAGAGTCCGTCGAGTGCGAGTTTGGCAAGGGTCTTGGCATTCGGTGCTTTGGCCAGTTCGTAAGCAAGCCGCGCGAGCTGTGCGCCGGCGCGGCCGAGTTTGTTGGTGCTGGATGGTGTGTCGCTTTCCTCAGGCGGTTCGAGCAACTTGGCTTGAAAGCGGCGATGCGTAATTGTCGTCGGTTCTTGATCGCCCGGAACGGCGGACGCTTCGCGCATGTTTTGCAGCGTCTCTTCGAGTCGATCGGTGCCGCTGATTGGACTGCGGAATGGCGCGCCCGCTTCGGCGAAGGCTTTGGAGATGTCATACACAAACGCGAGCTGCGAATGGCCGATGCGTACGACATCGCCCGGCTCGAGGATGCGATCGCCTTGAATCGGTTGCCCGTTGATCGTGGTGCCGTTGCGGCTTTCTAGATCTCGAATAACCCATTGGTTTTGAGCTAGGAACAATTCGGCATGGTAACGGCTGCAACGGTCATCTTTGAGGATGACCATATTCGTCGGCGCGCGCCCGACGGTGACAGTTTGTCCCGCCACGAGCCGAAAAACGTCGGTCCAATTGGAACCTTCGCGAATCACCAAATATGCCAGCATGCGATGGGCTAAGAAGAGGAGTAAGCCGGCGCGATTCCGCAGTTGAAAGAATAAATCCTGCCAAGAATTCAATTTGATTGCAGAACTGTATCATAATCAAACATTTGTCTAATTGTACACCACTTATGAGCAAGTTTTCACCACTATCATTAGCAGGACTAATCATTACTGCGTATGAATTCTGATAATTCGCTGCAAATTCGCTAGGCAAGTGATCCTTAAACAATCTCATTTTCCGCAGAAAATGGATTGTTTTATAGCTATTTCGGCAACTTTACTCGCTCGAAGATGCTCATTCATGGGGACTAGAGTTTGCCAAAGGCATAGAATCTCAATGTCCATTTGTTGGCAATTCAAGCCCTCTTTGTGTGAGTGCACAATGAATTTGTTTCGTTACTTCGATGCGCCGCAGTGGCTCTGGTTGTTGGTGTTGTTGGTGCCGATTTGGATTTGGGGGCGAAAGTCATTTGGCGCACTCTCCGGCAGTCGTCGCTGGTCGGCATTTGTCCTGCGCAGTTTGGTGCTCATTGCTGTAATCATGTCGCTGGCCGAAATCAAGTTCGTCCGCACGAGCGAGCAGTTGACCGTGATCTATGTCCTCGATCAATCGGCGAGTGTGCCGCGCGAGCAGCGCTTGCAGATGATTCGTTATGTCAACGCCGAGATCGAAGCGCATCGCAACGCGGCTCGGGGGGACAAGGTGGGGGTGATTGTCTTCGGCCGTACGGCCTTGATTGAGCAACCGCCTCACGATGCGACGATTCGCTTGCCGGTCAGTCTGGAGGGGCAACTCGAAAGCGATGCGACCAATCTGGCCGATGCACTAAAACTGGCACAGTCGTCGTTCCCCGAAAGCTCTTCGGGCCGGATCGTCATTGTTTGCGATGGCAATGAAAACGTCGGCGACGCTCGGCAACAAGCGCAGCGTCTTGCTGCTGCCGGCATTGGCATCGATGTTATGCCGATTCTCTATCAGCCGCATCCGGAAATCGCCATCGAAAAAATCACTGTTCCGCTCGATGCGAATCGCGGGCAGCCGTTCGAGATCCGCACGGTGATCAATAGCCTTGGTACCAAGGACAACGTCGGTGGAACATTGAAGATCATCCGCAAAACGAACGACCGCGAAGATGTGCTCCAGCAGGAACGCATCGAGCTATCTCCGGGCAAGCATGTCTACACGCTGCGCGAAGAACTCGATGCGACCGACTTCTACACTTATGAAGCTCGCTTTATTCCCGACGACTCGAAGCGCGACGTCTACACGCAGAATAACATGGCCACCTCGTTCACGAACGTCCGCGGCAAGGGGCAGGTTCTGCTCATCGATTATCACGATCCCGATGCGAATACGCCGCGCGGGCAGCATGATTTTCTGATTCAGGCGTTGAAGCGAGAGAATCTGCAGGTCACCGTCCGCAGCAACAACGAACTGTTTACATCGCTCGCGGAGTTGCAAGCCTACGACACCGTCGTCTTGTGCAACACGCCGCGCGAGATGTTCACTGACGAGCAAGTCCGGATGCTCATTCACAACACCCGCGAACTTGGCGCAGGGCTGGTGCTGCTCGGCGGCGAGAATGCCTTTGGGGCCGGCGGTTGGGCCGAGTCGGAATTGGAAGCGGCACTCCCCGTCGATTTTCAGATTCGCAATGCCCAGGTCGCTCCGGTCGGCGCGTTAGCGATGGTCATCGATCGCTCGGGCTCGATGAACGGCGACAAAATTCGCATGGCCGTGACATCGGCGATTGCGAGCGTCGATGTGCTCGCGCCGTGGGACACGGTGATCGTCACAGCGTTTGATTCGGCGGGTTACATGGTCGTGCCGGCAACGAAAAAAGGAACGAACTCACTCGGCATCAAGAAAGCGATCTCCAATCTCGGCCCGGGCGGCGGCACGAACATGGAGCCGGGTATTCGTTTGGCGTACGAAGAACTGCAGAAAGTCAAACACGCCGCCGTGAAGCACATGGTCATTCTCACGGATGGCCAAACCGAAGGATCTGGCTACGAGCAGCTCATTCAGAAAATCCAGCAAGACAAAATCACGGTCTCGACGATTGCTGTCGGCGGTGATGCTGACAAGCGTTTGCTCTCGCAGTTGGCTTCAATCGGTCGCGGCAGGTTTTATCACGCCCTCAATCCCAAGGTTTTGCCGCGAATATTTCAGCAGGAGGCTCGAAAAATCTCGCGTCCGTTAATTCATGAAAACTCCAGCGGCTTCACGGCGTTACAGAAAAATCCTCACGACGCGTTCAAGGGAATCGACGGGGGTGTTCCGCCGCTCACGGGCTATGTTCGCAGTACCGTCAAGAATCACCCGCTAGTCGAAGTTGCACTCGTCGCCTCAGAACCTCGCGACAACGGCGACGAATCAGAAAAGTACAACACGCTTCTGGCGAGTTGGACGTATGGTCTCGGTAAGACGGCTGTTTGGACTAGCGACACAGGTCAACGCTGGGCCAATGGCTGGTCAAATAAATGGCCGCATTACGATCGGTTCTTCAGTCAGCTCATCCGCTGGAGCATGCGCCCCAGCGGCGACACGGGAAAATACACCGTTGTCACCAACACCGTTAATGAACGGGCACAAGTCATTGTTACTGCGATGAATCAGGATGAGGAGTTCATCAACTTTCTGCGCATGAACGGTTCGGTCGTCGGTCCGGACATGAAACCAATTCCGTTGGAATTGAAGCAGGTCTCGCCGGGACGCTATCTCGCTGACTTCGCCGCGAGCACAAGCGGCAACTACATGATCATGATCTCGCCCGGGGCGAATCAAGCTCCTTTGATCACGGGCATGACCGTTTCGTACTCCGCCGAGTATGCCGATCGCGAACCAAATCCGGTGCTGCTTGCGCAAATCGCGGCACTCCAGCCGCGCAATCGAATACTCGAACAAGATGCCGCTGCGGGGCAAGTTATCTCCGGCAAGAACGTTGACGAGATGTTGCAGTTCGATACCTTTCGCCGAACGTTGCCGCAGCCCGTCGCGTCGCAGGAGATCTGGCATTGGGTTTTGTTCGCGGCCGGTTGTCTTTTCTTTGTCGATGTGTTTCAACGCCGTGTCTCGATCGATTGGGCCTATTTCGGCGGACTCGTACGCGAACGGTTCGATCGCTTGCTGGGTCGCCGGCCTATTTTGGCAACGGCAACTCCGCTCGATCGTTTGCAGCAACTGAAAAAGGCCGTGGCGCAGGACCGCAAAACGTTGTCCGATCCGCCGCCTCTTTTATCGCCCGCCGATCCGAGTGTGCTAGGCGAGCCCAGCGCGAAGCCGTCAGTTGCCGCGACCGCAGCGCCGCCTCCAGCGGTACCCGTTACTGAGGAAATTGATTACACGAATCGCTTGCTGCAAGCGAAGAAAGATGCGCTGCGTAAGCGGAAGAAAAACTAAGAACTCGACGCGTTATTTGCGAGAGAAAAATGCCGGCCTTGGACGGTCCGGCTAAGTGGAGCTTGCTGCGTAAGTTGTGGCACAAATACAGTCGGCTTATCTACAACTTGATCCTATATGTATTGATATCGATTTGTTACGATGGAATGTCCAACATACACATTTCATCGCTTACTAGTTCCCCTCATGGCCCATCCTTGGATTGCCGACCGCGCGTTGGCGTTTGATAGCTCCGGTATCCGCAAAGTTTTTGAACTTGCGGCCAAGATGAGCGACCCGATTAATTTGAGCATCGGCCAGCCGGACTTTGATGTGCCAGAAGTCGGCCGCGACGCCGCGGTGAAAGCAATTCAGTCTCGCAAGAACGCCTACAGCGTCACGCAAGGAATCGCGCCATTGCGCGAAACGTTGCAAAAGCAAGTTGACGCCGAGTGGAAGCACCAGGATCGCCAGTTGTTCCTCACCAGCGGCACGAGCGGGGCGTTGGTAATGGCAATGATGGCGCTCGTGAACCCCGGCGACGAGGTGCTGATCTTCGATCCGTACTTTGTCATGTACGAACCGCTAGTGAAGCTCGTCGGCGGGACGCCCGTTTTGATCGACACGTATCCTGATTTCAAGATTGATCTGGCCAAAGTTCGCCCCGCGATCACGCCGCGCACGAAGTTGATCCTCCTAAACACGCCAGCAAATCCCACTGGCTATGTCGCGAACGAAGCCGAGGTTCGCGGGTTGGCGGAACTAGCCAAAGAGAAAAACATCGCGCTCATCAGTGACGAGATCTATCGGCTGTTCTGCTACGACACCCCGTTCGTCTCACCGGCGAAGTACAATCCCGACACGATCGTCATCGATGGCTTCTCCAAGTCATATGGCATGACCGGCTGGCGAATCGGCTGGGTGCATGGGCCGAGCGCCGTGATTGAGCAACTCATCAAGCTGCAACAGTACACGTTCGTCTGCGCGCCGCAACCGTTGCAATGGGGCGCGCTGGCGGCGTTGGATGTCGATATGTCGCCGCACATCGCGGCGTATCGCGAGAAACGCGACCTGATTTACAACGGTCTCAAATCGCATTACGACGTCACCAAACCGGGCGGCGCGTTTTATATCTTCCCGAAAGTTCCCGCCGGACCATGGCGCGACGCGGGCGAGTTCGTCGCGGCAGCCATCGAGCGGCAATTGCTGATCATCCCCGGTCAAATCTTCAGCCGCGCTTCGACACACTTCCGCATCTCGTACGCTGCGGAAAACAAAACGATCGAACGCGGGATTAAGGTGCTCCAGGAACAGGCAAAGTAGCCAACTTGCTCTGCAAGTTGGAATGCCGACTTGCAGAGCAAGTCGGCTACTCTAAGTTGGCATCGCCTTGCCTTTAAGTTGATAGACGTAAGCCAAGACTTCGGCGACGGCACCGTAGAGTTTGTCGGGTATCGGATGGCCGAGGTCGACGTCCTTGAAGAGCGCCTGCGCGAGCGGTTTCTTTTCGACGATCGGAATGTTGTGCTCGAGGGCGAGGCGGCGAATCTGCTGCGCCATCGCCCCTGCCCCTTTGGCGACGACGACCGGCGCACGCATCGTTTTCGAGTCGTACTGAATCGCGATCGCCAACTCGGTCGGGTTCGTAATGACGACGTCGGCCTTGGGGACGTCGCTCTTCATGCGATTCTGAGCGAGTTGACGCTGAATTTGGCGGCGGCGCGAAACCATCGCCGGATCGCCTTGCTGGTTCTTCATTTCTTCGCGCACTTCATCGGTTGACATCTTCAGATTCTTCTCGTGCTGCCAATATTGCCAGAGATAATCGAGGAGCGAAAGGATCACGAGCGCGACGGTAACCTTGATGCATATCCAGAGCAATGTCTCGACTAGGAAGACGGCGATCTCGGAAACCTCGCGCCCGCTAAGGCCGAGAATCTCTTCAAGTTGGTTCATAAACGCGACATACGCCACGGTGCCGATGACGCCGATCTTGAATAATCCCTGCACCACGGTGACCGCCGATTGCATCGACATCAGCCGCCAAAATCCGGCAATCGGGTCGAGCCGGCTGATGTCCGGCATCAGCTTCTCGGGCAGAAACAGAATTCCGACTTGCAAGAGATGCACCAAGATGCCCGCAATGAAGACGATCGCCAAAAATGGCGCGAGCGCGAGCGCAACAGCGGCGAGGACGCGCCACCAGTGAGCTTGCCATGTTGCCGGATCGAGTTCCAGCCACGCCGTTCCGCCCCAGTGTTCTTGGCTCAGGTCGAAGAACAGCTTGACGACAGCAGAGCCGAGATTGAGCAGCGCGATCAGCGCGACCAACAGCAGCACGGCCGAGGCGAGATCCTGGCTGTGGACGACGTTGCCTTCCTCGCGGGCTTGCTGCCGGCGATGGGGCGTCGCGTCCTGTGATTTCTCGCCAGCATCGTCTGCCATGAAGCAAGGAGGAAGGAGTCAGAAGGAAGAAGAAAATTACGAGAATCTCAAAGCCCAGGGGTTTACCCCCTGGGATCTGTTGGCATCGATTTCTGCGCCGGTTCGATAATCATTTGCGTGCTTCGATTGATCGTGTCCGGCAGGCGTTCTTCGAACATCCAGGCCATTGCACTGATACTCAACGCGAGCGTGCCTAGGCAGACGAGCGAGTTTATGCCAAAGCCTAGCGACATCACGTTGAGCGCCGGCATTCCGCGGCCGATGAGTCCGATCAGCACGTTGGTCAGGACGAGCGCCATCATTGCCGGTGCAGCGACGCGAATGCCGAGCGACATGCTTTCGCTCAAGAGCGTCACCATGAAGGGCCCTGCCCCATCGAGAACGTGATCACTGCCGATCGGCAGCGCGCGAAAGGTCTGAATCAAGCCGCCGATCAACAGCCGATGCCCGCCGACGATTGCCAGGATTGCCATCATGACCAGCGATAACAGATGCGAAAACAGCGGCATTTCCGTGTCGAAGCTCGGATTAAACACATCGGCCAACGACATGCCGCCGAGTTGGCCGGCAATCTGCCCGGCGATTTGAATCCCGCCCATCAGCAGCACGACGCCCAATCCGAGCACCATGCCAATCAGCACTTCGCCGACGAGCATGATGACGTATTCGAGTGTGATCGCCGGCGTCGCTCCAAGGGTTCCCCACTGCATCGGCATGAGCAGCAGCGTCAAACTCGCGGCCAGCGCGCCGCGCACGGTCATTGGAATTTCCGTCGAGCTGAACAACGGCGCGGTCGTGATCATTCCCCCGACCCGCGCGAGCACGAGCGTGAATGTGAGGACGACCTCGATCAGCGTTTGTTCTAGGAACGAGGCCATGAGTGACGAGTTCTATTTTCCTTTTCTCAAAGCCCAGGGGTTCATCCCCTGGGAGCATTTTTTGATTGCTAAACAGCAAGCCTGTGGGCAGTATTGCTGCAACTCATTACATCCACGTCTTCCCCGCGCCGGCAAAAATCTCTTGCGTGTATTGCATCATTTGCGTGACCAGCCAAGGCAGCGTCAGACTCAGGACCAGCACCATCGCGATGAACTTGGGAACAAACGCGACGGTTTGTTCCTGGATTTGTGTCAACGCTTGCAGCAACCCGACGATCAATCCCACGACCAAGCCAGCAATCAACACTGGCGCACTGATGAGTAGACTCATCATGATCGCGTTGCGGGCCAGATCGATCGCGTCTTGTGGGTCCATGCGGGGAAAGAATCTAGAATGAAGGAGTTAGGAGTTAGAATCTGAGCCGAGGATGTAAGTCCCCGGGTGAGTTGCGTAGGACTCTGAGGATGCAGTCGCTAGTGAAAACTCTGCAGCAGCATCTCGACGACCAAATGCCAGCCATCGACCAGTACAAATAGCAGCAGTTTGAACGGCAGCGAAATCAACACCGGCGGCAACATCATCATGCCCATCGAGATCGTGACCGTCGCAATGACGATATCGAGGACCAGGAACGGCAGATAAATCTGAAAACCGATCAAGAACGCCGTTTTAAGCTCGCTGAGTAAAAATGCCGGCAGCAAAACTTGCAGCGGCACGTCGTCATACGTCTTTGGTTCGGTCGTCTCCGGCGGCATGTAGCGATAGAACATCCAGACGTCGTCGCGGTTGCCCGTGCGTTCGATCTGTTCGCTCATGAACCGGCGAATCGGCGCGACTCCACGTTCCCAGGCTTCGGTCAGCGTGATTTGTTTTGCGGTGTAAGGCTTGATCCCTTCGTCGTAGCTCTGTTTCCAGACCGGAGTCATGATCAGCAGACTCAAGAACAACGCGATGCTTGTCAGCACCTGCCCCGGCGGAAGCTGCTGCGTCCCAAGCGCTTGTCGCAAGAGGCCTAGCACGACGACGATCCGCACAAAGCAGGTCGTCATCAGCATCACCGCCGGCGCGAGACTCAGCACCGTCATCAGTAGCATGACCTGCAGCGTGCTCGATAGCCCTTCGGGACTGGTCCACGCATCGGGTCCGCCGCCGAGATTCGCCGGGACGGGCAACGTCAGCCCGCGGTTCGGTGTTTCCGCCGCGCCTTGCGCGAGGAGCGAATTGTTGCAGCAAACAAAGGCTAGCAACACCATCAAAACACGGAGCAATACCGCGGTACCGATTGCTTTGCTGCTTAGCAATTTACCCATGGGTCACCTCGCGATTCGTGAGCGATCCGCCGCGCAGCCTTGCGCGAACATCGTCCAACGTTGCCGAGGACGCTGGCGGATCATCCGCCGGTTCATTGATGTTGGGGCGAATGCTTGTGACCTGGCGAAACATGTCGCCAAAGGTCTTAGTCGAACTGTTGGCTTGCGATTGCTGACACATGCCGGCTAGGCGATCGACCTCGAGCGGGTCAGTGATCTCGGTCAGCGTGTCACAGCCGTCGGGCGACATGGCGACGAGCAATATCTTGTTGCCGAAGCGAATGACCTGAAGCGATTGACGAGGTGCGAGCGGCGTTTGACCAAGGACATCGACAACGTCGCGGCCAAGTTTTTGCTTGGCCCCGGGCATCCCGCGGCGGAGCAACTTGATCGTGACGACAAAGAGCCCGAGCACAATCGCCAGGCTGCCGAGCATTGTGCCGAAGCTGCCCCAACTGCTGCTAGCTGCCGAGGACTTGGTGTTTGGGCCGGCGAGCGGCAAGGGCTTGGCTCCGTTCGCATTGAGCGGACGGGGCGCGTTGTTCGCCGCTTCATTCTTCAATTGGTCGCTCTTTTGGTTCTCATTGATGATCGGCACCGTGTGCGTCGCTGGAACATTCAGCGGCGCAACCGCTGGCGACCCCGTTGCGACTGGCTGCTGATACACCGCTTGCGTATTCGGCGAAGCGGGAGCCGGCTCTGGCCGTGCCGCAACATTCATCGGGCTGATCGCCGCAGTATTTGCAGGCCCTGAGTTCGTTGGCAGAGGGTTTACCGAGGCAGGTGCCGCTGCCGGCTGATTCAAGAGTCGCAGATACTCGCGCGAATCATCGTTCGGCGGTGTCGCTAATGTGGGCTGACCAAGATTCGGCTGCGCAGCAAGGTTCGGCTGCGGTCCGGGGTCATGGAGACCGCGAGATGCGCCGTCGTTTGGCCCATATTGCGGCGGCGCGAGTTGCGGTGTTTGCGCTTTCACGGGCGCGAGCCAGAGAAGACTCGCGAGCGCTATACAGTAAGTTGTGCGATTCCAGGACATCCGTGACCTGTGGCTTTCTGTGAGTCGTTCTTCTAAGCCCAGGGGCTTTATGCCCCTGGGTGACCCACGGGGATAAACCCCGTGGGCTTAGCGTGGTGAAATATCGTTACGTCACCGCTTGTTCGCCAGCGACGAGTTCCGCGACGCGGACGCAAAAGTTGTCGTTCATGATCAGCACTTCGCCGCGGGCGATGAGCCGGCCATTGACGTAAATATCGACGGGGTCGCCTGCAAGGCGATCGAGCGGGACGACCGCGCCTTTGTTCAAACGCAGTACCTCTTCGAGTTGCATGTGCGTTCGGCCGAGTTCGATCTTGAGATCGAGTTCGACATCGCGCAGCAACTCGAGCGTCGCATTGTCGGTCGTTGCTGGAGCGCCTTGAAAATCGACGAGCTTGTATGGTGTGACTTCGGGCGGAACGGGCACCGCCGAATTGATCGACGCGAGCGCTTGCTCGGCTTGGCGAAAGAGCAGATCGATGTCACCGCCGGCGATGCCAGCGCTTGGCGGAGTCTCCGTAGCCGTGCCGCGTATCGGACCCGAGACGCCATGCTGTTTCAGGAGCGTGTCGATGTCGGCTTGGGCCACGTTGCCTTGATTGCTCGAAGCTGGCGCAGCGGCGCGCGATTCGGCGAGCAGTCGTTCGATTTCTTCTTGTCCAATGGACTCAGAGTCGCCGGCCATGGGAATCCTTTCCCTGCGTGAATGCGATTCGATGGTAGCCAAGGTCGTAAGACCTTGGACGCGTAGCCGCGTGATCGACGTCGATTTCCAAAGTCTTACGACTTTGGCTACAGCGACCGCGCAGCAATTTCCTACTGCTGAACGACCGAGAACTCGCTGAAGATCACTTCCTTGAGCAAGGGTTCGCCCAAGAGGGAGTTAGTTTTCGCCAATATTTGCCGTTTAATCAATCCCAAAGCCGGATCGGCCAGGTCGGCGGGCGAGGTATTGCGCACGATCACGATGACTTGATCGCGGAAACGGTGCTTGTTTTTCTTGAGCAGCTTGCCGAATTTGCTAGTATCTTCTTCCTCGCTAGCATCTTTTTTTGCTCCGTGTCCGCCCCCATGCCCGCCATGAGCGTCAGCCGCGGGAGCTTCTTCCTTGTGTTCCTTGGGCTCTTCCAGGACGGCCCCGTACATGTGGAAGTCGATCAAAATCGTGTTGTTGGTCGTCTGGTCGTAGGCGGTGATGCTGAACCGGCCGAGATCGGCTTCGCGCCGCTCAGCAAGCGCCGAATCGCCATGCTCGCCATGTTCGCCGTGCTCGTCATGTTCGCCGTGCGCGTCCTTGCCTTTGCCATGTTCGTGATCCGCCGCCGCGGCAACGGGGGCCGATGGCAAGAGAAAATACGCCAGGCCGCATTGTGCGAGGACAATTCCAGCGATGATCCCGGCCACTTTGATTTGGCCCATCATGCCGCCGCCCGATTTCTTGGGCGCGGCGTCAGTGGCGGCAGGTGCGGCGTGGTCGCTCATGGGTCAGCCTACAAAGAGAAACAAGTCTGTTGCCACGCGCCGGCCAATTGCCCACGCGCTGAACCACGCCGCGCAACGAATGAACTCGTCCGCTGATTCGGGGTTCTATGCAACCTTAGCTTGCCGTAAAGAGAGAGCAACTTGCCGGAGGCAACCCGACAGAACGTCGGCGAGCGGTTTATGCCGGTTGTGAGGGTTGCACGAGAATTTGATCGAGTGCAGGCATCCCTTACGGGATGCTGCGACGCGATGCGCCCGATCTCCGGTGGTCACTGCGAGCAGCGACCACCGGCTACTGGCTACTGGCGGCGATCCCTGCGGGGATCGGTTTTTTTCTAAATCACCTGCGCTAAAGCTAACCGCGACTGTTTGCAATCAATTACCGGCGGATGTTCAACAACTCGTCGAGCAACTGCTGAGCCGTCGTGATCACACGCGTGTTACCACGGTATTGCGACGAGGCGAGAATCAGATCGATCAGGTTCTTGCCGATGTCGGTGTTCGACAATTCGGTCGCACCCGCGATGATCGAACCGATGCCTTGATCGCCAGGATTTCCTTCGATGGCCAAGCCCGAGTTCACACCCGCGGCGAAAAGATTCTGGCCGCGTTGTTCCAAACCCGCGGCATTCGCGAACCGTGCCATTCGGATTTGACCCAGGTCGCGAGTGATGCCGTTGCTGAACACACCGCGGACGAGGCCGTCTTCGCCGATGATGAAGCTGGACAAGGTGCCTTGGCTCGAACCGTCTTGCCGCGAAGCCGAGAGCGAACTCTTGGCGGCCGCCAAACCCGAAAGCTTGCTAAAGTCGAGGTTGAACTCCAAGGGCGAAATGGCGTTGATGTTCTCGCGGTCGATTGAAATCGTGGCCGGGGAGTTGCTCGGGATCACGTTGCCTTCGGCATCAAAGCGAATCGTCCCGGTGCCGACGCTAATCCGCGCGGAGTCCACATCATTGCCCGCCAACGGCGAGTTATCGGCCGCATCGGCGAACCAACGGTAAGTGGTGCTTGCGTTCGTGCGTGATTCGAGGACGACGGTGACACGGACATTGAGCGGCACGCCGAGCGAATCGTACGCGATGAAGTCCGAGACCGCGGATTGTCCCTTGGCCGCTTGCACGGAATTGAAGCCCATATCGACCGTGAGCGAATCGGCGCTGCCCGTTGGCGTGAAGCGGAAATCCGAGAGGCCGATGTCGATCGCATTGTCAACACCGTTGTTGCCGACGAATTGAACGCGGCCATTGCTGAGAATGTAAGAGCCCGGATTTGCGCCCGACACGATATCTGGCTGGATGCCATTCACACTATCCGGCTCTTGAATGCCAAATGCGTTGGACATGAAATCGACCAGATCTTGTACGGTGGTCGTCGCATCGATCGTGAGGGACTTGGCCTCGAGCGAACGGCCCCCTTTACGGCCCGAGAAACTGAGTTCGCCGTTGGTAAATAGCTGCGTGTAATTGTCGCCGGTCCGTTTTACCACTTGGGTCAGCAGCGTATTGGTATTGATCTTTGGACCATCGAGGTCGATCTGGGGATTGCCCGTGATCGAAGCATCGGGGTTCTCGTCAATAAAAACCTTGCCGCCGGAAACATCGGCATCCGAAAGTTCAGCGATCCGATAGAACGACGATGTCTGTCCCGCCGTGTTGCGATACAGGCGAATCGTGCTGGAAATCGCGGGAAACTGGCCCGTCGGGCCGGGGATATTGTCGAGCCGGATCTTGCCGTTGGTCACATTCAGCGGGCCAACGAGTTCCGAAGGACGGCTTTCTTGGTTGTTGGCGGAATTGTAATACGTCACATAATAAGAATACTGACCGCTGATCGTACTCGTATTGAGTTGCGATCCCGTGACCAGTGTTGCATCGTCAACCGTATCAGAAAACGTCGTTGCAACTTGATTGGGGGCGACACCCACCAAGTAGTACGGTCCCGTATTTGGAACGCCGGCTGCGGTTCGATAGATACGTCGGCCAACGTAATCGCCCGTGGCGTCAGTCGGAATAGCGCTCAAGTCGATCCCACTCGCGCCGGCACCCAGTGTCGTTGAAATCGTGGTCGCGCTTGTTTCGTTCCCCTGCGCATCGTAGTAGACAACGCGGTAGTTGTAGGTTCCCGCGGCAAGTACCGCGCCGGCCCCAGCGCTTGCGCCCGCGAATGCCCCCGGAGTTGGCGGGTTAGCGATTTGAATATCACTCAGGTTAGTCGGGTAGATCGGAGCATTGTACTGCGAGTCGCTCAAGATCGCGCTCTGGATAATTTCGGCCGTGTTGGCTAGGTCGCCCGTCGGTGTGAGCGTTCCTTGGAAGAAGACATTCTGCGTCGCTTGAGCCACAGCTTCGGCTCCCAGTGGAATTACCAGCGGCTGCAAGCTCGTTGTTTGCACGACAAAATTCTCGTCGACGCCGTATCCGAGCAGCTTTTGTCCGCCGATCGTGACGAGTTCATTCGCAGAGTTTGTTTTGAAGATGCCGTTGCGTGTATAGAGCACCTCGCTGCCGCTCCCTTGAACGAGGAAGAAGCCATCGCCTTCGATCGCCAAATCCGAAGGGCTGGAACTGACTTCGATCGTCCCTTGGGTAAAGTCTGGCGTGATTTCCGCAACTTGCACGCCGAGGCCGACCTGCCGTGGGTTGGTGCCGCCGCTGTTTGCAGACGGCGCGGAGCCCAGGCTGCGTGTTTGCAAGAATTGCGTCGCGAAGTTCGCTTCGCTCGCCTTGAACCCGACGGTTCCGGAGTTGGCCAAGTTGTTACCCACGACGTCGATCGTGGTTTCCGCTGCGGTCAAGCCGGTGAGCGCGGTATTCAGTGCGGATGCCAAACCCATGACGAACTCCTCGAAAGCTAAAAGTCAAAAAACTTTGAATGAACTGTGTGCTGTCTGATCCACCGCATTTTTTTATCGCCCTCGCTAACGCTACGGGCTATAAAAAATCTTACGCGGCGGCTGGCAGAATCTCGCGGATGTTGGTGAGCTTAAAGCTCTTCTCGCCGATGTAGACGTTGACCGTGCCATCGGTGACGGTGACCTTGCTTACGGTGCCGGTGACATCGTTGTTGTCATCGCCAAGCGCTTTGACTTGTTTGCCGATCATCGATGTCGCATTGCTCAGGTTCTGTCCCAGCAGCACGGTGTCCAAGGTCGAACTTAGCTTGTCGCTCGAAGCGACCTGGCGGATCTGCGACAATTGCGTGAGCAGCGCCGTGTTGTCCGCAGGGTTCAAGGGATCTTGGTTCTGCAACTCGGCGATCATCAATTGCAAGAACTCGCCGGTGCCAACGGCGTCGAACGCTTTGTTGACATCATTTTGGCTTGTTTTGTTTTGGGTGCTCGTCCCGCTGCTGCCGCCGATTGGATCGGTTGCCATGTTTCGGTTCCTTTGCTAGGAGGATCGCGGTCTCTCGACCGTGATGAAAGTTGTATCGTCAAATGATCACGTTCAACTGTGAAGATTGCCGTGCCGCCGGCAAGGTTCGCACGATCGGCGCAGCGACCACTGGCGCGGTCGCGCGTTCGCCGCGCAGACGATTGCGCTGCTGTTCCTGCTGTTCGCGCAGTTGCTCTTTGGCATCTTCCGCGCTGCTATGATTCGATTGATCGCGCACTTCGACTTCGAAGGTTTCGATGCGCACATTTTGCTCCGCGAGCTTTTCTTTGAGCTGAGGCAAATTGTCCATCAACAAATTTCGCGCCGTGGTTGTTTCCGTTTCCATCCGCGCGATCATGGCACCATCACGGAGCGAAATCTCGAGCTTCACTGCTCCAAGTTCCGGCGGACTTAGCCGCAGACGAATTTCCCCCTCGGTCTCACCAGCCCGTTGAAACGCCCGCGCGACTCGCTGCACGAAACGTGTTCGATCAACGCCGTTGAGACCATCATTGGCCTTGCGTTCGTTCGACGCGGCTTCGAGACGATTCGCGAACGAGCCCGGAATCTGCGGCCCGCGCAGGTGATTTGGCGGCGTGGCTGATTCTGTCGAAGTCGTAGAAACGGCTGGAATATCCGGGGTTTTTGTGCTGCCGGAGGTTGTTTCAACGACCACGTCAGGGTTGGCGGCACTCGCGGTTGATTCCGCGTTCATGATCATTGATTCCGCCAAGCGAAACCCGCCTTCGTGGACCTCAGGCATGGTTTGTTGAGTCGTTTCCAGACGGCGTTTTGGTGCCGGCTCTTCTTCCGTTGATTCTGTTGCTACTGTGACAGCAAATGCGCCTTCGTCATGCTCGCCCTCAGGGTTGATATCCGATTGCTCGCTCGCTCGTTTCTTGTCGATGCTCTCCGCAGGATCACTGCGAGTTTTGTTGACGCCTTTGGCGTCAATCTTTTTTTCACTGGCAAGCTTGGTCGAGTGTAACTCGGTCGCAATCACGACGGCATTGGCGTCAGCAGCCGAGGCTTCTACGGTTGCCTCGACTTGCTCATTCGCGTTGACAGGAAGATCATTGGCGGCGTTTGTCGCGAGATTGTCATTCACCCCGGTTTTTGGACGGCCGCGTTTGTTTCCGAACGACACCGCGTCGTTGAGTTCGATCCCTTCGGGTTGCTCACCATTCTCAGCGTCGCCCTGCGGCAATTGTTTCAACACGGGTTTGGCTGGCGCTTGAGCTAGGGCCGTTGCCGCAGCGATTTCTTCGGCTGATAGCTCTTGCTTGCCGTCCGTCGCTACGCCGTCATCGATATTAGTTTTCTTGCCTTTGGTTACTTCAGTGGATTTCCCGTTGGTTGCTTCAGATGCCTGCTTGGACAGGGTCACTTCATCGTGATCATCGTGCGACGCATCATCCGCTAGATCCGTGTCGTCACTCTTCCTCTCGTTCGCTTTGGGAGCCTCAGGGGAATTGCTCGCGCGGTGCTCGTCGCGACTTTGACGCTGTGCGGAGTTCAATGCCTGGTCAAAATCGTTGACTTTATCCGAGCCACGGTCGCGCGGCGTCGGCACGGGCAAGCTGCTCGTGAACAGCGTTTGCTTCAGATCGAAAATGGAGTCGGGCATCGCGGTTCTCGCTGGAATTCTCAGGATTGCTATGGGTTGGCGGTTTCCGGCACTGGTTGCAACCCCGAATCTTGTTTTGCCAATTCGTTGGGCACACGCAGCAAACGGAGCAAATCGTCGAGCTTGGCCTGTTCGGATTCGGATTTGAATTCGGCGACGATCTTGGCTTGCTTGGCGATCGTCATGTCGCGCATGATCGCAGCCACTTCACGGAGTTCTCCTTTGTCGATCATGTTGAGGATTAACTCCTTGGCCAGCTTCGGTTTCACTGTTTCCCAAAGTTGGCGGATGTTGTCGCGGCCTTGCTGGATGGCGCGGTCTTGGTTTTCGACCAGGTTCTTGGCGTACTCTTGCTTGTCGTCGGCGAATTGCTCGATCGCCGATTGCAGCTTCAGCCGTTCGCTTGCCAGCAAATCGCGCTGGTTGCGCATCGCTTGTTCGCGCAGTTCCAAGTTCCGCTCGCGGAGTTGCCGAAATTGCTCGAGCTCTTCGTAGGTCGCATTCTTTGGGTTTTCTTTTTCGCCGTCGTTCCCTTTTGCCGCGGGCAACTCATCGCCGCGCGCGACAGCTAGCATCGTTGCGACCTTGTCCGGGTCAAGGAACCCTTGTGATTTGGCGTAAACCAACATCACGGCAAGCGTGATGACACTTGCGATGCAGAAATACACCATCACCGCGCCAAACATGCCGAGGAGTTTTCCCATAGTTAAACCTCCTCGCGATAAAAGGCGAGCTGTCCGGCCAATTCATCGAAACGTTTCTGGTCGACTTTCTCTTCTTCACTGCGATGCTTTGCCAATTGAGTCTCGCGCAGCTTTTCGAGGATCCGAACTTCGCGATCCGCGGCAATCGCACGCTCCAGGCGGCGCTCAACTTCTTGTGCGATTTTTTGCCGTTGATCTTCCGTCGCCGCGCGTTCGATTTTCAGTTGAATCTCGTACCGTTGCATGTCCAACAATTGATCGACATCGACCTTGCCGGGCGCGGCGGCGAGTTGCCCAAGCTGCCGAATTGCCCCGATTTCCTGGTCCATTTCACGAATTCGCCCGGCCACAATCGCCTCGGCCTGTTGGGCGTCGGACAACTGCGCGCGGCGTTCATCACGATCCGCTTCGCGGACCCGCAGCAACGTCGCCAGTCGAAAATGAAATGTGGCCATCTCGAAAAGGGGCTGGGGATTCGGGGTTTGGGGTTGGGGAAAAATATCTGCCAAAGCCCAGGGGTTCACCCCCTGGGAGCATTCTTACCGATTAATCGGCTGTGCCGGCGGCACTGTCGGCTGGCTTAAACGCGTGGCGATCTTGCGTCCCAGTAGTTGCAGGGCATCGACAACTTGCTCGAACGTGACGCGCTCTTCGACACGCTGTTTCAGGAAGGCATGAATTTCGTCGTACATGTCGATCGACGTATCGACGAGCTTGTTCGCGCCCTTGCGATATGCGCCGATGCTGATCAGGTCTTCGTGATCGCGGTGCGCGGCCAAAACTTGCCGCACCAATTGCGCGGCGTTTTGTTGGTCTTGCGGCACAATGTCGTTCATCAACCGGCTCAGGCTCTGCAGCACGTCGATCGCCGGATAATGCCCGCGCGAGGCGATCTTGCGCGAGAGCCAGGTATGGCCATCGAGCAGCCCGCGGACGGTGTCGGCGATCGGTTCTTGCGGATCGTCGCCTTCGACGAGGACCGAGTAAAAGGCAGTAATGCTCCCGAGCGGCGAACGGCCCGAGCGTTCAACCAAGCGCGGCAAGAGCGAAAACACCGAAGGCGGATAACCGCGCGTCGTTGGCGGTTCGCCGGCGGCGAGACCAATCTCGCGTTGAGCCATCGCGATACGCGTGACCGAGTCCATGAGCAAGAGGACGTCCTTGCCCTGGTCGCGGAAATATTCGGCGATCGTTGTCGCGGTCATCGCCGCTTTGACACGGCGGAGTGCCGGCTCATCGCTCGTCGCGACGACGACGACACTACGGGCAAGGCCTTCAGGACCCAGATCGCGTTCGAGAAAGTCATTGACCTCGCGGCCGCGTTCGCCGATCAGGGCGATGACGTTGACGTTGGCCGTGGTGTAGCGGGACATCATCCCGAGCGTGACGCTTTTGCCGACGCCGGAGCCAGCGAAGATGCCCATCCGCTGGCCTTTGCCGCAACACAGCAAGCTATCGATCGTGCGAATGCCGGTGCCGAGCGGCTTGTCGATGCGCGGACGTGACGTCGATGGCGGCGGATCGCGGTCGATTTCCATGCGCTCCGGCAGCGCCGGTTGCGGACGCCCGTCGATGCAGCGGCCTTCGGCATCGACAACCCGGCCAAGCAGCGAGGGTCCGACGCGCAGCCAGCGCGCCGTGCGCAGCAGTTTTGCGCGATTGCCCCGGCGGACGCCTTGCATGCTGCTCAAGGGATAAAGCAACGTCAGCTCATCGCGGAAGCCAATGACTTCGGCTCGGACCGGTTCTTGCGTTTCGCGTTCGATCTCAACCAGCGCGCCGACCGGCGCGGGAAAGTCGGCCACGGCGATGGTCATGCCGACCGTCCGCACCACACTGCCCGTGAGGTGCGTCGGCATGATCCGTTCGAGATGGTCGAGCATTGCTTGCATGGTATTTAGCCCCCGGTCAATGACCGGGGGATTTAGTCGTCGTTCTGAAAATCAATCGTGGATTTGAAACAATTCTTTCGCGTGTCTTCTCTAACTCAACGATTCAGATCGTCAAATTGTCGGCTCCCCCCCGTCATTGACGGGGGGCTAAAAAGTTAATCCTCATTGCCACCAACCAACTCACTGACCAATCGTTCCAACTGCACTTCGATCCGCTGATCGATCTCGCCTTGTTCGGTCAGCACACGGCAGCCGCCGGTCGAGATCGAGGCGTCGGGCACGAACTCGACTTGGCTGATGCGGCTGAACTCATTGGCCAGACGATCTGTTTGCTTGCCAAGCGCCGCGTGATCCGCCGGATTGAGCAGTACGCGTGCCTTGGTCGTCCCTGAAGCAAGCTCCAATGCTTCACGAATCAACGCCACGGATGCCGTGGGATCTTGGCTCAATTCGCGGCGCAGAATTTTCTCGGCCATCCGCGCTGCCAGCCGAACGCCGGCCTCTTCCCACTGCCGCAGCCAGGCCTGCTTTGCATCTTGCAAATCGGCGACTACTTTGCTCAGTGCCGGTAGCAACGTTGTCATCCGCTGGCCGACTTTTTCGTCGAGCGTCTTCTCAGCCGCGACTTGCGCCGACTTGCGGCCTTCTTCTTGCGACTTGGACTTGATCAGGTCTGCTTGCTTTTGCGCTTCGACGACGATCTGCGCTGCTTGGATGCGTGTCTGTTCCAGGTACTTGCCCGCCTGTTGCGTCAAGTCTTCGAAATTGAACGCGATTTGTTGGATCGCGGCATTCGAAGGCGATGCTTTGATGACACTGGCCATGCGGGCAGGAGGGGTTGGGGATTCGGGCTTCGTGAAAACAAAATTCAGTTACAATCACGCCGCTTGTCTGCGCCGCGCGGTCATCTTCAAATAACCCAAACTCGCTGCGACGCGAGTCAGTTCTTGCTGCGCGGCTTCGGCTTGCTCGCGGCGAACAGGTCCGAGTTCGGCCAACGCGCGTTGCAGGAGCTTGGCTTGTCCACGCGGCAGGTTCCGTCCGATCCGTTCGACAACGTTCGGCTCGACACCAGCGAGGGCAAGGACAACATGCTCGGTCTCGGCTTGCTGTAGGACCGCAAGCAATTGCTTGTCCGTGAGGGCCAGCACGCGATCCAATTCAACTGCCCGCGTTGATAGAGTCATGGGCAAGATGTCGGGTAACTCATCGAGCTTCGCTTGCGTCATAGCCGCGTTAGCGGATTTCTCCGAAGACCGTTTTCGTTGTAACCCTGCGGTCAATTCTTGCTGATATTGAGCCAGATTTTGCAGGATTTGCTGCTCGGATGTCTCGCGCGATTCAGCCAAAATTCCGGCCAAGCGATTCATGCCCGTCACGCGGCGGCGTTGCTTGCGCAGTTGTTCATCGAGTTGCTTGGCGAACGAGGCCGCAAGCTCTTCGATCACCGCGGCATCCATGTCGTCGAGATCGACGATGCGACGAGCGACTTCGGCTTGCTGCGGCGCGGGGAGTTGTTCGAGCACCGCCGCCGCGCGGCGCGGTGGCAAGTGCGCAAGCACCACGGCCATTGTCTGCGGATGCTCGCGAAGCAGTGCTTCGCACAGTACCTTCGGCTCCAATTCGCTCAAGAACCCAAACGGATTAGCACTGCCATCACGATTCGACCAGCCGGCGGTGTAAGCTTCGTTCATCGGTTCGTGGTGGGGACTCAAGTCGAGTTCAACGCCGCTGACTTTGGCCGTAATCGTTGCTGCTTCCGCTTGCGCGGAAGCTGTTGTTCCCGGTGTCTTCGCCGCGAAGAATTCTTGCAGCACTTCCTTTTGAAGTTCCGGATCGATCTCGTCGAGTTCGAGTATTTGATCACGCACCTGGCGAGCTTGCGCTTCACTCATTTGTTCCAGCAGCTTGTCCGCGCTCGCATCGTCGAGCGCCGAGATCAAGATCGCGGCCTTACGGATTGGACTCAAGTTGGCAACAGCTTCGGGCATGTTTCAGGCTTTGATTTCGGGAGCGGTCAAAGGTTCGGCGTCAAACGGGTCTTGCTTGCAATGCGGGTTGATTATTCAGCTTGCTGCTTAGCCCGGGCTGGTAATCCAGCTCCGAATGATATTCGCCGCGGTGTCGGGATCTTCGCGAACGATTTCGACGAGTTCATCACGGAGATTGCCCGTGCCTTTGGTCCGTCGTGCTAAGCGCTTGGCTGGGACTGCGGTATCCGCCGGCGTCGCTGAAACCTCGCCAGAATTCACCGCGGCGGTCGCGGCGTTCGTAATTGCCGGTGTTTCCGCTTCTGTTGCTGCCGGTGTTGGAACGCCTTTCAGCAGACCGCGAAGCATCAACAACCCGATCAACGCAAAGACTCCGGTAGCAATCGTGCTGCTGTTGCTCTTGGCCCAAGCGAGGGCCGTTTCGCTGAATTGCGTTTCGGGGAGTTCGGGCTGCGTGATTTGCTGGAACGTGTTGATGACGACATCGCCGATTGAGCCCCGATCGGGATTTTCGATATCACGCGGGGGCAACAGCTTGGCAATGTAGCCACGCAGCAATTCGCCTTCGGTTTTGACGAGCGTTTCCATCTCAGCCGCTGTCGGAGTTTTAGCCTGATCATTGGCGGATGTATTTCGTTCTTTCCAAATCTTTTCGTAATAGGCGTAGGGAACGCCAACTGAAATGCTGACGAGTTTGGGCGTTAATCCGGCGCGTCGAGTGACAATTTCGCTGCCGCCCGGCATGAATTTATTGTTGACTGAAGTTAACTCTTTCTCAGCGCGGCCACTCGTCGTCGCGCCAGCATTTAGGCTCGCGGCTTGATTGCTGAAGCCCCCTTGGGCCGAGGGACCAGGCCGTCCTCCGGGGCCTGGTGAGACTTGAGTGCTTATTTCGCTTGTTTCATGCTGCAGAACTTGAAAGGCCTTGGAATCGAGACTCAGTTTTCGCTCAGTATGATCGAGATCGTTGTTGAGGATCACATTGCAGTTGACAACGGCTCCGGGTACATAGCTCAGCGCATTTTGAACTTTGCGCGTCCAGTCTTGCTCGTAAGCTTGTTTTGTTAGAAGTGTTGGATCTTGGCTTCCGCTCAGCAATTCCCCCGGACGTCCTACCGGATAGGAGCGATTATTCTTGAGATCGATGACGGCAATGCTCTCGGGCTTCATGCCGGCGAAGGCCCCGGCGACCAATTGTCGAATCGCCTGGACGCGCGTCTCTTCGAGAGGGATTGAACCGATCGTTTCGACGGAGACCGAAGCAGTGAAGAGCTTCGTGTTTTTCAAGCCGCCTTCCACACTTGTGTCGAACATGACTGCAGCGCGGCTGATGCCTTGCATCTTGCCGATGATTTGGGCAAGTTCCATTTCCCGGCCATGTTTCATTCGCTGCGACTGCTTCTCTTTGTTCGAGAAGATGTCGTTGGTATCGAGGGCTTTGCTGATATGCGATCCATAGGTCGCCGGCATCGCTTGGCCATCGGCGAGTGCCGCCATGTACGTCGATTCTTCGCCGCGCGGAACGCGGATGCGATTGCCTTCGGTCGAGTAGTTCTTGAGACTAGCCTTGCCGAACGCTGCTTCGATATTCGGCAACTCGGCGGCCGTCACCGGTTCGCCGCCGAAGAGAAACGCCTCGGGTGCCGCGGTTTGGCGATTGAAGAGATACGCCAAACTGATCACGACGACCAACAGCAGCAAGCCCGCAACGACGCGCGCGCCGAGCGACAGCGTGCGAAAGACGTTGTTGAATTGATTGACCGCGTTGTTGAGAAAGCCCATCCGTTGACTCTCCGTGTCATCGTTCTCGGGTCAAGTTCCGCATCCATGCGGGACTCCTGCTGCACTCACTCGTCGCTGCACTTCTTGAATTCTCCAAGGAGGTAAACTCCTTGGCTTTGTATTTGCTTCTTACTTCTTGCTTCTTACTCACACACGGATATTCTTCAGCTCATCGTACGCCGCGACGAGTTTGTTGCGGATTTGCATCATCGTGCGAAACGCGAGGTCCGCCTTCTGCACCGCGGTCAGCACTTCGGCCGGATTGGCGTTGCCGCCGGTGAAGAGCGATTCGACCGCTTGGTCGGCGTCTTGCTGCAACGAGTTGACTTCTTGCAGCGAGTTGCTGAGCGCTTCGCCGAACGAAGGACCGTCGGCCACTTTGGTATTGTTCGTTCCGCCGAGCGAGCCGAGCTGGCCCAGCGTTCCTGGCGAAAAACTTTGGATTGTGTTCATTGTCGTTTTCACTTTTTAGCCCCCCGTCAATGACGGGGGGAAATGCACTGGGATTCACTGACGAGTGCTGATCTGCAACGCGTGTTCCCCCCGGTCATTGACCGGGGGCTCATGGGATTGTTGTTTAGCCCAGGATTTTCAGCGTCATCGAACTGAGCGACTTGGTCATTTCGATCACTCCGACGTTGGCTTCGTAAGCGCGGGTCGCTTCGAGCGCGTCGACCGATTGTTCGACCATGTCGATGTCGGGATAGGCGACCCAGCCTTTGCGGGGGCCTTCTTTCACCGCGTCGGGATGGCCGGGCTGGAACTTCCAGCGCGGCTCTTGTTGGGCGATCTCGACGCTGTCGACTTTTACGCCATGAGCTCCTTCGGGAGTACTCACCGCGTTGTCGGTTTTGAAGACAGTGAAGCGCGGCTGATAAGGCATCGCTTCGCCCGCTTCGTTATGCGTCGTATTCATGTTGGCGATATTGCCGGCGACGGCGTTCAAACGCATGCGCTGCGCAACAAGAGCACTGGTGCTGACATCGAGCGCGGAAAACATCGAGACCTCCGAGTGATAACTCGTGGCAAAAATTCATCATTCCCTAAAGTAGGGCGGCGAATTATGCCGATGTTGGGCGATTCGCGAAAGATCGTTTCACAACGATCGCAGCAGAGAGATTGCTAGCAGCCTGTAGCCAAAGTCGTGAGACTTTGGACGAGCGACGCAGGTCCCGGCGCAAGCATCCAAGGTCTCACGACCTTGGCTACATTAGGTTACGGCCGTTCGGTGATGGCCGCTTGCAGGAGCCGGAACTGGCTGGTCATGATGGTCAGCGCCAGATTGTGTTGCATCTGGTTTTTGCTCAACGCGGCGATCTGGTGCTCCAGATTCACATCTCCTTCGTCATGCCGTACAAGATTGCCCCATTCCAAGCCATGCTGCCCTGGTTTGCGTAGTTCGGCAAACCCATTGGCCGATTCCGCAGCCGACGCACTCCCCATCTTTTGCGCTTCCCACATCGATCGCAATTGATCTTCGAATTGCGCCGTATCGAGGTCCGCCGCCTTGTAACCCGGCGTATCAAGATTCGCGATGTTACCCGCCAGCAAGTTGTGGCGTGCTTGCGAGAAATTGACGACCTGCTCCAGCAACGGAACAGTGTTGGTTTGCAGCAAGCCATCGAGCATCGTGCGCTCTCCGCAAAAAAATCCCTTAGCCAAGGTCGTGAGACCTTGGAGGCACTGTGTGTAATCCAGACTTTCACGCGCACATCCAAAGTCTCACGACTTTGGCTACAAAAAATATCCGTGGCGAGTTGTCAAAGAGCGAGTGTTGTCGCTCTTCACTCAATGCAAGCGGGGTGCCAATCTTCGCAAAGCGCGTTATTCGCCCGGCTTGACTGGTCAAGGTTTTCGCTTGTTTTCTCGCCTGTTTCGCTAGTTTTCTGATTCGCAGTCAACGTTACCCAACCGCTTGCGTCATTGCCGCAAGCGGCAATTATTGCCGATTGTCGTAGGCAAAAAATGCGCTCTCTGATTATTCGCACGGAAATCCCCCCGTCATTGACGGGGGGCTAATGGCGACTTTGCCCGCGGGCTATAGCCGTACAACTTCAGCTTCCCTGACAATGTTCGCACACCAATGCCGAGAGCCGTAGCGGTTTTTGCGCGGTGGCCATTGAAGCGTTCGAGGGTTGCTTCGATCAACTGTCGTTCCATGTCCTGCATACTCACGTTCGCGGTTACTGATGGCGGTGTCACCGTCAACGTTCGTTCCAAATTCGCAACGCTTGTATTGCTTGGCGTTGAAACAGTCATCGGGATCGAGATACCGCCCTCGAACAAATCCGCCGGCAGCCAATCTTGGAGCAATTCGGCCGTGATCGTCGATTCGAGACTCAAGACCGAAGCTCGCGTCATCAGATTTTCCAACTCGCGGACATTCCCAGGCCAGCGATAAGTTTGCAACAACGCCGTGGCATAGTCGTCGAGTACGCAAGTCTCTCGTTGCAGCCGTGCGGCGGCGCGTTCCAGAAAGAACCTCGCGAGTTCGGGAATATCGTCAGTTCGCTCACGCAACGGAGGCAGCGTCAGCGGCACGACGTTCAAGCGAAAATAGAGATCTTCACGGAATCGGCCTTTGCTCGCTTCTTCGCGGAGCAACCGATTGCTCGTCGCCAGAACGCGCGTATCGACGTTGATCGTTTTGCTCGAGCCGACGCGTTCGAAGCTCCGTTCTTGCAGCACGCGCAGGAGTTTGGCTTGCAGCGATAATTCGATTTCCGAAATTTCGTCGAGGAGAATCGTCCCTTTGTGGGCTAATTCAAAGCGGCCAGTGCGAGCTGAGTCCGCGCCGGTGAAGGCACCTTTTTCGTGGCCAAAGAGTTCGCTCTCCATCAACTGCGCCGACAAGACGGGGCAGTTCAAACTAACGAGCGGTGTGCCCGCGCGATCGCTGCAGGCATGAACCATCCGCGCGACCATTTCCTTGCCGGTGCCGCTTTCGCCGGTAATGAGCACGGTTTCGTTGGTGCGCGCAACTTGCTGGATGCGTTTGCGCAAGGCCTGCATCTTCTGGCTCGAGCCGATCAAGCTGGGGTTCGAGTCGAATGCGGACGGACCAGGGAGTTCGGCCTTGTCGAGCAGACGCCCGCGTTCGAGCGCCGCGCCGACAACTCGTTCGAGTTGTTCGATATTGAATGGTTTTTCGAGGTAATCAAACGCTCCAAGCCGCATCGCTTCGACCGCTGTATGCACCGTGGCGTGCGCGGTGATCATGATGATCTGCGCGCCGTGCGGACGCCGCGCGAGCCGGCGGATGAACTCGATGCCCGTCATACCAGGCATCTGCAAGTCGGTAATAATCAAGTCGTACGAGACCGATTCCAACTGTTCGAGTGCAATAATTGCGCTGGGGTGGCCGCAGACATGATGGCCGAGCGCGCGGAGGACGTCGAGCAGCGATTCGCGCGCGGCGCTATTGTCGTCGACGACCATGATTCGGCCCGACAACATGGCGGCGGCATCGGCCGAGATGACTTGAGCGGAACTCATGCAGCCTTCCTGATCGGAGTTGTTTGTGCTTGGTTGTGGTCTTTGGCCGTGGTGGGGAATTGCAGCGTCGTTGCGCCCGCGGCTTTGCGGGGAAAGCTGAGCGTGATTGCCGCGCCGCCTTCGGGGCAGTTTTGCAGCCAAAGTTCACCACTGTGCGATTCCATGATCCGCTCGACGATCGATAAACCAAGGCCCGTGCCGTTGTGTTTGGTCGTAAAGAACGGTTCTGCGGCGCGATGCAGGGCTTCGTCGCTCCAGCCAGGGCCGTTGTCGGCAATTTCGAGTTCCCAGCGATCGTGCGTCAGCACCGTCGTAACGTGTAATTCGCCACCGCTAGGAAGCACATCGAGTGCGTTGAGAACAATGTTGACCGTCGCGCGCCGAAGCATTTCGCTGTCAATCGGGAGCGGATCGCATTGGTGCAGATCCAAGCGCAGGGTCACACCTTGGGCGGTCAATTGTGGTTGCAGCGATTCAAGCGAGTGACGCACAACATCGCCAGCGGCGATCGGCTCGAGCTTCGCTTCGCGGTCCGCGGTGAAATGCAGCAAGTCGCTGACCGTGACTTCGAGCGCCGTAAAGCCGGTGCCGATCTTGTCGAGGATCTCGCGGCTCGAAGGATCGCCAGCGATCTTGCGACGCAACAGACTGAAGTACAACGACACCGGCACAAGGGTGTTGCGAACCTCGTGGGCGATGTGCGCGGCCATTTGGCCGAGGTCAGCCAGACGGTTCTTGCGCGCCAGTTCGCGGTTCTTTTGTTCCAACTCTTCGGTTAGCCGGCGCACTTCGCTGCGCAGCGATTCGTGGGTCTGTTCCAAACGGACCGTCGCCGCCTGCCAAGCATGCAGGATCCGCGAGAGATCGGGACTCGATGTACTTTGGTCGCTCATCGTTAGCCCTCCGAGGCTAGGTCAAGTTGGGATAAAGAAACGGAACCTTGCCACGCTTCGTCGTGATACGCCGAGTTCGCGCGGGCGGTGAATTGCAAAGCTTCGATCTGCCGCGCGTTTTCATCGCGCTGCTGGATCATCTGTTGTTCGCTGGATTGCTCTTGCGCCAGAATCATCCGCAGCAACTCTTCGCAGCGGCGTAATTGTTCTTGGCAACGGAGCCGTTCGGCTGCAGATGGCCAAGGCCGAGATTCGGGGGCCTGGTCTTTGAAAGGGCAAAGTGCCGATTCGACATCGTTCAAGCCGCCGAGGACGCGTTGTTTGACGCCGAGCAGTTTGAGCAACTGCATGTAGTCGCCGGCGTCGATGAATTCGACCTGGCTTTGGCCAAGTTCGACCAATCGTTCGAGCAGCGAGAGCTTAAGCTCGACGAGAGTCGCAAGTCGGGTTGTGTCACTGGTCTTCATGACGTTTGGTGCCACTGGCTCCGCCAGTGCTCTTTTGTCCTAAGAAATCAGCAAGACTTGCAGAAAAATTCCACTGGCAAAGCCAGTGGCACCCTGCTGCTTGTGTTTCATAACTACAACTTCCCCATCCAATCCAAAATTCTCTGCCATTCCGCCGCGTCGTGATTCGTCGTCGAGACAAAGTTTGACTGCTCGCGTTGCAGGCGTTCCAACGCCAGTTTTGCTTGGTCCAAGGTCGCTTGGGCTTCTTCCAGTTGACCGACTTTGCGCTGACAAGTCGCGAGTTGGAAGTAGGCATCGAGCACTTGCGGCTCACTTTGATAGCGATTTATCATCGTTGTGTACACCCCGATTGCTTCTTGAAAGCGATCTAATTCATAAAGGGTGGCAGCCTGGGCAAAGTAACAATTTCGCAGCAACGAGTATTCCACCGTCGTCAAAGGCTGATCTTCGCGGCGATTGGCAAGCGATTCCTGAACCAAGACATAGTCATTCATCGCCGCGGCAAGCAAGCCGCGTAGCTCCTTGGCGTATTCATCGCGGGCCGTTTGGATTGTGCTAGCGTTGAGTCGCTTCCGCGGATATGCCGCCAACGCGCGGTAAGCTTCTGCTACCAAATAGCGGCTCGGTACTGCTTGCTGGGCATTCGGGTAACGCTCGATGGCTTCTTCCAAACGGCGAATCGCTTCGTGGTACAGCTCCTGTGCCTGTTGTTCCTCGGGTGTGGTCACCGCTGAGTTGGTATTAGGCGGGTTTTGGCTTTCGACGAGCTGCGCATCTCCAAAGAGCAGTCGGCCCAGTCCAAAGAGCGCGTCACGCCATTCGGTGCTGGCCGGCGTAAGCTGGCCGCTTTCCAAATTGAGCAGGTACAGCTCCTTGACCGCCGCACGATCTCCCTTGTCGAGTAAAGCCCGCGCCGCCAGAAGCCGCGCACGATAACACGAAGCATCGCGCGGATAATCGGCAATGCATTCACGCAACGTCGTGAGCGCCTCTTGATAGCGGCCGAGTAGAACCTGGCATTCGCCGTAACGCAGCAACGCCAGCGGACGGCGGCTGCGCTGCTCGTAACGGAGATATTCACGCAATTGCCGCAGCGCCGCGGCGTAATCTTTGCCGAGGAAATAATACTCGGCGCTGCTCCAGACTTGATCCAGGTAATGCGCATCGGTGAAGTGCAGCTTGGCGAGTTCCTCGTAGTCGCGGCCCGCTGCGCGGTAGAGTTCAGCCGATTTTTTACGAGCCAATTCGCCGGCGGCTTGCGACTGGATCGCCTCATCGATCAAGAGTTCGTCTGCCCAAGCGATCCGGGCTTGAGCCAGAAGTTCATTCGCTGTTTCTGGGGTGAGCATCGCGCTGCTGGCCTGAGCCAGATCTACCGCGGCGGCGAAATTCTTTTTGTCAAATTCTTCGCGATAGGTTGCCATGATCTGTTCGCGCACCGCGGACCAAGGGAACAGCGGATTGTGATATTCATCAGCATGGCCGGCCGAGTTAATTCCCTCGATCAAAGTCGGAACGACGTCTTCGTGCAGGCCCAATTCGCGCGCCAGCGTCGCTTCGGCAAAGGCCGCGGTGATGCCCTCGGGACTCGTCGGATACGCGGTGCGCGTTCGTTGGAAGGTTTCCCAAGCTTGTTGCCGCTGGCCGAGTTCGCGCCGGCAAACTCCATTGAGATATAACGCTTGGCGTTGAATCTTTTCACGACCGTTGCCGCGGGCAAAAGCTTCGTTCAGGATACGAATTGCATCTTTGTAGAGACTTTTGGCCTTGTCGTTAAGTTCCGGCTCCGCCCGCGCGTTCGTGATCTGCAATTCAGCAGCGAGCAGAAGTCCTTCGAGGGCCGCGGTTGTGTCACTCCGCAATTTGCGCAAAATTTCGCGGCACTCTTCCCCCTGCCCCATGCGAAACAAAATGCGCGCCCGCATGAGCAGCCCCTCTTGACGCGGCGTGATCGCCAGATCGTCGTGCTCCAAGTAGCTGGTGTTGTAATCGAGAGCCTTTTTCAAGTCGGGTTCCGGTTCCGCCAGCCAAGCCAGCATCCCCAGGCGATGCAACTCCGAAGTGCGGCCGAGTTCTTTGTTCGTTTCGATCGCTTGCTCGAGTTCCGTCCGTGCCGCCGCGGCGTTGCCCCCTTGAACATAAGTGGCACAGAGCCAATACAGAGCTGGGCCCTGATAGTCCCAAGGGATTCCTTTTTGCTTCGCCGCGATAAGATAGCGCGACGCCTGCCGCGCCATGCGAATCTGATCGCGATCCCACATGCGCTCCGCATCTTGCGCCAGCAAAATTCCGCGAATCAGGTCCGGCCCGCCAAAATCATCGTCGGTGAGCAGATCATGTGCTTCGAGTTCATCGAGCAAGCGCAGTGACTCGCGATAGGCCCCGCGATCGAGGGCCGCGAGCGCGTCGCGGAGTTTGATGTTCGGCTTCTCGGGTTCGGGAATCGGTTTGACGCGTTCTTGCGCGACAAACCACAGCATGGCCAAGAACGACAGAGTCCCCAAACTGACCAAGATGATCAGCAGCCGATGTTTGGGATTCGACCACGGCCCGGCAAAGATCGCTTTCGGCGCGGCCGCTAAAGGCTTAACGAACCGTGTTAGCTTGCGTCGTGCGCGCGGGGCGGCCGTGTTTTGTTCTGACGGCGGCGGAGCGACGGCGGTAGACATCAATGCAGCCTGAGCGCAAATCCATGCGCGATGCTGCAAGAGCGCAGCACGGCGGGCTAAGTAGATACCGATCCGTAGCGTTACGGTCAAGAGAAGCGTGCTTAGCCCGAGCCTCTACGCTCGACAGTTAGCCGGCCGCGGACGGCACGGCGAAGCGAAGCTTACAGCACTTCCTGCGATTCGACCGACTCAAAGGCCGTCTCGTCAGGCTGCGTGACTTGCTCCATGATCCAGCGGTCAAGATCCGCTAGCACGAGTTTGCAAAGGCCATCCTTGCCCGGATACTGCCGCAACATCACCCGCAGCCCCGCAGCATGAAACAGCCGTAGGTCATTGCAAGCACGTTCGACGGGGTAGAACGTGCTTTGTTGATAGCTAGTCAGGAAGAGCGGAACTTCGCGGGCGACTTCGAGGTTGGCGAGCGGCGACCCGCCGGCAGGAAACCCGCCGCCGAGTGAAATGGCACCGGCAAAAAGTTCGGGATGACGCAGGGCGATTTCAATCGCCATTGCCCCGCCATTTTCCATGCCGGCCAAGTAAATGCGGCGCGGCGAGACGTTGTATTTTGTTTGAGCTGCTTCCAAACAACGCAAAGCTCGCTGTTCGGCCAGACGGCAGTTGACTCGCGACCAATCATAGAACCGGCCTGCTTGTTCTGTGCCGCGCGGAGCGACGGCGACATAATTTCGTAAGCTCAGGTGCGGCATGACCCGCAGCAGATCGTGCTCGTTGCCTTGGCGGCCATGCAGCCAAATCACGAGAGGGTAGGCGTAATTGGGTTCGTAATGGAGCGGAGCGAAGAGTGCCAGATGCAGAGGATCCGACGCGCTGGACGGCAGAAGAGTGTTGGCGGGAAGTGCAAAATGTTTGGCGACGGCGCGTCGGTTCATAGCTCGTGGGGGAGAGAAGTTTTCCAAAGCTGAGAGAGGAGATTCGTGCCGGCGCGTGATTCGACTTGTTGCTCGAGCTGTGCTGCTCAAGATTTGCTATTCAAGTTGAATCACAGCCATCCGCGCTCCGACGATGTTTGGACTGTACTGAAATCACCGAAAAAATGTCAATCGCGAAACCCGCTAGCAAAGCACAATTGGCGCTTGCGGCGCTGCTGAAAATTTATCCGCTTCTGAATTCACGAGCCGCGCGGCGGCTGGCGCGAGATTTGATGCTAGCTCCGCGCGAGCCTTGCCAGCATCCTAGCCAACCAAGGCGTTCATCGCCTTGACGAGATCCTTGACCGCGTCAACGCTTTTTTGGAAGCCAGCCTTTTCGGTGTCGGTCAGTTGGAGCTCGATAATCTTTTCAACACCGTTGGTGCCAAGAATGACCGGGACACCGACATAATATCCGCCGACACCGTACTCCTTGTCGCAATACGCGGCGACGGGAATCAAACGCTTCTGATCGCGGACAACCGCTTCGACCATTTGCGCGGTGGCTGCCGCTGGCGCGTAATAGGCACTGCCAGTTTTGAGTAGTCCTACAATTTCGGCGCCGCCATTGCGCGTGCGGACCACGATTTCTTCGAGCCGTTCGGGTTTAATCAATTGGGTAATCGGAATCCCGCCGACCGATGTGCAGCTAGGAATGGGCACCATCGTGTCGCAGTGGCCGCCGAGCAGCATCGCCGAAATGTCTTCGACGCTAACACCGAGTTCCATCGAGAGAAACGCGCGATAACGCGCGGTGTCGAGCACGCCGGCTTGGCCGATGACTTTGTTCGGCTTGAAGCCGGTGACTTGCAGAGCTCGCTGGACCATCGCGTCGAGCGGATTGCTCACGACGATCACCACGGCGTCAGGGCTCGTGGCTTTGATTTGTTCTGAGACCAGTCCGACGATCTTGGCGTTGGTGCCGAGCAGATCGTCGCGGCTCATCCCGGGCTTGCGGGCAATGCCGGCCGTGATGACCACCACGTCGCTATTCTTGGTGTCGGCGTAATCGTTGGTGCCGATGATGTTCGAAGTGAAACCCGCGATCGGCGAAGCCTGGAACAAGTCCAGAGCCTTGCCCGCCGGCATCTTTTCCATTTGCGGGATATCGAGCAACACGATGTCGCCCAGTTCTTCGGCCGCACACCAGTGGGCACACGTTGCCCCCACATTGCCGGCCCCGATAATGCTAATCTTCGCCCGACGCATGAAATTAACCTAGCTTGATCAGTGATCGAATTGATTTTCCTACGCAACGATCGCGCGGCCAATAGAAAGATGCCAGTACGCGACTGTCAGCCGATGAAAGATTTCCTCTTCAATTAGCCAACATCTTGTGATCACCACAAGTTCGTATGATGGCAACCTACCCGAGCTTTTTAGATTTGAACAGGGGGGAATTGGGGAAAAGATTTTCTGGAAAAAACTTCAGCTTGACAAACGCCGGAGCAAGCATTTTATTTTGCGACAACTCAAGTTATCCCGTGCGCCGTTTTGAATAAATTCAGTGTCAAATGCGCTTGACCGTGATGGTGGCCTTCGTGCCAGGAAATCAGCTCGAGCGCTTGCTGCAACGTAAGCCCGCGCTGCGATAGACCCGCGGGAATTTTATCGAGATCGGCGTCGTTGAATCGATGCAGCGTGTCGAGCAGATGCAGCCGCGTCGTTTCGAGAGTCATGCGAATCGCGGGCAATTCGGGAATCTGATCGTCGGGCACACTGCCGCCGCGAAAGCGCGGCCAGATGTCTTCGTACGACCGTTCCTTTTCCGGCAAGAAACGCTCGGTGGCGAAGATTTCTTCGGTGATCGCGATGTGCATCAACTGCCAGCCGATGTGCGCGCGGCCTGGTCCCGGCCGCCAAGCAAGTGCTGCCGCGGGGTCGGGCAACTTTTCGATCCGGCCAATCAGATCGAACGTTTTGGAGCGAACGAATGGGAGTTGGCCGATGAGTGTGGCAATGGTGGACATGATAGAAAAGCAGAATAGTAAAGTGAACGTTTGATTTTCAATCCACCATGATTATACCGTTTAGCGGCGAGCCGGAGGCGAGTGTTCACTTTGGCCAGTCCTTGTTCGTGCGCAGATCGATCGTGTTTTGCTTCACGATTGTTTCGAGCCCGCCGGGTTGTTCACTCCAGCGTTTGATCGCAGCGATTTTCTCTTGGGCGGGCAATTCGCCGACATGTTCGTGGCCGGGTGCTTGCCCCCAGATCAGTGTTCCGCCGTCTTTGGTCTCGATCACATAATGCCGTGTGATTGTGCCGACATTGGCCAGGTCTTCGACCCAGCGAATGCTCATCAATTTGGCTTGGTTCCAAAGCGGTTCGAGCGCCGCGGCAATCTGCGCTCCGCCAAGAATGATCGGATTATCCCAGATAGTCCCCGCCGGGGCAGTCGGACTGCCCGCGTTGCTCACAATGCGCGGATACTGGAGAAGATCCGGATGTCCTGCAAAATCTCCCGGCGGCAGCAGCGTTCCTACGGCGTCGATTGGCAGTAACCCTTTTTTCCTCTCACCCTTTTCGTCGATCAATTCCACTTCAGTCATGGCAATCGGCCGCCGGTATTGGAGTTTGATGTGCGCATGCGCAGGGTAAGTCAACTGCACTCCGTCAACTTGGCTGATCCAGGGATGCAACCGAAACGCCATTGCCAAACGTTCAGGCAACGAGACATCGAGCAGCGACAAGGGCGGATCGAGGCTCGCGTCGCGGAGTGCTTCGGTTCGGATATCGGCGCGAATCCAAGCTGGCTTCGGAGGAAGCTCAATATCGTTGTAATCGAGCTGATAGTCGCCGCGCGTTTCGACGGTGCGATGAACTTGCTGCCAGAGATACCACGCGGTTCCGCCGAGCAGTCCGCAAACCACAACGAGCGTCCCCAGCCCGCTATGCCGCAAGAGCGAAAAGATTCCCCCCGCAGGTTCCGGTGTCGGGGGCGGCGCGCTCCGTTTGGCCATAGTCTTCTTGAGGTTTAATGCAACCCACAGATGGACACAGATGAACACAGATAAATGCAAATCCAATGAAATTTCACAACGGCATTTACCTCAATTCCCGCTTTTCTTGCATCTTGTTTCTGTTACGGAGTTCCAGCTTTTTACTTTGACTCTTATCCGTGTTTATCTGTGTCAATCTGTGGCGAGTATTTTGAATTCACCAGACGTTGATTTCGAGATCGAGTTCGACGCCGAGGCGCTCCAGCACCTTGTCGCGGATGAGCTCAATCAATTGCAAGACGTCCTTGGTTGTCGCCGAAGGTTCCGCGACAATGAAATTCTGGTGGCGGTCATTGACCTCGGCACCGCCGACGCGCGCGCCCTTAAGACCGGCTTGTTCAATCAGCATTCCCGCATTTACGCCGCGCGGGTTCTTGAAGATGCAGCCCGTGCTCTGGTGGCCCATCGGCTGGGTCGCCTTTTTCATGATCCATTCTTTTTGCATCCGCTTGGTCAGTTCCAACGGATCTTCGCGGTCGAGCGTAAATTCGGTGTTCAGGACGATGACATCGTCCAAGCTGCTCTGGCGGTAGGCAAAAACGAGCTCGTTTTTTTCGCGGGTTTGTAACTCTCCGGCGTGGGTGAGGATGGTCGCGCGTTGCATCCACTGGCCGATGTCACCCGTTTGCCCGCCGGCATTAATATGGACAGCCCCGCCGATGGTGCCGGGGATACCGACGAGTGTTTCGAGTCCGGAGAAACCTTCGCGGACCGCGACCGAGATCGCATGGCCTAGTCGTGCGCCGCCGCCGGCGGCGAGGCCTTGCTTGGTCACAAGGATTTCCGTGAAGGCTGGCCCCGACAAGCGAACCACAACGCCGCGCACACCTTCGTCTCGTACTAACAGATTCGAGCCGCCGCCGAGCAAACGCACAGGCAGGTTCTCTTCACGCGAACGCCGCACGAGCGCGGCCAGTTCGTCAAGCGTATTCGGTTCGGCAAAATATTCGGCGGGACCGCCCAGCCCAAACCAAGTATGCGGCGCGAGCAATTCGCCAGTGCGGACGATCTTTTCAAAGCCCTTCAGAAACGACATGCGATTGACAATCCCAGCGGAGCGTTGAGCGGAACGTGATAAGAAACAATTCGTGGCATTGTCGCTAGTTTCGGGGGCAATGTCTAGGGTTCTATCCTTTAGCCCCCCGTCAATGACGGGGAGAGCAGCGGGATGAGCGAAGTTGGTTGTTCTAATCCAAGAATCATCGTCAAACGATTCCCTTCGCTTCATAATTCTGACGTCCAACTCCCCCGGTCATTGACCGGGGGTTAAATAAAAAAACCGGCCGTTCCTTTTTCGCAAGGAACGGCCGGCGTGATCTCCCGTGGCCATCGAGGGTGTTACCCCGACGATGCCCACGGTCATGAATTCTGTCGCGAAGGAAAACTAGCTTTGTTCAAGAATTTCTCGAACGCGGCTCGTCTTATGAGCTTCGACCCAGGAGGGAGGGTTGCACCGTACATACCCGCATACTCGGCGCAAGCGACAGAATCCCGAAATGGTTTGGTGGTGTCTCCTCTTAATCGTTCGCGTGGTGTTCTAAAAAATCGTGAATGCGAATCACAACCGCGCGGGCCGAATCGTCTTCGACCGCCGGGCGCTGGCGAAATTCTTGGCGTGCTTCGTACTCGCGAATGCGATTCGCCCCGGGCCGCGTGCGCGACCAGGTCGTCGGTGGAATGAACTCTTCGTCGTCCCAGGTCAGACCGTTCCGATTGGCCCACAGTTGCCACTCGCACCATGCACTCCAAGCATCGTTGACTTGCAAGGTCCAGCAGCCTGCCCACGGGGTGATGCGGCGGCCAGCAATCACAACCCCGGTGGCCCCGAGCGCAAGAGCTTCTTCAGCCAAGCGAACCTCGTAACCATCAGCCAATTCATCGCTCGACAGATCCAACGGCCAGTAGACCGAGCCGGGTACAATCTGACTCAGGTAGTGCGTCACGCCGCGAATCAACGTCCGTTCGCCATCCAATGGCGGCATCGAACCCAACCGCAGCACTCCGCCGCACGCTGTCCGCAAATCATCAATCGTGGCTCGTAACATGACTTCGCTTCTTTCTGCTTCTCTGAATTCGTAGGTTAGGCTTTCTAGCCTGATGTTGCGGACTTGTACGACGGACTTCCAGTCCGTCGAATTACCGAAATATCTGACGACGGACTGGAAGTCCGTCGTACGCGCGTTACGCCCGTTTCTTGGCACTCTTGTTCTTGGTTTCCAGTGCCCGCAGCCACGGTTCGATCAGGTCGCGATCGTCGTCGGCCATGCTGAACCCGGGGAACGGCGCGTTGCGCGCCCCAGCCACAACGAGCACGTCGCCCGGTTGGCACTTGGCCAGGAGTTGCTCGATCGCTTCGCGGCGGTCACCGATGTGAGTCACGTGCTTCAGGCACTCGAATCCCGTCAGGATTTCGAGCGCCGCTTCGGCGCACGCCCCGGAGTTCGGTTGGTCGTGTGTGATGACGACCTGATCGGTGTGGGCCTCAATCGTTTGGCCGAGGCGATGCAGTTGATCTCGCGAGCGAGTTGGCTCGGCACCGAAGACGCAATACACGCGGCCGGTCGAAACTTCACGCGCTGTTTCCAGTGTCATGCGGAGCGATTCGGGTTCACTGGCCGCATCGGTAAACACGGTAAACGGCTGGCCGCATTCAATGCGTTCCAAGCGGCCCGGCAGCTTGTCAACCGTTTCGAGTCCGCGGGCGATTTCAGTGAGCTGCATGCCTTGCAACAAGCCAACCGCCGCCGCGCTCAGGCAGTGGTACAGCATCGCATCGCCAACGAATTGCGTCCGCACGGCAACGCTTTCAGGTCCGGCGGTAAGCAGGAAGGTTTGTTCCGAGGGGCTGCGTTCCAAGAGCTTCGCCGTGACGTCGGCCGTTTCGTTCAAGCCAATCGTCAGCGTCGGCATTCCAGCATCTCGGGCCAAGTCGCGGCCAAGGGCGTCGTCCAAATTGACGACAAGTGTTCCGCCCGGCTTCAGTGATTCGCAAATCCGCCGCAGCGTGTCGCGATAGTTATCGAGTGTCGAATGTTCGTCAAACCCGTCGCGCGAAAAGTTCGTGACCACGGCACAATCTAGCAACAGTCCCGCGAGTTGTTGCTGGGCAATGGCGAGGCTGCTGACTTCGAGGACCGCGTGCTTCGCGCCGGCTTTTGCACATTCGGCGAACCAGGCACTGACGCCGCGCGGCACGTCCTTGGTCGGTTGTTCGGGGGCAAAGTCGTTGCTTGTCGAGCGTCCCAGCGTGCTGTAAAACCCGCTGCCGGCCTTGTTCCCCAGCACACTCGCGATCAGCCATGTCGCGCAAGTTTTGCCATGAGTTCCCGTGACGCCAACTTTGTGCAGCCCGCCAATCGCCGTGGCTTGGAGGCCATAGCAGAGCTGAGCGTAGGCGGCACGGGCATCCTTGACGATGCATTGCGGTGCGCTCGAGAGCGGCAGCAGTTGTTCGGTGATGATGACCGTCGCGCCGCTATGCAGGGCGAGCGCGGCGGCTTGCATCGGATCATCGTTCGCGTCGTCGAGAACGACGTACGCGCAGCCCTTCGTGCATTGGCGCGGTGTGACAGCCACACCGGTGACCTTGGGCGAAGCGACATGCAGATACTCGGCTGTCGGGAACAATTCCCGCAGCGAGACTTCCGTCGGACGAGTTGTGATTCGTCGAGCCATCGCGGGCCTCCTTGCCCTGCGAACGGGTACCTAGCCGAGACACGCGGCCATCCTTGACCGCAACTCGCCCAGATTCAGAGGCCGGGATGGTCACTCATTTTGCGAATCGGGTCAAGAGGGATTTTTCGTAGGTCAGGCTTTCTAGCCTGACGATGTTTGACGCGGAATTCACAGCAAACGAAGTGGAATCTCAACTCTTGTCAGGCTGGAAAGCCTAACCTACGGTGGCAGAAAATAGTTCTACAAGTCACAATGGAAGCTGAACATTTTCCTCTGCTAGCAAGTATTCGACATGGAAGAATTCGACATTCCCGGTTTGGCCGAGCATCTGCATCTAACTGCGGCGCAGGTATTGCGCCTGGCGGAGCGCGGACAGATCCCCGCGCGGCGCGTTGGCGGCGAGTGGCGTTTTCACCCGGCCGAGGTTCATCAATGGTGGGAACAACGGATCGGCTTGGCGGATGACCAGCAACTCGCCGAGATGGAGGTTGTCCTCCGCGGGCCGCGCGGTACGACAACGACGCCGACTGAGTTTACGCTAGCGGCGTTGCTTCGACCTGAAGCGATTGAGTTACAACTCGACGCGCGAACGAATACGGCGGTGATCGGGGCGATGGTTGATGTTGCCGCGCGCACCGGATTGATCTGGGACACAGCACGCTTGACCGATGCAGTTCGCGCCCGGGAAGAATTGCATAGCACGGCGCTTGACGAAGGGATCGCCCTCTTGCATCCCCGCCGTCCACAGCCGAGTATCTTGGGTGATGCGTTGATTGCGTTTGGCCGAACGCCGAGTCCGATTCCGTTCGGCAATTCGCGCGGCAAGCTCACGGACCTGTTTTTCATGATCTGCACGCTCGACGACCGGACGCATCTGCGCGTCCTCGCCCGCTTGAGCCGCCTCTTAAGCGATCCGGCGTTCCTCGATCAACTGCGCTGGGCCACGACGGTGAGCGAATTGCATGAGTCGCTCGCGACTGCCGAACAGCGTGTCTTGGAAACCGCCGGGGAATGAAAACTGCTATGACGGCAAGCGTGAATCCGGCTCTTTCTCAGAACTCGGATTATCAAAAATCTCAGAACACAATCTGGCTCGGCCCCGCTTCCGGCGAGTTCCAGCGCGCCTTCGATTTTCTTCACCAACACGCACGAGTCCGGCTCTGCCCCAATCTTGCGACGCTCGACACCTGGTCGAACTTGTCCCAGTTCGCCCCGCCCGAATTGATCATCGGCGCGAGTCCCTGGCCTGGTTCATGGCAGACGGCAGAGCTCGAAAAGATCAGCCGACAATGGCCGCTGACGCGGTGGGTCGAACTTGTCGGGGCGTGGAGCCAAGGCGCGGCACGCACCGCGCCTGGTTGGGCCAATTGGCAGCAAGTTCCGGCCGGGGAATTTGAGTTCGCAATCGACGAATTGTTGGAAAGTTGCCGCTCTCCCCTGCCCCGTACAACGACGCGCGAGGAACGCCTGTTGAGCCGCGCGCCGAAACTGCTGCGTCAAGGAACTCGCGTTGGGGTAATCTCACGGCATCGCAATCAGTTGCTGCCGCTCTTGGAACTGCTCGAATCGATTGGATGTCTCCCGGTTGGCCATTGGCAGCAAACACCGGAGCTGGAATCCGGCGACGAAGACTCGTGGCGCGAGTTCGCGCCTGAGGTGTTGGTCGTGAATCTCAGCACGGATCTTGAAGCGGCTTTGCCGTGGTTGCTCGCGATTCGCGCGCGCTGGCCGCAAGTGCCATTAGTGTTATTAGGCGATGTCCCGCGTGTTCAAGAATTGAATCTCGCCCACGAGCACCAGCTTGGTCCCCTACTCGGCAAGCCGGTCGATGCGGCGCGCTTGGCGAAGGCGATCGAAAGCGTTTTATAATGCAGAGGGGATGGTACACTGATTTAACTGATGATTATGATTTTCACTGATCTGCAATAAATCTGACTAAAAAATTTCTGATCAGTGGAAATCAGTCCGATCAGTAAAATCAGTGTCCCATTGTATTTTGTTTCAGTCACGATATGCCGTTTATTCTCGAAGGCCTGATCACCACTTGGAACCATGACGGCACGACCAACATCGCGCCGCAGGGGCCGATCGTGCTCGTGCCGGGCGAGAAGCTCATGCTTCGACCGTGGCGAGGTTCGCGGACTTACGACAATCTCTGGCGTGATCGTTGCGGCGTGTTCCACTTGACCGACGATGTGCTGTTGCTTGCCGAGACGGCCATCGGCGAGCCGCGCGTCGCTCCGTCACTCGTTCCGGCAACCAAGATCGACGGCATGGCTCTGGCGGATTCGCTCGAGTCGTGGGAACTGGTCATCGATGAAGCCACAGAGCAAGGTCCGCGCAGCGAAATGACGGCACGCATCGTCAACCGTGTGATCCGGCGCGTGTCGGCCGGTTGGAATCGCGCCCAGTTCGCCGTGATCGAGCTAGCGATTCTGGCGACACGTTTGCACTTGATTGCCGCGCCGCTAGTGCGGGCGGATTTGGACAGCTGGCGAACCGTCGTGGAAAAGACCGGTGGGGAGCGGGAAAGTGCGGCGTTTGAACTATTGGCCGGATACATCGGAAAGCGGCTCGTGGAGACGGCTTCATGAGCACTGGCCCCTTCGAAATTACTTCGCCCGCTCGATTGCACTTCGGGCTGCTCAGTTTCGGCGATCCCACACGGCGACGATTCGGCGGCGCGGGTGTAATGCTCGACCAACCAGTGCTGCGCGTGAGCTTCACACCCGCGAGTGCTTGGGTCTTCATCGGCCGCGAACAAAGCCGCGTGCGCGAACTGGCGGAGCGCATTATCATGCGCCTCAGTTCGCTCGGTCAGCCGCTGCAACCGCAGTTGATTGATGTGCGAGAAACCCCGCGCGGTCATGTCGGGTTCGGCAGCGGAACGCAATTGGGTCTGGCAATCGCCGCGGGTATATTGCGAAGTCAAGAGTTGCCAATCGAAGGTCTCGAGCAATTGATGTTGCTCGCGGGGCGAGGGCTGCGTTCTTCAGTTGGCAGTTACGGCTTCTTGCACGGCGGGCTGATCGTCGAAGCAGGCAAATTCCTCGGCGAGACACTGGCCCCGCTCATTGCGCAATTGACTTTGCCCGCAGCGTGGCGCGTGTTGTTAGTAATCCCTCGCGCGAATCAAGGACTCTCCGGCGGGCCGGAGAAAGAAGCTTTTGCTAAACTCCCGCCAGTGCCAGCGGCGACCAGCGATCGACTAGCGGCAGAGCTTTCACTGGAAATGATCCCCGCCGCGCGGACTGCTGACTTTGCACGCTTCGCGGCGAGTGTTAATCGCTATGGCGAACTTGCGGGCAGTTGCTTTGCGACGATTCAGCACGGGTCGTATGCCAACGAGCGCGTCGCGGCGATCGTGCGAACATTGAATGAACACGGGGCGTATGGCGTCGGGCAAAGTTCTTGGGGACCGCTGGTTTTTGCTTGGGCCGAGTCGAGTTGCTCTGCCGAGGATCTGGCTGAGCGAGTCCAAGGTCATCAAGCCTTATCGGATTGCGAACTTCGTGTCGTTCAGCCCGCCGCAAATGGAGCGATCCTTTCTCAAGACGACAAGGTTTGCGCGATCGGAAAACTGATAGGGGCTTCAACGTCGCCTGCAGAATAGCCTCGTTATCCTCTGCAAGACATATTTCAGTGCCAACCCAAGCCTGCGGATGGTATGCCCATCCGTAGGGAATGCCCGCCGATACCATCGGCGGCTTTATTGTTAAGCAATTTGCAAGCGCGCCGCGCTTCGATTACTTTGATGCGATTGCCGCAATTCTTTCCGGGGGGAATGGGGATCGCATGAGTTCAGATCAACCGCGTTCGAATCCGTATCAATCACCGCAAGGCGAAGACCCGCATGGTCTCGTGAAGACGGAGCACCGCGATGGCTGGGGCGATTTCTGGATGCCCAAGATTTGGTGGAAACCGGCTCCGAACGTCGGCGAACAGGCACGGCGGCGCGTCAGCGTCCATCTGATCCCGGTCCTCTTCACGCTCTACATCATTGCCTACATCGATCGCTCCAACATCAGTTGGGCGTCGATCGAGATGAGCAAGTCCCCGGCCGAGGGCGGCTTGGGCTTGATGAACGAAACTATCGGTTTTGGCGCGGGAATGTTCTTTTGGAGTTATTGGATTCTTGAAATCCCGAGCACGCTGAGTGTGCTCAAGCGCGGCGCGCGTTGGGTTTTCATCCGCATCCTATTGCTCTGGGGGATCGCGGCGACGCTGATGGGATTCCTCGGCGATCAAACCGTGATGCCGTTCCTGTTTGGCTGGCTGCCGAAGTTTGAGACCGAACTGCCAATTCTGGCACCGATTGCGAACTACATCGGCTCGCTGGAAACAAACGCCGCGTATCAGATGTACTTCTTTCGATTTCTCTTGGGATTGTTTGAAGGCGGCTTCTTTCCAACCGTGATTTTTTATCTATCGATATGGTTTCGAACACAAGATCGAGCCAAGGCAATGGCGCTGTTCCTTGCGGCCATCCCTTTGGCTTCGGCCTTTGGCGCGCCGCTGAGCAAGAAACTGTTGGAACTCAAGGGGTTCGGCTTAGCCGGCTGGCAGTGGGTCTTCATCGTCCAGGGGATCATGCCGATCGTCGCGGCGTTTGTCACCGCGTTTGTACTTCCGAATCGCATTAGCGAAGCCAAGTGGCTGCCCCCGGACGAACGCGAACTCTTGGAAAAAGATCTAGCCGCCGAGCAATCACACGGAAAGCTCAAGCACGGGTTCGCGGGCTTCAAGAGCCAGTTGGGCATCGTTGCGCTTTTGACGCTTGTCTACTTCGGACAGAACGTCAGCAGCTATGGACTTTCGACGTTCATGCCCAAGATCTATGAGAATATCCTGCTTGACGACAGCGGCAAGCAACTCGACAAGACATTGCAAGCCGCCAGGCAGGATGTGAAGCTAAAAAAGAACGAAGCCCGCAAGAACTTGCCCGCCAATAGCGAAGCACTCACCGCAGAGTTGACTCGAATCGATACCGCCAGCAAGCCGGAGCTTGAACGCATGTCCAAAGAACTCACGGTGGCCAAAGAACAGGGCGCAAGTTGGTTGTTCATTTTAACTAGTGCGACCTATGTCATTGCGTTCTTTGGAATGCTCTACAACGGTCATCATTCGGACAAGCGCGGCGAACGCGTGTGGCATGTGGCGGTTCCGCTCGTCATTTTGGGAATCTTCATCGCGCTGGCGGGGCTGACGTTTACCAATATGTGGTTGGGCGGAGCGATCTTGCTGTTCGGCGTCGGGTTCTTTCACTACATGCACTTGCCAGCGTTTTGGCCGATCCCGACGATGTTTCTCGGCTCGACAGCCGCGGCATCGGCGATTGGGTTCATCAATATGATTGGCAACTTGGGCGGCTCGGTTGGACAGATTCTTGTTGGCGAATTGGCGGATACAAGCTTCTCCACGGCCATGCTCACGCTTGCCCCGTTTCCGATTGTTTCTGGCTTGATCGTGTTGGGAATTGGCATGAAGAAGCACAAAGCGTAGTTGCCAGGCATTTCGTGAAAACGAAAACGAGTTAGCCACAAAGTCGCAACAATCGAGTAAATTAAGGCGAACGACTTTGGGTCCGTTCTCGTCTCGCATTAGCTTATCCGCAGCATGTACCTTCTCGAAAATCCCGTCCTGCAGCGCGAATTGCTGGTGAACCTGCGCACCTGGCGGGCGTTCCTGCTGCTCTTCGCCTATAACGCGCTGCTCGGCACGGTCGTGTTGTTGGCCTGGCCGCAGGAAACGCGGATCAATCTCAGCACCGATCCGGAAAAGGCCAAGAACCTGGTCAATTTGTTTTTCCTCGGCCAGTACATGCTTGTGTCGCTGATGTCGCCAAGCTTCGCCGCCGGGGCGATCACCGGTGAGAAGGAACGCAAGACCTACGAGTCGCTCCTCGCCAGCCCGCTGAAGCCGGCGGCGATTGTGCTAGGCAAACTGATGGCGTCGCTCGCGCACTTGGCCGTGCTGATGCTTTCGTCGCTGCCGATCGTCATGCTCTGTCTGCCGCTCGGCGGTGTGTCGTTGTACGAAGTGCTGACGGTCTACTTGGGTCTCATGATGTCGGTCGTGTTGTTCGGCATGGTGAGTATCGCGTGCAGCAGTTACTTCGCCCGCACATCGTCGGCGCTCGTCGTGTCGTATCTCTTGATTCTGCCGATGTCGCTCTTGGGTGTCTTGGTTTGGAATCTGTTCGGCAGCAATGGCGAACTGCGTTTGATCGCGATCCTGACGATCTTCCCGATCCTTTGCTTTTTGATCGGCGGGATTTTGTTTCGGTTGACGACGCAGCGGTTGCTCCGCCCGCCGGATGTCGGCAGCGAAGGCAAGGACGTGATCGACGCCGAAGCCGAGAACCGCCAAGCCGTGGGACTCGTGATCAACCGCGACCGCTTTCCGGACAATCTCTTTGCCCCGGCGAAGCGGACGAAGCTGCTCGAAGACGGGGCGAATCCGGTTTACGACAAGGAAATCCGGAGCGAGATTTTCGCCCAGGGCACGCTCATGCTGCGCGTCGTGATCCAGGTCAGCATGCTCCTGGCACTGCCGCTGATGTGCGTTGCGCTCTTCATCTGGCCGCAATATTCGCCGTGGTATATCGCTTACGTCGTACTCTTCAATATGCTCGTCGGCCCCGTCTTTTCGGCCGGGAGCATGACGAGCGAACGCGAACGCGAGACGCTCGATCTGTTGCTGACGACGATTCTCAGTCCGACGAGCATTCTCTGGGGGAAACTCTTCTCTGGCTTGCGTGTGTCGAGCGTCTTGACGATGTTTTTGCTCTGGCCGCTGCTCTTGGCGATTGTCATGACGCTGTTCGAGTCGTCGCCGTTTTACATCCGCAATTGGCTGGTGACACTGGCCTATTTAGCCGTTTATGTGCTCACTTGCATCACCACCGCGTCGATCGCGCTCTGTTGTTCGGTTCTCTTTCGCCGCACGGCAACGGCCATGATGATGTCGTATACGGCGATCTTGGCTTTGTTTACGCTGCCGTTGGCGCTGGCGTACTTCGCGAACAATTTCTTCGCGGGCACAAACTTCGCCCGCGTGGCCGAAGGTCTTAGCGTCGTGAGTCCCTTCGCCGCGCTGTTTCACCTGCCGATCAGCATGCCGGATGCCAGTTCATCGGTCGCGGGAAGCTGGCCGTTTTTCGCGGCGTATCTTACTTGCACATCCCTGCTGCTCGGCGGGCTGTGGTTGGTGATGCTTCTGCTCTTCCAATATCGCTGGCGGCTGAGCGATTGATTTCAGATTTTTGCCACTGATGATCACTGATGAATACGGATATTCACTGATCTGAAAGAATTCAAAACAGCTCTCATTTTCTGGCACGAATATTCAAATACTCCCTGGCTTACGCCTCGGGCTTCCATATTTCTGCTGATCCGTGAAAATCCGTTACTTCCGTGCTGATCAGTGGCAAAAATTATTCGACAACACGTCCCAGCCCCCGCAGTTGTTCGATCGTAAAGATCCCGCTGTTATGGCCGTCGCTGAAGTCGATGGCGTACGCGTAATTTCCCACCGGTCGCAGCGCCGCAATGCGCAGCGGGGCCGCTTCACGCGGATCGATGACCGAGAGCAGCGGTTTCGGCTTGGGGTTTTGCCGCGCGGCGTTGCAATGCGCGCAGGGACACTCTTCGCGCAGTTGCCGAATCGCATACTCCCGCCGCTCGCCATCGCTCCAGACGATGAGGAGTTGCTTCTGTTCGGTCAGGGCGATTTCGAGGGGTTGGGCGTCGGGGGTCATCTAGTGCAACTTAGAAGAATTCAAAAGTACGATGTTTGATCATAGTTCTACTCGTTGTAGAATAGCATTAGGAGAACAATCATGAAATTCAAGATCGCGCTTTATCCATCGGAAGAAGGTTACGCCGTCGGCGTTCCAAGTTTGCCGGGCTGTTGGTCGCAAGGAAAAACAATTCCCGAGGCGCTGGAGAATATCAAGATCGCGATTCAGGAATATCTTGGGACCGAGATCGAGGCAAAAGGCGTGGAAGTAGGTTAAATCAGCTCACGATTAAATTGCAGATGTTACTCAAGGTACGAATGCTAAATGAAGTCTTGGATTGAAATGTCGAATAGTGAAGAACAGTATATTTGGACTCAAATAGATCTGCGATTGATATTTAATCCTGATATTTCTGTTGATAGTTTTCCAGGCATTCGTGAGCCTGATCCATCACGAACGTACGATATTTCTCAAGTCTACAATTCTGGTGAGGAACATTTCATACATTGTGAAAATGATTTGAATTTGAAGATTCTAAAAGCACTACGAGAATGCCTTTCCGAGATGGAACCAGTTTATGCGCTTGATTGGCAACATGCCTGCTACTGGTTTTTTCCGCACGTTGAATTTGAGGCAAATAATCCTGATGCTTGGAGTGTGCCAGTCATTCCCAATGGGGATTATTATATTTTTGTGACAGCAGATTTGCGATTAGGAATATTCGGTCATCCTTGGGCCAAGACAATCAGCGTTTGGGGGCAAAAATTTCTCAATGTGTTACAAAAAGACACTCCAATATTGTTCCAGCATATAATTCGCAAAAATGGCTTGGCAGTTTAATGATTTGAGCGAGCTCGTTGATCAATCCACCGCTTCCCCTTCCCTTCGAAGCGTGGCAGTGAATCCGCCTCGACCGGAAAGACATCAATCTTGAGCCCCAGCCGCGAGCGGAGTGTTTCGGCGATGTGGTGCGCTGCGGCAGCGGAGCCTTCGACTTCAAGCGTGACCTGATCCATCGCTTGCTGCGTCGTCACGGTGACGCGGTATTCGGCGATGTCGGGGAATTCGCGGACAACGGCGTCGATCGAGCTGGGAAAGATATTCACGCCGCGGATGACGAGCATGTCGTCGGCGCGGCCTAGGATGCCGCCGTCGAGAAAGACATACCCCGGCTCGTTGACCGCGGGATTGCGCGCGCGGACCAAGTCCTGCGTGCGATAACGCAAGCAAGGACAGCCGCGCCGCCCAAGGCACGTGAGCACCAATTCCGCGAGCTCGCCCGGCGCGGCGGGTGTGTCCGTGCCGGGTTGAAAGAACTCGGCAATGAAGTCGCTTTCGATAATCGACAGTCCGCGGCCGGCACGATCGCCATTACCCCAGGGGCCGACTTCGGTTGCGCCGGCGTGGTCATGAACATGCGCTTGCCAAAGGCTCGCGATGCGCTGGCGCACGCTCGGAATCGAGCCGCCCGGCTCGCCGGCGAGGACCAATTGGCGAATCCCGAGCGTGGCCACGTTCAAGCCGTGACTCGCGCCGACTTCGGCCATGCGGAGCGCGTAGCTAGGCGTGCAAAAAATCACGTCGGCCCCGTTCGCCCGGGCCATTTCCAAACGAGCCAGTGTACTCAACCCGCCGCCGGGGAGCAGCAAGCAGCCGCGCTCGACGGCCGCGTCAAAAGCACTCCAAAACCCGATGAACGGGCCAAACGAAAACGCCATCAAGACGCGATCACCCGCACGAACATCAGCCGCCTCGAAGATTGACTGCCAAACATTCATCCACCAGCGCCAATCGCCGCGCGTTTCCAGAACGACCACCGGCCGGCCATGCGTGCCGCTGGTTTGATGGTAGCGCGCGTAGCGTTCGGTTGGCCAGGTTTGGTTGACGGCCAACATGCCAGGCTGCGGTGTTGCCGTGAAATCTTGCTTCGTGGTGAATGGCAAGCGGGCGAACTCGGCCAGCGAGGCGAGCGGCAATTTTAGCCCGGCGAACTTCTCCGCATAGAACCGATTCGCGGGCAAGATGTCCGCGAGCAAGGCGTTGAGCTGCTGCAGTTGCAGCTTTTCCAACTCCGCGCGCGGAAGCGCTTCGAGGTGGCGGCGTTCGGCGGCAGAGTCGAGCGGAGGGTTCACGAATTCGGAAATTGTCGAGAGCGAGGAGGCGTCTGGGTGCCAGTGTGAATTTAAGGTGAACCACGAAGGAATAACACTGGCAGAGCCAGTGGCACCGTTCACCTAATCCAATAACCGCTGGGCAAGCATCGTCAGTTGACTATGATAGAGCGAACTTAGCTGCCTGCCAAATGATGCCAGCTCAACAAATGCCCCTGAACACTATGCCAGATTCTCCGCCAGAGACGAATCCCTACGAGCCACCGCAAGCAGTTCCCGTTGCCGGGATCACCGAACCGACGCGCGGATCGTTGTTGGTCTTGTTCCTGGTCGTTTTTATCGACCTGCTTGGGTTTGGCATGGTCTTGCCATTGCTGCCGAATTACGCACGGCTCTACAACGCCTCCGGTTTGACGATTGGGCTGTTGATGGCGAGTTTCTCGGCGATGCAATTTTTCTTTGCGCCGTTATGGGGGATGCTCTCGGATCGCATCGGCCGTCGGCCGGTGCTGATGGTCGGGCTGCTGGGATCGGTCATCAGTTACTCGCTGTTCGCCGTGGCGTCGATTCAAGAGAGCCTGATCCTGCTCTTCATCTCGCGCATCGGCGCTGGCATCGCCGGGGCGACGATCCCAACGGCGCAGGCCTACATCGCCGATTGCACATCGCTCAAGGGGCGCGCTCACGGGATGGCCTTGATCGGCGCGGCGTTTGGGCTGGGCTTCACGTTCGGACCGTTGTTTGGCTACTTCGCCGTGCAAAATGAAAACGATGCGCCGGGTCCGGGGCCTGGTTACGCCGCGGCGATTTTGTCGGCCTGCGCACTAGTGTTTGCCTACTTTTCGCTGAGCGAATCGCTTAGCCCCGAAAGCCGCAGCGAAAACGCAGCCGAACGGCGGCGCTGGTGGGATGGGTCATCGTGGCGCGTCGCGTTGGCGACGCCGTCGCTGGGCTTGCTGCTGATCTCGACGTTTGTCTGCGTCTTTGCGTTCGCCAATTTCGAAGCGACGCTCTCACTGCTGCTCAAAGGCAGCAGCAACGAACGCAGCGTTGACACCGGCTTTGGGTTCACTTATCGCGAGGTGCTGCTGACGTTCACCTTCATTGGCTTTTCGCTTTTGCTGGTTCAGGGCGGCCTCGTCCGGCGGCTCTCCAAGAAAATCAGCGAGACCAAGCTAACCACGATCGGCACTGTGTTGCAAATCATCGGCTTCGGCGGCATGCTCGGGGCGATTCACAGCGAATCGGTTTGGCTGCTGTTCACGTCGCTGTTTTTTGTCGTCAGCGGTTTTTCGTTTGTCACGCCGGCGCTCAATTCACTGATCTCACGCCGCAGCGATCCGGCGCAACAAGGCCGTATCCTCGGCGTGAGTCAAAGTGTGAATTCGCTCGCGCGGATTCTTGGGCCGCTCGTCGGCAATATTCTTTTGGTCCAGCAACTCGACTCGCCGTATTTGCTAGCGCTGGTGTTGATCGCTGTCGGCGGGGGACTTGTTTTAGTCGCCGGACGACAGGGGAAAGATTTTCCGGCGACTGAAAAAGAAAAATAGTAGTCCGTAGCGCTAGCTAGGGCGACAAAATACAGAATGCCTCAACACGGAGAAACGGAGAAAAATTCAGAGCGGCACAGAGGAGAGTCATGAGAATTACAGATTATGAGGCAAGGCCAAAGAGAATGGCAGAAGAATGAAGGCAGGAGAATTGCTAAGAATTATTCTTCTGCCTTCATTCTTCTGCCTCAAACTCTTATCTCGCTAAGACGAAGCAGCGAGGCGGTTCGTGTGCAAGAGCTGCGCGCGTTTATTCTCTTTTGTTCCGCTACTGTCTCTTGCAATGAAAGTTTTTTGTCGCCCTCGCTAACGCTACGGGCTACAAAAAACATTACTTCGCCATGATGATGCGCTGGCCGTTTTGCAAAATGATCGTATTTCCGCCGCGGAAGCCGTTCTTGATGTGCTCAGGCTTCCATTCGCCGAGCTTCGCTTCTTTGTCGAGCGTTTGCTCGCCGCGCTTGATCTTGAGCTTGACGACGTCGCCGCCCGATTTTTCCGAGATCAGCTTCGTCAGATCACTGAAGCTCTCGACTTCTTTCCCGTCGATACTGACGACGACATCTTCAGGTTCGATCCCGGCTGCCGCGGCGGCCGAATCGGGTTGCACCGAGTTAACCATGCAGCCGTTGCCGCCGATCTGATCGCCCGAGATGCCCAGCATGCCGCCGTTGCGGCGGTCGATGCGGGTGTATGGCATCACGTTTTGAAGTTTCGCGAGGCCGTCATTGCTGAGTTTGGTCGCGTACAAATTCAACGCAGCGAGGTCCTTGAGTTCGCTTAACGTCTGCAATTGCGTTTCATTGAAGACGGGACCAAAGACGCTCAGTGAACGCAGCGAAGGCAAACTCCGCAGCAGACGTAGATCATTGTCGGTTCCTTTCCAGCTTTCTTGCTTGATGATGATGGAGAGATAACTGAGTTCGCCGTTTTCATCAACGCCTTCGTCAACGACTTCGGCACCGAGCGCCTTGACCTTATCGAGAGACTTGCGTTGTTTGAGCAGGCGTGTCTGTTCGAGGGCCAAGTCCGCGCGCTGCGCGGACCAAGTATTTTGTTGCCGCGCGATTTGACTGAGGGCTTGCTCCGCCGCGTCGGAAACTGCTTCTTCGCTATCAAGCATTTGCTCGAGCGCGCCCAAACTTCGATGTGCTTGTTCCAAACTCTTGGAAGTCGCGGCTTGCGTCAGCCGATCGATCGCAGGCAGGCCGATCTTCACTAGCGCCGTGCTGGCGCGATCGCGAATGGCAAACTCGTTGGCATCCAGATCGGCGATTAGTTGATCGAGCTTTTCGGGAGTGATCTCGGCCGCTGGTTCCGCAGCCGTCAAGGAGGCCATGCAGCCCAAGGCCAACAAGAAACCGAGCGTCAAGCGAGTGAGCAATTGTGGCATCGTAGAGAATCCTTTGGGAAATCGATCCGGCCGCCGCGCGGAAGCGCAGCGGACGAGAGCATGAATCCACACTCGAATTATAGCATTCCCCTGCGGTTCGGAACCAAGAGCATTCCGCGGGGAAATTTGCGGATTTGCGGATTTTCGCAAAGTTTTGTCGCGATTTGATGTGAATTTAAGAGCCTATCCCACAATCGATTGGCCAATGAAACGCAGGTGATAGGCAAGAGAATGAAGGCAGAAGAATAAATAAGAAACATTCTCTTGCCATCATTCTCCTGCCTATTTTCGGCTGAAGTTCGCGTTACGTTGGCATTCTCTTTTATTTAGCTAGTGATGAAACCGGTTATGGGATAGGCCCTAAATAAAGATCTGGACTCGGTTTGCCTGCGAATTGCTGGCACCGAAAGCGAGCGCGGCAGTATATTGAATCACTGGAGCGACGATGAAAAACATGCCGCACAGGATATTCTCGATGAACCAATTCTCGTTTCTTTCGCGAAGAAAGACAGTTGCGCTGGCGGCAGTCACGGCTGCTTTCTATCTGTCAAATGGCCGCGAGACGCTGGCGCAGCAAGTGACGATCGGCGCGCCGATGACCAACTCCGGCACGAGCTTTCAGGAGAACATCGGGATCGGCTGGGGCTTCAACATTCCCACGAGCAATCCAGCAGCCGGCGGCCGCGGCGTCGTTGGCATGGGGCCTAACGGACCGCAACAAGGGATCGGCTTTGGTTTCGGTGGTCCAGCCAACGTGCCGTTTGGTCTCGGGAATCAGAATCCGGCCAATCTTGGATTTCAAATCAATGGCGGGAACGGCGGACGCTTGGGCTTCAATATTTTTGCCGAGCAAGGAGCCAGCACGACTCTCACGAGCCAGACGCCGATGCTCACCGTGATGAACGGCCAGCAAGGGTTCTTTGCCTCGACCATCCAACGGCCTTTTGTCACCGGCTTGATTCCCGTCGTTAGTGATGGCGGCGTGGGTTACGCGCCGACGGTTGTCTATCCGAGCATGTCGATTCCTTGGCCGAATCCCAACAATGGTCAAGGCGGCACGAGCGTCGTCAACGAACGCTGGACTCGGATCATGGCGAACGAATCCGCGCGTGCTCCGCGCCGCGATTCGCCAGCACCGGCTCCCGTGGCCGCCGCACCAGCAGCGCGCGCTTCTGGCCGCAGCAGCGCCGAACGCGGAGCGCCAAGCCTGGTCGAGATTCGCCGCGCGCAAGCCGCCGAAGAAACCGCGAAAGAGCAGACTCCGCCGCTCAAGCAAAAACGCTTGCGGCTCGAAGAGTAGTGATGGCTTCTGCCCACGCGTGAAAAGACGCGTTTATTGCCCGGTCGTTCCGCTCAAGATCCGGTCGCGATACATTATCAATCCATGCGCTGCATGGTACAATCCGCCGCAATCGAGCGGCACATCGCGGGCTTGGTCCATGAGCGTGACCAATCGATCGCACGCCGCGACCATCCAGGGCTGACGCAACTCTTCATCGCTCATCGAAGAAACAAGAAATTCAAAGATGTGGCCAGTCGTGCCGACTTGATCCGAGATGTCGGCGACCATCCCAGGCCGCGTAAAATAGTGGCCTGAAAAGGTGCCGTCGCGATTTTGAAACTTGTCGCGGCAAAGTCTCTTGTACTTTTGCACGGTGTCATCCGCGACTCTCCACCCACCCGTCAATTGCTCTGGCTTGAGGTTGTCGTTCATCAATTTCTGATTCACAGCCATCGCGAGCGCGTAAAGCCGATGCGTTCCGCCGCACGAGCCGCCGACGATGATGGCGTTGGCTTCATTGCCTTCCATTCCCGCGAGCCGCTCCGCGGTCCATGTTTCGCCGTTGCGGCTCGTCCAAGATTTATCGAGATCCCAGTAGTTCGGATTGCCTACGGCCATCAATGTCCACGATGCTTCCATCCCCGGCGTGAGATCCCATTGCGCTTGCGTGAGGAGATCGTTAAGCGTGTATTGCTTGTTGCCCACAAAAATCTGGGTACTGGGATCGAGCCCTGTCTGCGAGAGATAACCGAGCCATTGATCGGGATGGCCTTGGCCTGTCTTCGAACCGATTTCGACCGGCACGACGACGCCACGATCGCCAGGACGCAGATTCCAACCGGTAAGCGTGTTGCCGTCGCACAGCCACTGGAGTGCGGGAACGAGCTTCCCCTCGTGCTCGATTTCTAGCTTATCTCCAAATGGCAGGAGGGCGTGCACAATCTGCCACGCCGCATGATCCTTGGTGTTCAGCCGGCGCTGGTTCAGCGTGTGATCGAGTACGCGATCGATCCGCTCGCGCAGTTGGTCCTCCTTGGGGAGTTGCTCGGCCGTGAAAACCGGCGCGGGCGAGTCGGTTTCCTTCTTTTGACATCCGCCAAGCGACAGCAAAACAGCCGTCAGCAGCAGGAACGGCAGCGAAAGTCGCGACGATAATAATTGCATGAAACACCAGGGCGAGCGGTTCGCAATACGGCGAAATTCGGCTCGTGCGACGCACATAACCGGAACAATCCGACCGAACTCTTGCGGAACCCCGAAAATGGAAAGCTGTAGCGGTCGGGCAAACTTGAGAAACCCCGGCCAATCATACGATCTTAGTTTGTAGATTCCGGCGCGTCCATTGGCCGCCGCTTTCCATTACTACAAAGCCAAGGGATTTATTCCCTTGGAGGATCGTCGATTGTTCATGTCCCAGACCAGTCCCTTCACGACCGAGCGTTCGCAAACCGCGCCGGAAATCGCGCTGCGCGGCGTCCTCGTCATCGAAGACGATCCCGGTGTTGCTGACTTGCTTGCCGATTTGCTCCATGAGTCGTTTGGCGCTGGGGTTCTGATCGAACAGGCGCGCGACTTAAACGCCGCGCGTGCAGCGTTGCAGTATGCCGAGCGCTACGATTTGGTGCTTGTCGATCAGGTTCTGCCCGACGGACTCGGCTGCGATTTTCTGCGCGAAGGTTCGCAGCAGTGGCCGCAACTGACTTGGATCTTCGTCACTGGCCAGGGTAGTGAATCGCTCGCCGTGCGGGCGTTTCAATCCGGCGCGCGCGACTACATTGCCAAACGAAATCTCGATGGCCTGGAACTGGGCCACACAATCCGCCGAGCGTTGAAGCAGTCACCGCGTGCGAAAGTTTCACAACCGAACCCGTCGAGCGATATCGACCACCATCTCCGCGCGCTATCGCACGACATGGGGGCGAATCTGATGCTCATGACGAGCACCGTCGATGTCCTCAAACAAGACGACGCGCCCGCGTCGCCGACGATCACCCGCGAGGGAATCGCGCACCTCGAGGCCTGCCTGCGCCAATCGAACAAGTTCATCGGCGACTTGGTGACGCTCGCGCGCTCGGGCACAATCGAGATGGAACCCGAGTTGGTGAAGCCCACGGAAATCGCGGCGCAGGTTCAATTTGAACAGCGCCGGCTATTGGCCGAACGCGACATCGAGTTTCTGATCGAAGAAGACCTTCCGCCGGTCATGGTCCACCCCGGCCGCTTGAAGCAAGTGCTGACGAATCTGGTCCGTAATGCCGCGCGGCACGGTTGCGCTGCCGTGAAGCCGCAGATCGTGATTCGCTCGAGCACTGATCCGCGCACCCCGTTGCCCGCGGATTGGCCGCTCGGGGAAGATGACTCGCGTCCCGCGATAGCTGCCGGCAAGCCGGTTTGGCTTTGCGTCTACGACAATGGCGCAGGCATCCCGGCCGAGCAGCGCGAAGAAATTTTCATCGCCGGCAAACGTCTGCCCACGGCGCATGCCCAAGGCACCGGCATGGGCTTGGCCATCGTCAAGAAAATCATCGACCACTACGCGGGCCGGATTCTTGTTGATCCGCGCACAACTGGCACGGCGATGTTGTTTTCCTTGCCGGGGGCGTGACGTACGTCAGGCATTCTTGCCTGACCATGCGCGGGGTTCATCGCGGCGCCGACTCCGCGCTGCAGATTGCTAAGCGGCAAGCGATGGGTCACACTTACTTTGATCGAAGAGTTTGCGTCGCTCTTGCTTTTCGCCGCTTGAAACGCATCGCTACTGCCACCGGAAAACTGACTTTGCTATGATAAGTCTTCCGACCTGTCATCCTGCAAACCTGTCTCCTGAATGCTTGTCATGCAACTCGCCAAAATTCGCTACGGCACCTGGGACGAGTGCCTGGGACTGATCGAAGAAGGAGTCGTCACGCCGATGGCTTGGAACGATCAATATCGTTCCTTAACCGATGTATTGTCGGCCGAAAGTCCGGCGGCTGCGGCAAAAAGTCTCGCGCCGCGCGGAGCCAAGGTGCCGTTGCAAAGCGTCCAAATTCTCGCCCCGATCGATCGCCAAGAAGTCTGGGCTGCTGGAGTCACATACAAGCGGAGCAAAGTCGCGCGGATGGAGGAGTCTGAAGGCGCCGCGCGGTTTTACGACTTGGTCTACGCAGCGCCGCGGCCGGAGTTGTTCTTCAAGGCAAACCCGCATCGCGTCGTCGGACCGGGGCAATCAGTTCGCATCCGCAAAGACGCGAAGTGGAACGTGCCGGAGCCGGAACTTGCGCTGGTGCTCGATTCGAAGCTCCGCTTGATTGGTTGCACGATCGGCAACGATATGAGCAGCCGCGACATCGAAGGCGAAAACCCGCTTTACCTGCCTCAAGCCAAAGTCTACGATGCGTGCTGCGCCCTCGGACCGGCGATCACACTCATCGACGACATGCCGCCGCATGACGAGATCGACATCTCGATCAAGATCGAACGCGCCAAGCAGAAAGTCTTCTCCGGGTCGACGAACATCACGCAATTGAACCGCACGTTCGAAGACCTGATCGAGTGGCTTGGTCGAGACAACAGTTTCCCAAACGGCGTGATCTTGCTCACCGGAACGGGCATCGTTCCGACCGAAGAATTCACGCTCCAGCCGGAGGATCAAATCAGCATCACGATCGCCGGCATTGGCACACTGAGCAATTCGGTGGTGCAAGGATAGAATCGTAGCCAAAGTCGTAAGACTTTGGATGCGTTAGTGCAAGCAAATTACAAGGACAATACTTAGTACACTGATTTGACAGATGGAAAAGATTTAGGGACTATACCAATACCGTTTTCATCACATCACACAGGTGACTAAAGCTGGGTTTACCCGCAAGAGTCGAATTCACACGCAAAAGTTTCGAATAGATATTAGCAGAAGAATGAAGGCAGAAGAATATTCCTGAGTCCTTCTCCTGCCTTCATTCTTCTGCCTACTGCCAGACTTTTTAAGCAGCGATAGTTCCGTTTCGCCGAGGAAAACAGTTTCGGGATAGGCTCTTACTCTGATCTGCAGAATTCATTTCAGATCAGTGTAAATCCGTCTTATCAGTCGCATCAGTGTCCCATTCGCTTTCTCGAGATTAGATTCAATGCAGCCAATTCTCATTAACGGCCAGTGGCAAAAGTCGCAATCGAGCGGTTCGTTTCAAGCCGAAAACCCTGCGGCAATGACGGCACTGCCCGAGCAATTCCCGATCAGCACCTGGGCCGACATCGATGCGGCGCTCGCGGCGGCGACAACGGCCGCGGCGCAGTTGAACAAGGTCTCGCCGGAGCGAATCGCCGCGTTTCTCGACGACTACGCGGCGCGAATCGAAGCCCGCGCGGATGAGGTTGCGGCGCTGGCTAATCAAGAATCGGGCTTGCCCGTGAAGCCGCGGCTGCGCGATGTCGAGTTGCCGCGCACGGTGAATCAACTCCGGCTGGCAGCAAAGGCAGCGCGCGAGCAATCATGGGCCGCGGCGACGATCGACACCGCTGCGAATATCCGCTCGTGCCTGGCGCCGCTCGGGCCGGTTTGGGTGTTTGGCCCCAATAATTTTCCGCTCGCGTTCAACAGCATCTCCGGCGGGGATTTTGCCGCGGCGATTGCTTCGGGCAATCCGGTCATCGCCAAAGCCAACACGAGTCATCCCGGCACGAGCCGGTTGCTCGGCGAGTTGGCATTCGCGGCGCTGCAAGCAAGCGACCTGCCGCCGGCGACGCTCCAATTGATCTATCGCACGAGCCACGCCGATGGCGAACGCTTGATCCGCGATCCGCGCACCGCATCGCTCGGCTACACCGGCAGCCGCAATGCCGGTTTGGTGCTGAAGCGCGCGGCCGACGAGTTGGGCAAGCCGGTCTACTTGGAACTGTCGAGCGTGAACCCGGTGGTGTTTTTGCCGGGCGCTTTAGCCGAACGCGGCGCGGCGCTCGTGGACGAATATGCTGGGAGCTGCACGATGGGGGCAGGCCAGTTCTGCACGAACCCCGGCTTGTTTATCGTCCTCAAAAGTCCCGCCAGCGACGAATTCATCGCCGGGATCGTCAAGAAATTTTCCAGCGCAACGCCTGGGACCTTGCTCACGAAACGCGTGCAAGATTCGCTCGTCGAGTCGGTGGATGTCTTGCAAAAGGCCGGTGCTGAATTGCTTTGCGGCGGAACCGTCGGCGGCGGGACAGGTTACTCCTTTGTGAATACGTTGCTACAAGTCTCGGCCAGCGAGTTTGTACGCAAGCCCGAGGCATTGCAGACCGAAGCCTTTGGCAACGTCGCACTCTGCGTCGTCGCCGACGATGTGGAGCAGATCATCGCGGTGATGTCGCACCTCGAAGGAAACCTGACGGGAACGATATATTCCAGCACGTCCGGCGCGGACGAAAAACTGTACGCGGAATTGGAACCGCTGCTCCGCGCGAAAGTTGGCCGCCTGCTCAACGACAAGATGCCAACCGGCGTCGCAGTGAGTACGGCCATGAACCACGGCGGGCCGTTTCCGGCGACGGGGCATCCGGGTTTCACGGCCGTGGGGATTCCGGCCAGTCTGCGTCGCTTCGCGGCGCTGCATTGTTACGACAACGTCCGCGCGGAACGCTTGCCGACGATTTTACAAAATAAGAACCCCACGGGTACGACGTGGCGCATGATCGACGGCGTTTGGTCCACGGCGGATTTGTAGGTGCGGCTGTGCCGCACAAAGAGCAGAATCTCCAATTCGAAAATCCTTGCGCAGGCCAGGCCGCTTGGTCCGCGAGATTGGATGTGTTGACAACGTCTTGCGTTTGCCCGGCACAGCCGGGCCTACTCCAAAATCTTCTCGACACGCGCGCTTGCCGCAACACGATAGATCTGCCCCTGCTCGGTCGTGCAGCGGAAGTGCTTGCGAAGCAGCGGGCCTTTGACAAAGATTTGCGGCCCATGAAGCTTGAACCGCGTTCCGAGGCGCAGTTCTTCGACTAGCGGTTTCTGATCGCTCGTATCGAACGCACGCAGCGCGCGTTGCAGTGCCGTGTCGGTGCTCGACGAATAGCTAGGGCTCAGGGAGTACTGATGAATCGCGACGGCCAGGTCCGGCGGGAAGGCTTCGAGTGTGACAAAGTCGGCGAGCAACTGCCCAAAATAACGCTTCCATACCCGGCCATGCATCGGCACGCGCGGGCCGTGATGAATCACGCTGAGCGCGTGCGCGATCTCGTGCAGGTATGTGATTAGGAACTGATACGGATTCGTGCCGCTGTTGACCGTGATCTCGTGAAACTTGCCGCACTGGCTGAGCCGATGATCGCCGTGCTTGCTGCGGCGCGGCCGCGTCACGCGGACAACGATGGGCAATGTTTCGAGCAACGCCAACGACGCGCGCCACGCGCGCTCGGGCAAATGTTGTTCTATCGCGGGCCATTCCCGGCGCTGCCGTGCGCGGAGATCCATGGGTTGCTTCCTTGCGAGAATTCAAAACATCCTAAACACAAATAAATGCAAATTCAAAATACTAGCCACAGATGGACACAGATAAACCCAGATGAAATGCAGAAAGACAAAAGTCAAATTCCACGCCGGTAAACATCTGCATTTGAATTTATCTGTGTCCCATCTGTGTCTATCTGTGGCCAGTATTCTGCATTTGTCTTCTAAGCGATAAGGTCACTTCTCGACAATCCAGATGTTGCGAAAACGAACCGGATTGCCGTGGTTTTGCAGATGCAGATGCCCTGGTTCGGGGGTATCCTTCACCGGAGCAGCACGAGTCGTTCGCGGAATCTCGACGTTGTCATGGATGGTGACCCCGTTGTGTTTCACGGTGATTCTCGCGGGTTTGGTTTTCTTGTCGCCGTCGTAGGTCGCGGCGGTAAAGTCAATATCGTAAGTCTGCCAAGTCAACGGCGGGAAGCACATATTCACGTCGGGATCCCGAATCTCATAGATCCCGCCGCACTCGTTGTTCTTGCCGGCAAGTCCAAACGAGTCGAGCACTTGGACTTCGTAGCGGCCTTGTAAATAGACGCCGCTGTTGCCGCGCTGCTGTCCACTGTCCGCCGGTTGATAAGGCGTACGAAATTCGACATGCAGGGTACAGTCCTTGTACTTGAGGGTGCTATTCGCGCCCGCGATCAACAATTTGTCGTCCGACATCTTCGCACCTGGAAAGGCATCGGCGTTGCTGCCGTCGAACAGCACGATGGCGCCCTGGGGCGGTTTCGCGCCGAGCGTGGGGCTCTCGCGATGGACTTTTTTGAGGGTGCCGAGTTTTTTTCCTTCGCCATTTTCGATCGTGATTTCCTCGGGCTTGATCACGGCCGTGTAGGCCTCGCCGCTGATGCGAAGGACGCCGTCCTTGAGTTCACCTTTGCCGTTGTGCGAAGTCCCGCCGCGCTTCCACTCGCCAGGCAAGCCGCCGTCGTAGCCGATAGCGTAAAACTTGCCGTTGCCCTGGGCGACGACTTGGATGCCGAGTTTTTTCTTCCCTTCTTTGCTGTCAAACTCGCCAAGGTATTCCCCTTGGTAAGCGTAATCGCTATCGACGTTCTTTGGATCGTCGTAAGTTTTTTTCGGCGGATCGGCAGCAAAGCAAATCGCTTGAAAGCAAAGCAAAGCAAAAACCATCCAGAAGCGTGTGAAGTTCATCGCGTGATTTCCGTTGAAGTGTGGCAGCGGTGGGTGAACGATTCGGCAGGTTCCGTGATTATGAACCAGCCCCTGAAACCACGCAATGGAAAATGGAATCAAAGCCCAGGGGTTCATCCCCTGGGATCCCCTGCTTTGAAAATAGATGCACATCCCCGCGCCAGCGATTACAATCTGCCCCGGGGAGCAAGTTATGAATCAAATCATTCATTGAGGAGTGCAGTGATGCAGCTTTGGAATTGGCAGCGAAGTTTCTTGGCACTGGTCATCGTGGCATTCGGCATGCAAGCGCAAGCTGCGATCAAGCTCCATGGTCTGTTCACCGATCATGCGGTCTTGCAACGCGACATGCCGATTCCTGTGTGGGGAACGGCGGACGACGGAGAAAAAGTCACCGTCAAACTCGGCGATGAAACGCTCTCCACAACGGCGGAGAAGGGCCGCTGGCTCGTCAAATTCAAACCGCGCCAAGTCGGCGAACCCCTGACGCTCAAAGCCGAGGGTAAGGAAAACTCTGTCGAGTTCAAGGACATCCTCATCGGCGAAGTTTGGCTCTGCGGCGGGCAGTCCAACATGGAATGGAGCGTCAATCAAGCCGAGGAACCGGCTAAGATCAAAGCCGGGGCGAATCATCCAAACCTGCGCTTGATCACGATTCAACGCGGCGGCAAGCCCACGCCCGCGAGTGAACTTCCAGGTCCCAAGAAAAAGATCAAAGTCAAAGACGAATCAGGAAAAGAAATTGACAAAGACGTCGAGGGCGAACCGGCTCCTTGGTTTGTCTGCACCGAACAAACCGTCGGCCCGTTCAGCGCCGTCGGTTATCACTTTGGCGTTGCGCTGCAGAAGAAACTCGGGGTGCCGGTTGGTTTGATCAATTCCAACGTCGGCGGCACGCCGGCGCAGCGTTGGGCCGACTATGAATCGCTCTACGCCGTCCCGGAAACAAAGGCTTATGTAAAATCTGTGAAATCGGGCGACGAAGTGAAACCCAGCGCGGCCGGCAGCGATCTCTACAACGCGATGATCGCGCCGCTTGCTCCGTACGCTCTCCGCGGGGCGATTTGGTACCAGGGCGAATCAAACGCCGGCCAAGCCGAACGTTATCGCACGCTCTTTCCGACGATGATTCAATCGTGGCGAAGAACCTTCGGTCAGCCGGAAATGCCGTTTTACTTTGTCCAGCTTGCTCCTTACATGGCCAAAACGGATAAGCCTACCGAGAGCGCTTGGGCCGAACTGCGCGAAGCGCAACTCATGACGCTTTCGAAGCTCTCAAATACGGGCATGGCTGTCATTACCGATGTTGGCAATGAAAAGAATATCCATCCCATCCCGAAGCAACCCGTGGGCGAACGACTCGCACTCGCGGCACTCGCAAAAACCTACAAGGAGAAGATCGAGTACAGCGGTCCGGTGTTCGAGAGTCTGAAAACCGACGGCGATAAAGCCATCCTACGCTTCAGCCACGTCGGTCAGGGGCTCGAAGCTCGTGGTGACAAATTGACCGGCTTCACGATCGCCGGTGAAGACAAAGTCTGGCACAACGCCGACGCCAAGATCGACGGCGAGACAGTCGTTCTCACGAGCAGTGAAGTTTCGAAACCCGTCGCGGTACGGTTTGGCTGGGCGAATTACCCTGTTGTCAATTTGTGGAACAAGGACGGCCTCCCTGCGACGCCGTTCCGGACCGACAATTGGCCGGGGGTTACTGCCGGGAAATAATCCTTGAGCAAATGGTCGAATTCCCTGGGTGAGCCTTCACCCGGGGAATTCTTGTTTCTTCAGGCGTCAAAATACTGCGCAGGCAAGACTTTGCACCTAGCGGTCGCCAAAGATCGCAGAACTTGGTTAGAATAAAAATCTGTGGGGAGAACCGGAATTGAACAGAATTTTGGGGAGTCGAACGTGATGTTAAACCTCGCTGCAAACCGTCTGATCGGCTGTTGGAATTTCGCCTTGCTGCTATGCCTTGGCATGTCACTGATGATTGGCTGCAACTCGAAGTCGAAGAGTTCGAGCGGCAACAAAGAAACACTTGCCAAAGCGGAAAAAGAGAAAAAAGAACTGGCCGAGAAGAAGAAAGCCGAGGACGAGGCAAAGGTTGCCGCCGCAGCCAAGAAGAAAGCCGATGCGGCTGCCGAAGTTGCCAAAAAGAATAGCTTGATTGCGACTGCTCCACCCAAGGATCGCAAGCGAACCGAAGGATTCAGCACGAGCGTTCAAGGCCGCGAATCTTTCGGCAATAGCGAGTGGCGCGGTTCCATGACCAACACGACCGGCACTGGGATGGGCGGTTCGCTGGGAATGGGGAGCGACTCGGCTTTTGATCGCGTCGAATCCGAAATTCGCGCAGCAGCCGCCGATCGCAAGACGCTCGTCGTTTACATCTGCGACAACGCCGCAAATCAAATGGTCAGCCGGCTTGCCGATCGCGCGGCCCGAATGCTAAAGGGCTCGGGCGATGCTTCGAAGGTGCAGCAAAACCTTTCGGCCGCGGTCGTCTCGTTTGGCGACGAAGTCAAGGTCCTCACGCCGCAGCCAGTCAGCGACAGCGCCGAACTGGGCAAAGCATTCAATGAAGTCAAAGGGAATTCTCCCGCAGGTAAGCTGGCCTATAAAGCCGTCGCCACGGCGGCGGAAACCTTTGGCAAATATCGCAAGGATCACGAAGTGATGTTCGTGATGCTGGCCGATGAGGCCGCGGCGGACGAAGAATCGCTCAAGACGGCCGTCGCCAGTCTGAAACGGGATTACATTCCCGTGTATGCTTTTGGAAACGCTGAACCGTTCTATTCGAAGAATCTGAAAGCCGAATCCGGGAAACCGATCGGCGCCAGTTGGGCTCTTGAGCATATCACTGTGTACACTCCCGCCAAGCTCCAGGATTCGGACTACGTCGATAGCGGGTATGGGAACTTTGGTCTGGAGCGCATCTGCCGATTGACCGACGGCAAGTTCTTTCGTTCGCGCGGCCGGTCTAGCACTGGCTGGGCAACGGATCCCAGCGGCGATATCAAGGCCGAACTCGTGCGGAAGTACGCACCGGAGTACATCTCGGAAAGCGAGTACAAAGAAAAAGCGAGTGAAAACAAAGCGCGCAAGGCTCTCTTAGACGCCTCGAAGATGGTCGTCGATGCCCAATTCGAGCCGCCGGTGCTGACGTTCCTGGCTGCCGGCGACGATCAGGCGCGCTTCGCCAATGCCATCACGGGCGCACAACGCAAGGCCGCAGCGCCGCAGCAGGAGTTCGAAAAAATCCTGACCGTCTTGCAAGCCGGAGAATCGGATCGCAACAAACTTGGCAGCCCGCGCTGGGAAGCGGCTTACGATTTGGCCCTCGGCCGAGCCTACGCCGCGCTCGCGCGAACAATGGGTTACAACAAAATGCTCGCACAATTGAAGCAAGGCAAGACTTTTACCGACCCGAAACACAACACCTGGGAACTCGTCTCATCGCAAAATTTCTCGGGAGATTCCCAATTGAACACAATGGCCAAGAAATCGCGTGAGTATCTGCAACGCGTTGTGGACAATCACCCGGGAACCCCGTGGGCCGATATCGCGAGCAAAGAATTGCAGTTCGAGTGTGGCTGGGATTGGAAAGAACTGTAAGAACAAAGCCGCCGATGGGATCGGCGGGCATTTCTGTAGAACGATTCGCCGCGCGGAATGTCATCCCCCCAGCGCATCGCGCAACCGACGCAACTCTGCCTCTTGCCCTGCGATCAATTGCCGCAGTTCGCTCACTTCGCTGCGCAAGTCGGTGAGTTGCGCTTGCAGTTCATTCAGGTCATGATTCTGCGTCTCACGCGCCGCGGTTGGTGCGGACACTGCGGGTCGCGGGATTGAAACCGGGCTGGGTGCCGCGCGCGGTGCCTCTTCTTCTAAAACCTCGGCCGCTGCCATCGCACTGAACTTGGATCGTTCGGACTCGAGTTCGCGGGATTCGTAGAGCCCGTGCGTGACGACATGCCCACGTCCCGGCGGCGTGAGCGACTGCACGAGTCCTTTGGCTTGCAAGTGTTCCAAGTGCTTGCGCAGCGTTTCCAGATCGGCAATATCATCCATCCGCGCGACGCGGGTCCGGAGTTCGCCCTCGGTTTGCGAGCCGCGGAGCAAAAGCTCGGTCATGATCGAAAGGTCGGCCTTTTCAACGCCGAGCCATTCATTGGCATAATGCCGGTAACGCGGCACGCGTCCGCCCCCCTGCACTTCCGCGACAACGCCGAGCATCCGCAGCCGGTCGACCGATTGAATCACGTCGCCATCATCGAGATTCAGCACCGGATGGCGGTTTGATTTCTGGTTGCAGCCGTTCAGGAGCGCGTTGAGCGACAACGGGTATTGCTCGGGCGTGGTCTTGGCCTTCTCCACGAGGACGCCCAACACGCGGCGATCGATCGCATTGAGCGGTTTCCAGCGGGCGGGGGCGTTGGGGTCAATCGGCGGCATGTTTGCTCCTCCATGCAGTGTTGGGACTTCTGCCGCAATCGTAGCAATTTCCGCGTACTTCGCCCAGCACGAGATCGAGCACGCCCGGCGTGGACGCTCGGGCTAAGCATAGCGTTTTGCTAACGCAAAACGGTAGACGCTTTGCGCACTTTGCGATCTTCTATTCAAAGATGTATTTGTATTCAGCTTCGTTTCCTGGGACAGCTTCTGTAGAATTTGCATTTGCCTCGCTCTGCTGACTCTACTCCCTCCTGTTAAAGTAATTTCCATGACCCGCGAACTTGAGAATCAACGGTTTCTCTTTTTTGTCGATGACATCTACGAAGATTTGGAACTGTGGTATCCGAAACTTCGACTTGTCGAAGCCGGGGCGCACGTCACCATCGCTGGTCCCAAGGCCAACGAGAAATACGCCGGCAAGCATGGCTATCCGTGCGTCTCGGACGCCGCGATTCGCGACATGGAAGCAGCCGATTTCCACGGCCTCGTCATCCCTGGCGGATTCATGCCCGACAAGCTCCGCCGCGATCCCAAGGTCCTCTCGCTCACCGGCGAGTTCGCAACTTCGGGCAAACTCGTGGCGGCGATCTGCCACGGCGGGTGGATTCCGATCAGCGCGGCTGTCTATCGCGGCGTGCGCGTCACGGGTTCCCCTGGAATCAAGGATGATCTCATCAACGCCGGCGCAATTTGGGAAGACGCGCCGGTCGTGATCGACCGAAATTTCGTGAGCAGCCGCAAGCCGGACGATCTGCCGGATTTCTGCCGCGGCATCATCAAAGTGATGTCCCCGCGGACTCGATAATGTAGGTCCGGCTGTGCCGGGCACAGAGAAGATGCTCCAAGGCGAGAAAGCACAGCAGGCAGCAAGCGCGGTCGAAGGAACCTGGCATGCAACGGCTTTCGCTTCGAACAAGCCGCGACGTTTGTGCGGCAGAGCCGCACCTACTAGAACAACTTCGGCTGAAAGCCCGAATCCGTTTCCGGAGGACTCAAGCCGAGGTGTTCATACCCGCGCGGATTTAGCTTCCGCCCGCGCGGCGTGCGAATGACGAGTTCACTGCGCAAGAGAAACGGTTCAACTTCGTCGGCTAACGTGTCCGGGGCGCAATTCAAGGTGTGCGCGACCGCTTCGACGCCGACCGGCCCGCCGTGAAAGACGCGGGCAATTGTTTCCAGGTACTTCCGATCTTGCGAATCGAGGCCCAGAATGTCGATCCCTTGCATCAACAGCGCGGCTTTGGCGATCTCGAGCGTGATCTGGCCGTCGGCACGGCTCGTCGCGTAGTCGCGGACCCAGCGGAGGCGATTGTTGGCCAAGCGCGGCGTCCCGCGGCTGCGCATCGCAATTTCATGTGTGCTCACGGCATCGATCGGTGTGCGGAGTTTCTGCGCATTCCGCAGCACAATCGTTGCGAGTTCCTCGACCGAATAAAAATCGAGATGCTCGCGCATGTGAAAGCGATCGCGGAGCGGTGCCGAGAGCAACCCTGTGCGTGTCGTCGCGCCGATCAAGGTAAACGGCCGCAGCGGCATGTTGAGCGTTCGCGCCGAGACGCCTTCGCCAAGGGTGATGTCGATCCGAAAGTCTTCCATCGCCGGGTAGAGGAATTCCTCGACCGCTTTGGGCAAACGATGAATCTCGTCGATGAAGAGGACCGATTTCTCTTCGGCATTGGTCAGGTATGGCACCAAATCCTTTGGTGCCATGAGCGTCGCCCCGCTAGCGATTTGAAAGCTCACACCCAATTCGCGCGGGATACAGGTGGCGAATGTCGTTTTGCCCAATCCCGGCGGCCCGTCAAAGAGAATATGCCCCAGTGTTTCGCCGCGCTTCTGCGACGCATCGACGGCAATCATGATCCGCTCAAAGACCGCGCGCTGGCCGACCATGTCGTTGAGCGCTTGCGGCCGGAGATCCAATTCCGGATCGCCATCGTCGCTGGGGGCCGGTGCGGAAATAATCGTTTCGCGGGGCAAGGCTGCGCGGGGGGTGAGGATTCAGGGTTAGGGAAATATAAAATTTAGCAGCCCGACGCGTAAGCGAGGGAATTTCGTCTGCACTTACAAACCCTTGCTTACGCTGCGGGCTACTAAGGGATTGTCGCTTTGCAATTCTACCCGATGACATCGCCGCCGTAGAGTTTGGCCATGCGCAGACGCATCTCTTCCTGGCTGACATCTTCCACATGCGTCATCAGCGTCCACAGATGACCAAACGGATCGCGCAATTGTCCTGCGCGGTCGCCGTAAAATTTTGTCTCGACCGCCTGCACGACCGTTCCGCCGGCGGCAATCGCCGTCGCGAATTGCGCATCGACATCCGGGACATACAGCGACAAGCAAACGGGCGTCCCGTTGAGAGCCAGCGGACTGACAAAGCCCATGCCCGGCATTTCTTCGGCCAGCATCACCACGGCATCGTCGATTTGCACTTCGGCATGGCCAATGAGCCCGCCCGGCATCTCGAGCCGCATCCGTTCGACCGCGCCAAACGCGGCTTGGTAAAAGGCAATCGCCTCGGCCGCCCCCCGCACGATCAAGTACGGCGAGAGGGTGTTGTACCCGGCGGGTTTGTAGGGCGTGCTCATTCAATATGCCTTGGAGCTAGTGACCTTTTGTTCAGACTCTTGAGCGTAACGAATCTGCGTGAAGCTGACAACGGCGGATAGTTGATCGCTATGACGCAAGCGGATGGGCAGCCCATCCGCTTGCGTCATAGCGATTCTTTTGCGCAACGATATTTAATGCTTCCGCATTTTTTCCGCTCCGCGCGTTGACGCTTTCCCCGGCTCGATTTACATTGCAGTCATCTGCCGGGTCCGACCGTTCTCGCGCTGGGGATGGTGCGGGCAAAACTTTGCCCCGCCCTTCCGCGTCGGCCGACCCCCGTCGAAACGGAGGGTAGTCCCATGCCGCTGTTCGAGGTTGAAACCGAGGGGCACATCATCATCACGTGGGCCGGCGACGATTCGTCCGCCACGCGCGTCGTCTCCGAAGCCTATCCGAGCGAGAAAATTCTCCGGATGACCAAACGCCCGCGTGATACTTGGGTCATCTCCAAATCTGCCCTGGGCATCACCGGCACGGCCGATGTTTGCCACACCGCCCGCGATTGCCTGAGCAAAGCGGCCGGCGACAAGGTCCATGCGATCCGCCTCTACATGCACGAAACGGGCACCGACCTCGAACGCTCGCGAAAAGTCATCGAGAGCAACATGGTCATGGGTTGGTAGAGACTCGTTACCAAGCCCCAGCTTGGTCAGTATTTGCTCGTTACCAAGCCTCAGCTTGGTAATGTGAATCGCCAGCAGTCGCCGATTCGAGGAGAGTCCCTGTCTGCAACGAAAAGCACACCAAGTCCCAAGGATAGCTCCTTGGGACTTTTTTTGTTGATTACTCCAAGCCAAAGCCTTCACTGGGTTTAGATTCCCCAGTTTTCTGCCCCTGCTCCGAATAGTATAAATCGGCTAGGAGGGGGTTGATTTTGTGCCAGTAAGTATGTTCATAATAACACTATCCGTACAGTCTAGCGGTGCGCGCTGGCCGAGGGAGCTTTGACAAGTCGAATGCGCTTGTGGCTTCGTCGACGCCAGCGTGCCCCGCCACAGCCCGAGATGATTGCTGGCCGCTTTTGCGGCTGATGCGAATTCGAGTGTCCAGCGCGCCTCGATGTTGTGTGCCTGTCGTGTGCGGCGGTTCGACGTTGTCATGTCGTTGGCGAGACGATTTGCCAGTCCTCCGCTGCCGAGAAGCCAGTCAAAAAGGGCCAGCGGATGTTGCCTTTTAGGCAACAAGAAAAAATAGCGCGCGGCGCTCGTTTTCCGTTCAAAGCGGACAGCGCTCACGCCTTGGCCGTGGGTTCCCCACGGGATTTTGCACAATCCACTGACACGCGGTTCCGTTAAACATGGACAAAGCGCGCGCGCCGAATCGCGTTTTTTTGGCGCGTTTTCGCGTTTATTCCTGTTTTTTTGCGTTTTTTTCGTGTTTTTTTCTGATTTTTTCGCGTATTTATTCTTGTTTTTTATGCGTTTTTTGAGCGCTTTGCCCTGCAAAACACGCTTGATTCGTGCGGAATTCACACTCTTTTCGAGGACGAACGACGCTGGAATCCGCGCACGTTATTTCGCGCAGCAAGTGAATTTTCGATCGAGCACGATTTGTCCTGTCCGGCTTGTTGGGCGGTTGGCCCGGTTGCAGCAATTCACGCGCTGGGACGTGGGCGAAGACTTGCCCTGTCCCGGAATGAAAGCTCACGACAGCTCCCCGAGTTTAGCAGGATGTTTTTCAATCCTCGTCTTGGCTGCGGCGATAGAGCCGCATGATTCTGCGAAAGCAGACCCCTTGCATGATGGCGTAATAGGCTCCGACGATGCCGTAAATAACCGAATACAAGATGGAGCCCGCCAAGATCGCCACGATTCTTGGATCAGCCGACGAGCGTTGCAAAGATTCTTTCAGAAGTCCAAAAACCATCGTCACACCAAAGATCAAGATGACTTGAATGACCATGCCGACCAACGTGCAAAGAAGCACGGTCAAGCAATAGTGCAACCAATGCGGCGCGGCGATGCGGCTCCAGTACTTGAAGATCGTCACGCAATTCGCATCGTATTCGTAGAAAAACATCAAGTTCAAACAAATGAAATTGGCCGCCGCACTCAAAATCAGAAGGGCGGGGATCGCGACAGCCCAATGCGTGGCGAACACCACGTAATAGAGAGCGAAATAGACCGCCAGGATCGGGATGCAATTGATCACACTTGCTAGGATAAAGTGCAAGAGCGAGCCGGGGCTGTTCAGCGCATTTTCCGCGGCGTTGTAATCTTCCTTAGCGATGCTGTAGCCGAAGTACAGGAGGCCTTTGAGCAGCCAGCATTGCACGAAAAACCAACAAATTCCCAAGATCCAAATGAGGCTCCACAGGATAGTAGCGACTCTCTCGATGTTATCGATCGTCGGCTGTAAGCTCTCGACGTACTTACCAAAGAGGAAAAAAACGACATAAGCCACGGCAGCCAAGCCCAGCAGCACACCCATCGACTTGACACCAAACAGCATGCCGTACCCGAAATTGTTGGAGTAGGTCCGGATGCACTCCTTCGTCGTCTTCCCAACCGGGAGGCTGCCATTGATCGTGGCGGCTGACGGGATGCTTGATTGCGGCGCTAGGTACGGGTTGGCTTGATTCGGAAGCGGCGCTGCCTTCATCGGAACCGCCACGCCCAGGGGATCGGCAGTCAGAAGCGGATCAGCCGCGAGATCGGCGAGCGGTTGCAGATTGAAGTCATTCTCTTCAACCTCGTCAGCACTTTTGGCCACGGGAATTTTTCCGCCCGGTTTTGCAGCAGTGGTTGACGCGGGCTTGGCTTTGGCCGCCGGCATCGCTTGAAACAGGTCGTCACTGAGGGGGGGAAGATACAACTCATCAGGTTCGTTCGAGGGTTGTTTGCCGGCGGGTGCTTTGGGCTTTGGCGCAGGAGCTTGCGGTGGCGGAGTGGCTGGCTTTTTTGACGCGGGCGGAGTTGGTGTTGCGGCTGGTTTTTTAACAGCAGGTACCGGTTTTGGAATCGGGTCGTCATCTAACGGAGCAAGACCAAAATCAAAATCGTCTACGATCTTTTTCTCAGGGGGTTTTTGTTCCGTTGGCTTACTCGCTGGTTTCGCTGCGGGCGCAGGTGTTGTCGCTGAATCGGCTAGCCCAGGTATCGTAATAGGCGTTTGGCAGCCAGGGCACTTCGCCCGCTTGCCGGCTAACTTGTCGGCGACTTTGATTGTTTTTTTGCAGCCTGGACAGGGAAAACTAATCGGCATAAGGACTTCGTACGCGGGGTTGTTTGTGTAGTGATGTTTTAGCAGTCAATTTTCGTTGCAACGCCGCGCTGCGGCAAGTGAAATCCGCGGAGAACTAGGGGCTTGCAAACTGCTTTCCCATTGGTAAGATGCCCCGTAGATTTCCGTGCTTGGGGTGGCCGAGTCGCAATCCTGCGAACACTCGGCACCAAACAGGGAACGCCGGTGCGAGTCTTTTCCCGTGGAAAACGCTCTATTCCGGGACGGTTCGCGCCGCTG
>JBGSSS010000227.1:0-22430 GCA_041736895.1 Pirellulales bacterium
GAGTTGGCCAATGGGCAGGCCGCGAATGGCGCGGCCAATGGCAGCGCGGCGAACGGCGAAGCGGCGGCCGCGGCCGATCCGCTCAAACCGGCGTCGCTGCTCCATATCGTCGAACTGCACGAGGTCCGCAAGATCAACGCCGGCCTCGCCGAACTCAAAACCCAAGGGTTCGACATCCAAGCGCTGATCCCGCAAGACCGCACCGGCCGCGAAGACAGCCGCTACAACCTCCGCCGCGGCGAAAACGTCATCGGCCTCAACGACCTCCGCGGGCTGCTCGCGGCGATCCGCGCCGCCGGCGAAAAGGGGTTGCAGATCACCCGCTTCAAGGGTCTAGGCGAAATGAACGCCGAAGAGCTGCGTGAAACGACGCTCGACCCCGCCAACCGCACGCTGCTCAAGGTGAGCATGGAAGACGCCGGCGCGGCGGACAGCCTCTTCCGGATCCTGATGGGCGACAAAGTCGAACCCCGCCGGGAGTTTATTGAGCGGCATGCGCTTGAGGTGAAGAATTTGGATGTTTAGTTATCTACGAATTGCGGAATCATCATGCTGAGTTTAATTGAAGTCCATAACTACCGTTGTTTGAAATATATCAAACAGCCGTTGTCATCATTTCACGTGATGGTGGGACCTAATGCCAGTGGAAAGTCGACATTTCTGGATGTTGTTGCTTTTCTTGGAGATTTGGTATCTGAAGGATTAGAGTTTGCGATCAGTCAACGATCTAGAAATTTCAAAGATTTACTCTGGAAAGGCGAGGGCAAATCCTTCGAAATGGCTGTTGAAGCAGCTATTCCAAATCATCGCCGAAAATTACTTGCGGTAGATGAATATGATACCGTGCGATATGAAATTGAAATCGGGATTGATGAAATTACAGGCGAGTTTAGTATTCTGAATGAAAGAGGTTGGTTGCAGACAAATAAGAAAACTACTGATCAACAACGTGAGTTATTTCCCAATCCACAAGATCCCCCAAGCACAATTATCACAGAACGTGGTGGGAAACGTAGAAAACTTTTCGGTAAAATACACGGTGGAAATGATAATTATTACGCCGATGCGCGGCCGAAGGACGGTCGCTGGGCACCCGCATTCAAACTAGGACCTCGGAAATCAACACTCGGCAATTTGCCCGAAGACGAAGAAAATTTTCCCGTAAGTACATGGTTTAAACACTTCCTCTCAAATGGCATCGAAAAAATTGTTTTAAACAGTTCCATTATTCGGCGAGCCAGTCCACCAGGCCAGTCACGCGGATTTCGACCAGATGGCTCTAATCTACCCTGGGTAGTAGAGAATTTATTACATAAAAATCCTCTCCGATTTAAACAATGGTTATCACATTTAGAGTCGGCCTTACCTGATTTGGAATCAGTCAGCACAATTGAGCGCGAGGATGATAAACATCGATACTTGATGCTCCATTATAAAAATGGCATCCGTGTTCCATCATGGATGGCATCCGATGGCACCCTGCGTTTAATGGCCTTGACGCTAACAGCTTATTTAGAAGATATCACGGATCGTATTTATTTGATTGAAGAGCCCGAAAATGGCATCCACCCTCGTGCAATAGAAACGATGTATCAGTCGTTGTCTTCCGTGTACGGTGCTCAATTATTGTTGGCTACTCATTCGCCCGTATTGTTAAGTGTCGCAGATATTGAAAATGTACTTTGTTTTGCAAAAACGGCAGACGGGCGAACGGATATTGTTAATGGAAAAGAGCATCCTGCATTGCAAGAATGGCATGGGGCCGAGAATCTTGGTGTACTCTATGCAGGAGGGGTACTAAGTTGACGCGAATCGAAACAAAACGGGATATTGTAGTCCTTGCTGCAGACAAGGACATTGAAGCGACGATCAAAGGCATATTCAATCGTCATGAATCATTGGGCATCAGGGCAATTGATTTTCAAATCTACGGACATCCAGAGAAAGATTCTGGTTGCCACTTGAGATGTCAGGATTTCTTGAGAGGCTATGTAAATAAATACCACTATGCCCTCGTTATTCATGACAAGGATGGCTGCGGTATCGAACATCAAACAAGAGAGTATTTAGAAGCGGACATCGAAGCAAGAATGCGAGCATCCGGTTGGGGTGATCGTTGTTTGGCTTTGGTAATTGAACCAGAGCTTGAAGAATGGGTTTGGACCGATTCACCACATGTTGCAGTAACCTTTGGCTGGGTAAATGGATACGCTGAAATGAAAGATTGGTTGGAATCTCAAGGTGAATCATTCGACGTTGATGGCAAACCATTCAAGCCAAAAGAATGCATGGAGGCCATTTTAAGAAAGACCAGAACACCACGCTCATCGAGTCTTTTTTTGCAACTAGCAAATACGGTTAGTCTTCGACGTTGTATTGACCCAACTTTTAACAAGCTCAAACTGAAGTTATTGGAATGGTTCCCAGCTTAACATCCACAAATTAGTCTAATTCTGACGGCGGGTGGCTGGGGTCAAACGGAGTATGCCCCCAGCTTCTGGATCGCCATCCCCACGAAAATCCAAAGGCCTAACACGAAGCCAATCGAAGGGGACGGAAGCGCAAGGACGCTGGGCCCCAGCTCGGCCAAATTTTGCTCGCATCGCCCCCGCTCTAAAGCCATAATGGAAACTTCCTGCCTTAAAAAATGCGGCGTTGATCGTGCATTTCTTGTCAGAACCTTAGAGGGCAAATCCAATGTTGTTTCCCTGTCCGTATTGTGGCAATCAGATAGAAAACGATGGAAGCTTTTCGGGGCGGCAAGTCTCTTGTCCTCATTGCCAGCGCACTTTTGTCATGCCGCCTGTCGCGGCAGTGTCAACATCCGGACCACCGCCGCGTATTGAAGCTAGACCTTCGGTGAATATCCCGCCGATGCAGGACGCGTCCCCGCAAGTCAACGTTGGCAATTATTCCACCGCCGTAGCCAACAGATTCAAGCCGGCCAATTCAATCTTTGACGCAATCTTTGATTTTGGCTTCAAGCGGTATGTGACGCCGTTGATCGTGCGCTTTACTTGGGCTCTAGCTGTGATCATGGCCATGTTGTCGATTCTTTTTATTTTGTATGGAACTATTTCCAGTTACATGCCTGAAAAGAATCCCGAGCGGCCACAAATGCGCCTTGATGTAAGCCGGTTGGATTCCACAATGAACTCTGGAACTATGCGCGTTGTTTCTGATTTGTTTAAGACAACAATCATTATCGGCACGATTCTTTGTTCTCTGCTTTGGATTCGAGTCGCTTTGGAGAGTGTCATTGTCATCTTTCATATGGCTCAATCCATGGCGTCAATCGATGAAAAGACGAAGCGCTTGAAGTAGACTTTTCATTTTACCGCGCCGACCTTCCACCCTCCCATGAACCCCTTCGAAACCGCCGAAGCCGTGCAGGCGTCTCGGGCCAACGGCGAAGATCGGGTGGGAGTCGTACGCTTTGAGGAGCGGCTCGTCATTGTCGTCGCGGATGGGGCGGGGGGGACGAGTGGTGGGGCTGCTGCCGCGACGTTTGTCGTCGAGCAAGTGCGGACCCGCGCCGCTGGCTGCCACACGCCTGAAGAGTGGAGCGAGCTCCTCGCGCGGCTGGACCTGGAACTGCCGGCGGGTGAAGCGGCCGCGGTCGTGGTTGACCTCACCGCCGAGGGGATCGTCGGAGCAAGCGTCGGCGATTGCCGCGCGTGGGTCATCGCCGCGCTGGATCATGACGAGGGAACAATCACGGACTTGAGCGTGCAACAAGTCCGCAAACCGCTCCTGGGTTCGCGTGCCGCGCGTGCCGACGGCTTTCAGAGCGCGCCGCTGCGCGCGACCTTGATCGTCGCGACGGATGGGCTTTTCAATTACGCCAAGGCCGAGAACATGGCGGCGCTCGTGGCAACGACCGAATTCTATTCCTTGCCGCGTCGGCTCATCGAGTCGGTGCGCTTGCCCTCGGGTGACTACTGGGACGACATCGGCATCGTCGCCTGCCGTCCGACGCCCCTGCGTCGAACGCATCAGCGCTATACGATCGACTGATTTCCTGTGGGTTGTTGGCACTGGGTGGCCGGGGACGACCCACGGAAGCCCCAACTATGATCAAACGGAGAAGTCAGAATTTCTTGCTCAACCTGCGAGAGCAGACAGCCTTGCTTTGAATATTCGGAATTACTTTGCTTTAGGCAGCGAAAGGGCTTGTTTCAGCTGAATTTCTACGCGCAGTCTAAAAGCTTTCGCTTCGAGAACATCCATTTCCGAGGCTGCCCCTTCTTCATATCTTGCTTGAGCAATTTTTTCTTGTTTGCTTGCTCCTTGAACCGCGTTCTGCAGAATGGTAACTCGTTCACTAGCAAGTTCCGTGGCTTCTAATTCGGCTTCTAGCAAATCGCGTTGCCACATACCAACATTTCTCATGCTTCCTTTGCCTTCGGAGTAGAATCCCGAGGCGTAATTCAAGCCCTTGCGAATAATCTCGACTCGTTCGAGTCGAAGTTTCTTGATCTCCATTGATGGTGCCATATCCTCGGCATGGCTCTGATTCCCGGCAAGAAGAATTGAAGTGAATGCAAGGACGACGATTGTCATCATTGCAAACGGTCGTGATTTGGAATGCGAATTCATTGCCTAGTCCATTCTTTAAAATCGTGGAAAATCCTGCGCCCTTGAAAAACTCATGGCACATTGAAATTAGCAAATGCTAACTCAATTATTGAAAGAAAGATTGCTTTCCCAATACAAATGATTTGACTCGATGGTGGCGGATGAGTGTTAGCTATTTTTTGTCTGATTTTGATCGATGGCGAAACAGGACGGATAGTAATTTGGTTTGCTTAGGTTGAGCTGGTGCTCGTTCTTCAATAACGGAGAACAATGCTGTCTTCCAGCCGAGTATGCCGTAAGTTCTGTTAAGGCAATGGTTTGAGGCGAGAGCTTCTTCTAAACATATCGCGCCGTAACTCCTGATCTTCCAAAACGGCTCGGTCGGAGCCTCGCCACGCCAAAGAATTCCCGCGCAAAACACGGGGTCAAAAACTTTCCCTTCATTGCCGCCAAGGGCCTTGATTTTGGGCCAGCGCTTTTGATGTACTGGTGTATTGTATGTGCGAGAGTGCGCCCTGGCGGCCGGCGGATGAGGGGGGGGCGGCGCGGGGACGTTTGAACCCAGCCATGCCGCCGCTTAACGAGCCTTGCTCCGTTTTTTGGCTGTGGTGAGGGGTGTTTTTTTTCGCTTGGAGTTGGTCGCCTGGCTTGGCTTGGCGGTAGATTTCACGAGGGGTTGGCGTGACGTTTTTTGTAATGTGACGGTGGTTTTCACGGCCGGCAGCTTGGTCACCTTGACCGGTTTTGGTTTGAGCGACATGGACTTGGCCGGCATGGACTTGGCCGACTTGGATTGGACTGTCTTGGTAGACTTGGCAGGTACCTTCTTTTTGGAAGGAGCGGCCGGTTTCGGAGCGGTCGGGGCTTGGTCCAGTTCGATGCCAAACATGGCCCCGAGATCCTGACCCGCGAGTGAATCGCCGTCATCTGCGGCGAGCGAGCGTTCGAGATTTCCTGCGGCCACGGCTTGATTCACTAAATCCAGATGATCGACCTTGCGCAGCACGAACAGCAACTCGGGCGAGTTGTCGAGCCGATTGCCGACGCCATACAGCACAGCGGCCAGGTGTTTGCAGAGTCCCGCCGAGTCGGGGCAACTGCATTTCATTTTGATTTCCTTGGGCCGCGGAAAGAGTCCGTCGGTCTTATGCGCAAGCCGCTGCATCACGCCATCGTCGAACCGGCCGCGCAGCAAGTCAATGAGCGATGCAATCGACGAGGAACATTCGGCCTTGAGCCGCGTCCACACTGTTTGGCTCAAGGTCTCGATCGAAATCGTGATCGTGTAGACTTCGGAGCCGGCGACGATGGCTTCGATTTTCCCCTGCTTGATTTGCAGATCGACGATTGATCCATTGCGAGCATAAGTCCGTCCGCGCGGGAGTCGATTGGCATAGTCGCTGTAGGCTTCGAGATTCTCGCACCACGCCTGGCCCCAAAAAGTTGTCGTCATCGCGCGGCCCGTAATGCTGACGGGCGCGAGTTGGCGTTTTTCTTTCTTGGCCAGCTTCTGCGCATGGCGCAGGGCCTTGGCTCGCCGCTGAGCGACCGGGACATAGGGAGCAAAGTCGCCATATCCGCCTCCGTACCACGACATCGCAGACTCCTTTCGCAGCGTGAAGAACTTCGGTCATCGGCCATTCAATCAATCTAATTCTTCTCGGGTTCGCGTTCCATTGGCAATTTGGGAATTCCGCGACAGCTATTCCTCGGCGGTGGCTCGGCTGATATCGAGCGAAACAAAACGGAGCAGTTCGTCGTTGCTGAGTTCCGTGAGCCGGACTTCTTCTTCGGCGCTGAGGAGTTGGTCGGCCACGGCTTGTTTGTTGGCGAGCATTTCGTCGATCCGTTCTTCGACCGTGCCGCGGCAGACAAACTTGTGAACCAGGACATTGCGCTTCTGGCCGATGCGAAAGGCGCGGTCGGTCGCTTGGTTCTCCACCGCCGGATTCCACCAGCGATCAAAGTGGATCACGTGCGAGGCGGCGGTCAAATTCAGACCGCTGCCGCCGGCTTTGAGCGAAACGACAAAAAACGGCGGGCCGGCATCGTCCTGAAATTCGCGCACCAACTCGGCGCGCTTGCGCACAGGCGTACCGCCATGCAGCACGAGCCCGACCCGCCCGAAGACCGTCGCGAGGTAGTCCGCCAGCGGCTGCGTTAGCGTTTGAAATTGCGTGAAGACGAGCGCCTTCTCCTGACGCTCGGCGATCGGTTCGCAGAGCAGTGCCAACCGCACAAACTTGCCACTGTCGTCCGCGAGAAATTCGGTCCCTTTCAAATATTGATCCGGATGATTGCAAATCTGCTTGAGCTGCATCAGGGTCGAGAGGACCAAACCGCGGCGCGCGATGCCGTCGGCGGTTTTCAGGCGGTGGGCCAATTCCTTGACCGTTCGTTCATACAAGACGGCTTGCTTCTTGGACAAGCCGCATTCCGTACGCATCTCGGTCTTCTCAGGCAAGTCCGGCGCGATCGACGGATCGGTCTTCATCCGCCGCAAAATGTACGGCCGCACCAAGCGGCGCAGCGAGCCAAACGCCTGTGTGTCTTGCTGCTTGTTCAGCCGTTTGACAAATTTCTTGAACTCCGCAGCGGTCCCCAGCAACCCGGGCGAGCAAAAATCGAAGAGTGACCAGAGATCGCCTAGATGATTTTCCACGGGGGTCCCGGTGAGGACGATCCGTCCGGTGGCAGCGATATTTTTGATACTTTTCGTTTGCGCCGAACTGGCGTTCTTGATCGCCTGGGCTTCGTCGAGGACCGCGAGCGACCACTTGAGTTTCGCGATCCAATCTTGCCGCCGCGCCAAGCCGTACGTCGTAATGACCAAGTCGTACTTGTTCAACTCTTTCTTAGGATCAGCCGCGATTTGTTCTAAGATCTCGGGACTAGTCTCGCTGCGGTGAGCGTAGAATACCGTGAGCGACGACGCGAATCTCGCTAGTTCCGCATGCCAGTTGCCGATCAGCGACGCCGGCACGATCAGCAGACTCGGGCCGCGGCTTTTGCCGCCGGCTTCGCGCTTGCGTTGCAATAGCAGGTCGATGATCTGAATCGTCTTGCCCAAGCCCATGTCGTCGGCCAAGCAGGCCCCGAGTCCCAACTCCATCATGAACCAGAGCCAGCGCACGCCAGCCGCCTGATAGGGACGGAGCGTCGCGTTTAAATCTCGACCCGGCTGGAGTGCGTCGAGCCGCTCGGGACTGCGCAAGTGCAGTAGCGTCTCGCGCAACCAGTCCCCGGCCGTGATGCGTGACCAAGCGGTGACCTCGTCGGCGACGTTTTCCTGCTCGGTCAACTCCGCCCCCGCCAGCAGCCGCATCCCGGAGATGAAGTCGATCCCCTGGGGATGCTCCGCGGCGACGAGCTTCCAATGGTCGAGCGCCTGCTGGAGCTTGGCTTGATCGACTTCGACCCATTTGCCGCGCAGCAAGACGAGTCCTTCGGCCGCAGCGAGGAGCTCGCGGCGTTCGTCGTTGGTGAGCGGCTCGCCATCGAGCGAAACATCGACTTCGAAATCGAGCAATTGGTCCATGGCCAGAGCACTCGCCGGATTGGCACCGATGCGGACTTGGACCTGCGGACGTGGCCGCTGGCGAGCGGTCCACCAATCGGGAAGCCGGACGACAACGCCGGCTGCTTCGATGCTGGCCGCCTCGGACAGAAACCGATGTGCTTGCCGGATCGTCCAGGCTTGCGGCGCAAAGAGCGATTTGTTCTGGAGCATCTCTTTGGTTAAGGAGCTGCGCTCCGTGGCACGCTGCACAGGTTCCAGCAACGTTTCCAGTTGCCGCGCGTCTTTGTCGCGCGCGTAGGTCTTGAGCGCTTCCGAAAGAGGCAAGTGCCGCACGCGCGTCGAGTCGAGCAACTGATGGGTGTAAGTGGCCATGAACGCGAACGGCCGCTCGGGATCATTTTTGTTCTCGGCCAAGTGAAAAGTCACCCGGCCCAGCAGATGCCCTAGGGGATTTTGTTTCTTGAGCCAAGCAGCCGGTCCCCCCGAAAAACGATTGGCCTGATCGGCGACCAACTGGCGGAGTTCCTGCCAGAGCGTTTGCAAAAGCTCCGCGTTGAGATACTCCAGTCCCACCATCGGGGGAGCTTCCAGAGTCAACCGTTCCAGTTCGGCAGGCGGGGGCGCGGCAACGCTCCGCCATTGTTCAAACCCCTCTTCGCCCAAGCGGCAGATCGACTGAAAAAACTGCCGCGTGAACGTTCGCCAGAAGACCAACTCGGGCGGCAAATTGCCGGCGAACTCGCGCGAGGCCAGCAGCAGCAAACCAGCGGCACTCGAGGTGCGAAAAGCTTTCTCGAGACCCGCGCGATTCAACGTCAGAATTTCGGCCGAACCACTCTGGTCCTCAACAATCCGCAGCTGACCACCTGGCGTGATTCCGAGAGTAAAGCTCATGTTCCGGCAGAAAAAATTTGGCGCACTGGAGGATTTGCGTGACGAGGGGCGTGACCTGCAATCGTCACTTGTTCTTACGACACTCCCGCCGCGAGAGCCCCCTGCGCTAGATCGTCGCTGAGCATGAAAATCATGTTCGGCCGCGCGGCTGCTAATGTCGTCGTGAATTAATAAAGAACAGTAAAGTGATGCTAACGAATCTCAATATCATCGCACTTCCATGTAGCGAGGACTGATCATATGCCAATTAGAACGGTTAACGACCATGCGATCAATCAGAAGCTAGTCATGAACATCCTAGCGGATCGTTCGGACACCACGCCGCATTTCGCCACGATATTCCGCGTTTTTCTCTGCGCGAGTTTTGCCACCTAAGCTGTGCTCCCGTCAGTTCCCTGCTGGTGTCTCGTTGGTCCATCCAATTAGAATAGTGAGAGAAGTTACAGTGTTCCCCAGAGGATTCCCAATACATGTCCGATAACGGTAGGTTCCCCGCGGACTGTATTTTGGGCATTCAGGCATTCCCATTTCTTGTGTTCTCGATGCCGCGCTAGAAGACATTTATTTCCCGACCGGATGACCTGGATGTCGGCGTTATCGTTGATCGACTGAGAGATGAGGAGCAGATCGCCGGGGCAAAGTCTTTTATGCTGATCGGCGACTCCAAAACAAAGAGCGTATGGGTGCTCGGCCCGGCGGGCTCGTGTGGTGGCCACTCCGGCGACTTCAACTGTGCTGCCATCCCCATCCGGTATCGAGTAGGGGTCGCCAGCAATCGGATGAGAAAAGATGGGGAGCCAAAGATGGGCAAAGAAGAAGATGCGTTGCAAGCGATGGTTGGCGCCGTTGGCGGTGACCTCATGCTGATGCAGTACCTGTACCTTTGGCTTCGAGCTTGAGCTAGACTGCTGTGAGCAACAAGGTAAAATAGCGAAGCCCTGAATCCCAAGGTGTAGAAAGAGCAAGAACTGGAGCTAGCAAGAGCGAATCAGCAATGATCCCAACATGACCGCAAATCATCGGGATATTGCTGACACCGCGTGCCAGAATTGGCGTCTCAAATCGGTCAGCGGGCCAACATTTGTGTCTCAATCGTGACAAGATTTGTGTCCGGCGGCGCCATAAAGTCGTTACGCAATAGACGAGCTATGGCCAACCTTTATGTCCGCCACCAACATGAAGCATTACATTAAACTGTCGAGCATTTTGCGCATCAGTTTTTGCATAGAATAATACGCAGTTATTGTAGACGACCTCCTCCTCGTGCAGCATATGGATATCGTTAAAGATACGCTTGAGAAGTTAGCTGACCTCATTCAGCAAGGGCGGTTTACTGAATTAGAGACTGAAGGATTAGAGATTAAGCCTGTGCCAGCAGTAGGCGGTGAGTGGAAAGAACGGCACAAAAGTATCAATGCTTTTTTAAATACTCGCGGAGGGATACTTATCCTGGGTGTGAAAGAGGAGGGTAGTGGCTCAGCTAGAAAGTACGTTATCAGCGAATGGAAGGCTCATGCTGAACCAAATCTGAAAGACTTTCCTAGGTTATTTAAAGATCGTAAAGGTATTCCGCAGGATCTTAATGATGCTTTTCCACCGATGGAAATAAGGACTTTATTGGGTAAGCGTGTGGCAATCGTTTATGTGGATGAGCTTGCCGCTGACCGAAAGTATGTCTTTTTTGATGATGCAGCTTACAAACGAGTTCTGACTGGCGACCACAAGATTTCTGAAAGAGAAATTGAGGCCCAAGAAGAATTCAAAGAAGAAGCGGTTCATGCCAAGGAACTCCAGCCTGTTCCGGGAATGACTGAAACTGATTTAGACCTAGTCAAGCTAAATCAGTTCATCTTTCAACTTAATCAGCCGCAGGCGATAGAAACTCTTAAACCTGATTTAGCCGCAGCGCGTCCTTTTCTAGTACGCCGTGGTTTCATCAAGGATGGCGTTGTGACGATCCTCGGAGCGTTGGTTTGCGGAAATCACCCTGGGGACCGTTTGGGCTTTCGCAGTCACGTTCATGGATATGTGGAGGCGAAACAACAAGTTGCTCAAGATAAACAGGATTTTGTAGATAATGTTCTGCAACTGATGGATTCGAGCTACGGTTACCTGCTAAGAAACATTCAGGTTGGAATCAGTGCCGTCGGAGGTGGAACTGCTGTACTTCAATATCCCGAAGAGGTTCTGCGCGAAACAATCAACAACGCTTTGGCTCATCGTGACTACTCGATAAACAAGCAAATCATCATCGCCATCAAGCCCGGGGTGCATATTTCGATTCAGAACCCAGGGAGATTCCGCCAAACTCTCGTTGTCGAAGATACCAGTGCTGATATTCCCGTACGCCGGCTTTTGCCTGAAGCTAAGCCACGCAATCCCAAACTGGCCGACGTGCTGCGTGTGTATCGAAAATGGGAAGGTCGTGGTATTGGAATGGCCACACTGGTAAATCTCTGCCTTGAAAATCGGATTGATCTTCCGTACTACCGAATTTACAGCGAGGAAGTCTGTTTGTATTTGTGCGCTGGTAAATTAGTTGGTGAACGGATGGGCCGGCTATTCAAGTCATTTGATAAACATATTTCTGACAAGCTCGATGGGGGGAACTTAACCGAAGAACAAATGTTGGTTCTCGCCTACTTGATTAAATCCGAGTGGGCCAATGAGCAACTTCGCTACACGATTTTGTTGACACCCGACAATAATCATTACGCAGTCTTGAGAACTTTAGAAAAATCCAAATTAATCAGTCAGCATCCACACAGTTCTTCAGCCGCGTATCCGATTTATTTTGCTGACCGTGTGTTAGTGCAACGAAATTATGTGCGCGAACTGCGAACCATTTTTGGCGAAGCTTTTGACGGCTTAGATGAAACAACAAAAGATGTTCTTGGGGTAGTCTATCGTCATAATCATTTTTGTAAGGTTGCGGCAATTAGTGCGAAGGAGACCGCATTCGCTCTTTGGTATGAAAGCACTGAAGCGCAAGAAGATATCATGCAGTTCGATATTTTTTATCGAAAGATTCGGAATAGATTCAACAAACTGGAAAAAGATGGTTTCGTTTCCAAGGTTGTCGGAAAAAGGACTCCCAAATCCAAAGTAGATGTAACCTTGGGTTATACGTTGCGAAATGATTACAAACAGACTCATATTCTGTAAGCTTTTTCCGCCAGGTGCCCGGGGACGACCAACGGGAGCCCCCGGAACGGCGCGTGGCTAGTGTCGAACGAAGTGAGCCCCCAGCTCTTAACGTCGGATCAGCGATAATTCCAAGGCCAACACGAAGCCAATTGAAGCTGGGGGCGGCGCGAGGACGCTTGACCCCAGCTACCCGTCGATCACCCAATGCGGCTCGGCAGGAGCCTCGCCCTCGCAAGCAACCACGCGCATTTTTCGCGATTTGACCCGCGAATGGCGGGGTCAATAACTTTCTGATCTTCGCGACAAAGGGCATTGATTTTAGGCCAGCGCCTATGATGCACTAGTGTATTGTATGCGCGAAGGTGCGCGCAGGCGGCCGGCGGAGGAGGCGGAGGTTGATTCAACCTTCGTTCCTCAAGAGCGGCCGCTGGCTCGGCCAGGGGATTCCTGAAGGCGGCGCGGGAAGGGGCAAGAAGCCCGGCGTCTGTTGCCTTAAAGGAAACACGAAAATGTTCGCGGCGACGCGTGTCTGTCCTCCTAGAAGAGGACAGGGCGAATGCTTGGCCGTGGTTTGTCCTTGGAATTTGCACGTCGGGCCGGCGCTCTGTCCGCTTCAACACGGACAACGACGGCGCGCAGAATCATGTTTTTTCTGGTTTTATTGCGTTTTTCGTCGTTTTTTTATGACTTTTTTCGATTTTTTCGCGTGTTTTTTCAGTTTTATTCGCGTTTTTTTGCGGTCATATTCAGGGCTGGCTACCCAAGAAAAGGGCCTTTTTCCCCGGGAACGAGCCTTGCAAGTGGGTTCTTGCGCGGCGATGAAGGCGGGACTTTTGAAAAGCGTTTTGAATTTTTCGGGGCGTCGGGCTGTGTCTGTCCGGAGCTCAAGTTCAGCGGGCTATTCGAAATTCCATTGGCCGAGCCAGTGGCACGGGGAGGATGCTCCCGTGACGCTACGTTTCCGCCCGCTCAACGGAACCCAATTTATTTCGCCCCATTCCCCGACGTCTTCTCCAATGCTGTGCCGAGTTCGCGGGCGACAACGCGGAGGCTCTTGGGCCATGTGTCGAATTCGACGTTGGTCGAGTGTTCGAGCTTGGGGCGCGTGATGCCGGGGACGAGTTTCGCCGAGGGTTGGGCGTACAGGAACGGCACCTGATCTTGGCCGTAGGTCTGCGGCAGACTGCGGGCGTACATTTCGAGTTCGGTGGAGTAATCTGGCGCGTCGCCCAGATTCGCCGGGCCGGGAACCCAGATCACTCCGGCCACGCCCAGCGGCGTGAGCGGGCTGACGCACCAGTTGTAGGCCAGCGTCGGAACGGTGTCGGGTTTGACGTCGCCCGCGCGGCCTGGTTCGGGGAACGCCGGATATTGCAACGGAGCTTGCGAGAGGTCGGTGCCCTGCTGAGCGAGTTGGGCAACCTTGGCGACCTCGGCCTTGACGGCCTCGATATGGGCGGCGATGGCTTTTTGCGAGACGGCCGAATTGGGGTCTTGCAGGAGCAGCGCGTCGAGTCGGGCGCGGAACGCCGGGTGAGTGTTCTCCTTGACTCCGGCATACGAGGTCCACGACAAGGGCGATGCCGTTTGAGACTTGTCGCCCGAGGACATCGTCACAAAACCCTGGGGGATGCCTGGTCGATTGAGCGCCCGGGCGAACTCGTAGGAGAACATCGAGACGCAATCGCCCGGGTCGGCGAATTCCGCGGTTTGCCAGAACGACTGATATTTGCGGTCGCCACCCACCTCGAAGCCGCGCTTGCGCGGAACGGGGTTCGTGCTGGCCGAGGTTCGGCGGCGGAACTCGCGGACCAGCGGCTGCGCCTGGGGCACAGCGATCATGGGATCACGCGAGTGATGGGCCCGCTCGGTGGTGAGGAGTGTGCTGCCGGTGAGAAACCAGACATCGCCGACGAGGATGTTGGAAACGGTTCGGTTGTGGCCGTGATTTGTTTTTACGGTGAGAGTGATCGGCTGCGTCGAGGCTTTTCTAGCGGGAAAGGAGACCGACCACTGTTGGCCGTCATTGGCCACGGCCTTTTGAGTCACGCCGTCGAGGGTCACGGTGACCTCGATGCCACGGTTGGCAAAGCCCCAGACGGGAATGGGCCGATCACGTTGAATGATCGCGCCATCGCGAAAGACGGCCGCGACGGTGAAGACCGGGTAATCGGGGTCGGTGTATTGGGCATACTTGGCTTTCTGCGCCGCCGCCTTGGCCGCATCGTCTTCGTCGAAGATGAGTTTGCCATCGACGGCGGCAAAGGGAGTGGCCGGCAGTCCGGCCTTGTTGTACAGGTTCGCATTCATCGGCGCCGCGCTGTAGGCGTATTGCACGCCGATCGGTTCGGGGACGTCCTTTGATGTCACGACCACGGTGTCGCCGACGATCACGGCCTCGGCCGGATGCCACGTTCGATCCTTGCCACAGAGCCGAAAGTGGTTCAGTTTCTCGCCGGGGGTTGGTTGAGCCGGTTCGACATACTTGCCGGGTTCCTTGAAATCTTTTTCCAGACCTTTGCTGCCGACCATCAGGCCGCCGAAGAGGCTTGCTTTCTCGAACGAGACGACTGCTTTACTTCCTTCGATCGTGTATTTCTCGTAGATAGGACCGGTGTAGGCGATGTCGCGGCCGTAGTCCTTGGCCAGTGCCCAGCGAGCGAGCCGCATCCCGGGATGGAGCTTGTTCTGGTAATGGATGTTGCTCGGTGCCGCGGGGTTGAGGTCGGTCTGCACGACCATGCCGACGTGGCTGCGGTTGTTGGTGAAGAAGAGATGCTGGACCTGGCGAATGTCGGCCATGCCGGGTTCGAGGGAATCGGCCGCGCCGTAATTCTGCATCTGCGTGAAGTAGAACGGCAGATTGGGGATGCCCCACGCTTCGCTCCAACCGCGGGCCAGCGCTTCCATCCGCGCGGCATAGAGGCGGCCGTCGCCGGCATTGGACTCGCCTTGGCACCAGATCGAGCCGCGGATCGCGTAGGGAACGACCGGCGCGATCTTGCCGTTGTAGAACTGCGACGGCCCGCGCCACTCGCCGGCAATGCCGGGCAGCTTGGGTCGCGCCAGCGGCCGTTCCACAGGGAAACCCAACGCGGCCGAGGCCTTCTGCCACGTTGCTAAATCGCGATAGTATTTCTCGAACGCCGCGCGCCCTTGTTCCGTGCCCGCATCGCCGTCGGCGATCTGATCGGCATCACTCTGAAGCTTGGGATGCGCATTGATGGCTTTCCCGGCGGTGAACGCCTCGATGCGCGTGTTGCTGTGCGAGGTGAGCAGAATTCCGATGGGAACCTTCAACTCTTGATGAAGTTCATGGGCAAAGGCCAGGGCCAATGCCGAGAAGTCTCCGGCCGCGCGGCTGGTCTTCCAGCCCGCTTCGGAGGTCACCCGTTGTTGGGGGTAAAGTGCTGACACGGTATCAGTTCGGAACTCGCGGATGGGGAGTTCGTCCTTCACTTTTGCCAGCTCCTGGGCCAACCCTGAGCAGAGCGACTTGGATGCAAACCATTCCATGTTGGATTGGCCCGACGCGTGCCAGACTTCGCCCACGAGGAGATTTTTGAGAGTTGTTTTGTTGCCAGCGCTATCGCTGATGACCATCTCAGTGGGTTCGGCGCTGGCTTTAAGTGGCTTGAGCTTCAGCAGCCACTTGCCTTGCGCGTCGGTCGGCGAGGTTTCCTTTTGGCCGGCGAACTCCACCGTGACCGTGGTGCGCGGAGTGTTCCAACCCCAGACGGGCAGTGCCATTTCGCGTTGCAAGATGGCGTTGTCCCGAAACGGCGCGCCGAGTTCCAAGGCTGGCGCGGGTTTGGCTGCGGCTTGCTCCGCCGCGATCAATCCAGCAACGGGCGATAGCAACAGAACTATCGTAAGGACCAACAACCGTGTGTTTCTGGGCAGCATGATCAGGGGGTCCCGATTGATAAATCTAGAGCAAATCCGAGGAGCAACTCAGTGACCGTGTAGCTGTCTTACTTCCCCGGCTTCGCCTCCGCCGCCACCACGCCCAGCGTGTTCAAGCGTTCGAGGATGGCTTCCGCTTGCTTCGCTTCTTCGCGTTGGCGGGTTTCCAGCCGGGCGATGGCGTCGTCGCGGGCCGCTTTTTGTTTCACGTTGTCCCAGAGATTTTCGGCCGGGTCTTCGCTTTCGGGCCAGTTCCACTTGTCGGTGCGGAACGTCGGCAGCGGGAGCCACTCGCGGCCGTTGACTTTCAGATTTCCCATCGGCCCGCTCGAGGCCCAGGCGTAGCGAATCGCGACGGGTTCTTTAACCAAGGGGCTCCAGACATGAATTTTGGTGAAGTCCGGTTTCTTGTTCGCGGTCTGATACGCGGCGTGAGCCAGGTAGAACTTGCCGTCGGCACCGGCGATGGAGAAACCTTCGATGGCGAGCGACATATCGTCCGGGCGGACCGGTTTGTCAAACGTCACGACCAGCACATCGCCGTTGACCGCGGTGGTGAACTTCGGCGCGGTGTCCCATTCGACTTGCTTGCCATAGCCGTAGATCGTGCTGAGCGCCCAACGTGCGGCGCGAAAACCGTAAGGGAGTTTTTTTTTGGGATGAAGCCCCGGGATGCGGACATCGTAGTCGGGCAAGAACGCGGTGTGCTCCGGATCGTTGACGTCTTCGAGGCCGCGCTGCTGGGCCTCGCGGATGAACGTCGGCTGCGACACGGTGAGCAGTTCGAAGTTGTCGCTGGTTTGGATTTCGCCGCCGCTGCCGCAACCGGCGATGATGGCGACGGGGAGTTTGGGATCATTGAAATCCTCGCGCCAGCCCTGGATCATTTGTTTGATCAAGATGCGGTACCGCTCGGGCCGGCAATCGAACCGGTTGTTGTAGCCTTGATGGAAGAGGACGCCGCGGATGTTCAAGCCCTTGAAGGCACCGAACATGCCGTTGTAGCACGAGGCCGCATCGCTGGGGCTTTTGCCGGGGACGTTCCAGGAGCGGAGCGTTTCGCGCGCGAGGACCGGTTTGGGGGGCAGTTTGTCTTCGGGCGTTCCTTTTTGGCGCGCCTTGGCGGCGTCTTTTTCCCATTGGGTAGTGAGTTTGTTCACGGCCGCGTCCCAGTCAAATTCCTTGCGGCGCGTTTCGACCGATTCGGCGTACCGCGCGGTGAGGGGATGCTCGGCGAACTTCTGCCGCGGGACCAAACTCTCGAGCGACGCGCCGCCGCGGGCATTGTCGATCACGCCGATCGGGACGCCCGTCGCGCGCTGCACGCGCGAGGCAAAGGCGTAGCCGATGGCCGAGATTCCGCCCGCGGTCGTCGGCGTGCAGACGTTCCAACCCTCGACCGCGGCATCCGGCAGATCGGTTTGCAGTTCGTACGATTCGTTGGGCGAGATTTTGATCTGTCGGAGCAGCGGCAAGTTCGCCTGTGCGATTTCGAAGTCGCCGTCGTTGACGTTGTTGAGCGCTTGGGCCATGTTGCTCTGGCCGTTCATGACCCAGACGTCGCCAATGACGATGTTGTCGAGTTCAACCGATTTGTCGTTAGCAGTGACGATCAGTTTTTGGCTGGCCGTGTTGGCGGGTTGCGCGGGGAATTGGACTTGCCAGCGGCCTTGTTCGGCTTTCGCTGCGTTTCCGGCTTGCGCTGTGGCTTCGGCTTGTTGGTCGCCGAATTTGACAGTGACTTTCTGCCCCGGATCGGCCCAGCCCCAGATCGTGATCGGTTTGTCGCGCTGGAGCACCATGTTGCTCGAGAAGATCCGATGGAGTTTGAGCGCGGCCGCTTCGGCGGCCTGACCGCACAAGAGCAGGCCTAGGACAAAAGCCAGGAACATTGAACGGTGGGAGAGTTGCATGGGTTTTTTTCGAGGCAGGCGGGCGATGGTGGGGGGAGCAAACTTTGGTCTCATTGTAATATCAGAAATCATAGATCTTGAAACAAAACTAACGTTTTTAAAGCACTGCGAACGGATCATGGGAGTGGCCCCTTGGCAGCACTTCTCCCTAGCCAAGCCGCTAGGCTAGTGCTCTTTTGGCGGGGAGCCAACGCGGTTCAATAAGTCTGAATTGAGGCAATTTGTACGCTTTTTTACGAAGAGCTTGGCTTGGCGGGGGGAGTACAGCGATCTTTTTTTGAGTTTGTTACCAGAAAATCCAAATTTTTCTCAAGTTTTACCGGATACGCGTGTCCGCAAGGCGGCGGGTTGCCCGCTTTCAGGGTCAGACAAGACGAGTGACAGCAAAAAATAACTGCCCCGCCTCTCTCTCACCTTCCCGCCTTCCCGCAAGATACAAGGAAAAATGCCATGATCCGCCATCACCTGAACACGCTGATTCGCCTCTTCCCCCGCACCGCCAAGATTGCCATCTGCGGCCTGACCTTGGCCCTGAGCGTTGACAACGATGTCCATGCTCAAAGCCGATTCAGCAATCTGGCGAATCGCGCCAGCAACAACCCCAATGCCCAACAGATATTGGAACGCAAAGACACACTCACCGCGACGCCTTGGCAAAACCAAACATTGCCAATGAACACGGTGCAAAATCAAATTGGCCAAGCGAGCGGCGGGTTGGAAGCTAAAGTCCTGGAAACACGCACCGGAACTTTCATCAACAATGGCAACAATGCGGTTTCAATCGGGGCCGCGGCCGAAGCTCACCTGCTTCGCGTCCGAGCCGAAGGCGAAGCCAAAACGGGCACCATCACCGTTCAAAATCGCGAAGTCCTCAGCAACACCGCCTCGGGCAGCACGGAAATCTACCTCGGGGCTCGCTCGGGTGCCGAAGCCGGAGTCTTTGGCGGCAAAGATCCCGCGATCAAAGCGTTTGCCACAGCCAATGTCGGTCAATTTGTGAATGCCGATGGCCGCGTCGAAACCAAGGTACTCGGCGGCGGATTGGGACTGACGGGCAACGTCACCGCCGGGGTGGGAGCCGAAGGCTTTGCCGGGATGAATGCCAGCAAAGAAGGAACCAAGATCGGTCTGAGCGGGTTCGCCGGAGATCGGGCCTCGGCCACGGGCGGAGTTCAAGTGATGGGTGTCGGGGCCGGGGGAACTGCCGAAGGTTGGGCAGGGGTCGGGGCGGAAATCTCGGCCACCGCAGGATTCGACAAAGGCAAGCTTCGGGTCAAGGGGGATGTCGGTGCGGCTCTCGGCGTCGGCGGCAAACTCTCGTTCGATGTCAATGTCGATACGAACAAGGTTGTGACCGAAGGCCAAGCCTTTGGTAACAATGTCGCTCACTTTGGGAACCAAGCGGGTCAACAAATTCGCAAAGATTTCAACAACCTGGGACAACAAATCAACAACGACTTCAACCGGACTGGCCAGCAGATTAACAACGGCATCAACAAAGCCGGCAATCAAATTACAAAAGATTTGAACAACACTGGCAATCAGATCAAGCAAGGCGTGAACAAGCTGAAGTTCTGGTAAATCAGGACTGCAAAGCAACTCCAGCAAGAAACCCCGGTCCATGACCGGGGTTTTTTATGCGTTTCGAGGTGGCTGCTTCGCCGGGGAGAATTTCCTGTATGGCCGAGGACAAGCGGTTTGGCGTTTGCTGATGTCCTGGCCGGAGGGAGCGTTATCTTATATTCAATGCAGCCTGAGCTTGCACCTAGTCACTTCATTTCTTCCCAGGAGCCGCCAATGGCTAATGGTCGCCAGGAAATCGCCCGCCGCACGGCCGTCGGCTTGGCCGCGCTCAAACAACTGCTGGCCGATGATCCGAACAACGACGAGAACCCTGTCACGCTGTTTGTGGCGCATCATCTAGAGGAGCTCGAACCCGAGTATTGGGCGGAGCAAACCGGAACGCCGACGCCCACGCCAGCGCAAGTCCTCGAGCTGCTGGTCTTGCGCGGTCATTGGGGGATGGATGAGGACGAAGAGATCGACGACGACGGGCTCGAAATGTTTGACTATACATTGCCGGGGGATAAGACGGACTATGTCCTTTCGGTCCGTTTCGATGAAGACGGCGAAGTGTATGATATTGATATGGAAAGTTGACTCGCAGGTTGACCTACCTGGCTCCAAGCCTTGATTTAAACTCTCTACGGAATCAACACTCATGAACCGTCGGCTGATTGTGCTGCTTGTTTGTCTTGGCGTCGTGATCGCGGCGGGTTCCGCCTGGGCTTGTTCGCGCGTGTTGTGGAACGAGAGCGGGCGCAATGTCCTGGTCGGCCGCAACATGGATTGGTTCGAGGATTTGAAAAGCAACATCTGGATCTTGCCGCGCGGCATGAAACGCAGCGGCCTGAGCGCCGTGAACCCGTTAGAGTGGACGAGCAAGTACGGCAGCGTCATCGTCACGGCCTACGATGTCGGCACCGCCGATGGGATCAACGAAAAAGGACTAGCGGTCCACTTTCTGTACCTGCCCGAGACCAAGGTCGCGCCGCGCGATGAAAAGATCCCGGGCATAAGTATGACCGTCTGGGCACAGTTCTACCTGGACCAGTTCGCGACGGTGGCCGAAGCGGTCGCGGCGCTCAAGACGCAGCCGTATCAGTTACGCATGGCGGTCGAGCCGACGAGCAAGAAACCGGCGACGGTACACCTGGCAATCAACGACGCGTCGGGTGACTCGGCCATCATGGAGTGTATCAATGGCAAACTGCTGGTCTATCACAGCCGCGACTATACGGTGATGACCAACCAGCCGACGTTTGACAAACAGTTGGAGAATCTAAAACAGTATCGCGGGTTCGGCGGCGACAAGCGTCTGCCGGGGACGCACGAGCCGGCGGATCGTTTTGTGCGCGGCGCGTACTACGTCAAGAATTTGCCCAAGCCGCGGACAGATCGCGAGGCAGTGGCGGCCATGCTGAGTGTGATGCGCAATGTCTCGGCCCCGTTCGGTGTGGCTGATCCCGAGCGGCCCAATGTCTCGACGACGATCTGGCGCACGGTCACCGATCTGAATGATCGCGTGTTGTACTACGACAGTGTTTTGAGCCCGCAGATCTTTTGGATCGATCTCAAGAAGCTGAAGTTCGACGCGGGCGAGCCGGTGCGGAAGCTGTCGGTGGTCGAGAATTATGCGCTGCAAGGTGAAGTCTCGGATCAAGCCAAGCCGACGGAGCTATTCAAGTTCCTGCCGCCGCAAGAGTGAACAGTCGAGAAACAAGCGAATGTTTCGTGGTCAAGGCGCGCGAACTTTCCAGGCACCGCCGCTAGAGACACGGGGAAATCTGAAGAGTCCCCCGGTTTTCGCCTATCTTGCCGTCGCGGGACAAGCGATAATACAGACTGGTGTCTTCTTCAAGCAGTGGCTCCACCACGCAAGCGCTCTTCACCTTTAAACGCGCGAAGCCTGCTTCTTCTCTCTCTTCGAGCAGGTGACGTATGGCCAAGAAGCCTTATACGGAAACGAAAGACGGCACGCCGCCGCTGGTCGCTGCCGCAGCCACTGGGTATCAATTGGGCTGGAGCGGCGGACGCTGGGTCGTCATCCGCGGCAACGCCGGCAGCCAGTCCCAGTCCCAAACCCAGGCCGAATCGCAAGCCCTCGCCAATCAGCTCAATAGCTTTGTGGGTTCGGCCGGGAAGCCTCGAGGGTAACCGGGGCGAACGAATTTAGCCCGCCAGTTTTTTGACGAGCGTCTTGATCCCGATACCCGTGCGCGCCGATCACGAACAAAGCGGCGGGCTGATGATGCTTCCTCTTATTCAATAGCGTCATCCCCATTCTGACGATAAACAGCGTGACTCACACAGGGGCGCGTGTTGCCGCGCCTTTATCGCCGCACCGTGAACGCCAGCGTGATCGCGCCGCAACTGGCCGCGGCCATGACGCCCTCGGCCACCCTGAAATTCAAACGGGATCACCCCCTGGATAGTTGCAATTCGCGGCGGCGTCGCGCGCGGTGATCTTTTCTTTTTTTGGCAGAAACGTTGATTTGACCCAGCCTAGCAGAGGCTTCATGATACAGAATTGATAAAATCATCAAGTAGGATAGCCAATCAGCGGGTTGGACAGCTCCGCTATAAGGGCTGCTCGCTCAGCGAATTTGCTCGCATGTCCGAGTTGATCGAGGAAATCTTAGTCCCCAAGTGCCGCAGGTTTTCTGCGGCGCAAGATCCCAAGCTCGTTCGTACGATGTTGACAGAACCACGACTCGTTTGCGTCCCTAGAATCCTGGCCACCGGCATCATGCTTTTGGCGATGAGTCTGCCATCGATTGGCCGTGCTGAGGAGCCAGCGATTCGTCCGCCGGCAAAGTCCGCTCCCATGCCCGCGGAGCCGCAGCTTGCTGCCCGCGCGGTGCAGTTGCTGCAACGGCGCTGCGTGGTCTGCCACGGCATCGAGGCCGAGC
>JBGSSS010000229.1:0-32279 GCA_041736895.1 Pirellulales bacterium
TGTGCGTAAAGCGGCAAGGCGAAGGCCGCCGCGTCGCCCACTACGCGACGACCGATCGCTTCTTGCGCCTCTTCAGCCTCGAATCGCTCGCCGACCTGCCCCAGACGGAAGAGATGGAGCGCCTGTGATCGAGAACCTTCCCGTCCGCGCCCTGACGCACAAAGACCTGACGATCGAGGGCTACTCGCGCGCGGCCGTGCAAAGCTACTGGCGCATTCCCGAATTGAAGATCGGCTTCGACCTCGGCGCGCAGCCCTGGTCGTTCATGGGCACGCCGACCTGGTTCGTCTCGCACACGCACATGGACCACATGGCGGCGCTGCCGGTCTACGTCGCGCGGCGGCGGATGATGAAGATGGAGCCGCCGACGATTTACATGCCCGAGTCGAACGTCGAGACGGTCGACAAGATCCTCAAACTCTTCACGAAGCTTGATCGGGGACGCATGCCGTGCCAATTGATCGGCGTCAAACCGGGCGACCAGATCGAACTCTCGCGCGAACACGTCGTCACCGTTTCCGAAACGAAGCACACCGTCCCGTCGGTTGGGTACGTCGTGTGGGAACGCCGCCGCAAGCTCAAGCAGGAGTACATCGGCCTCACCGGCGATCAGATTCGCGACATTCGTAAAGCCGGCACGGATGTCACGACCGAGCAGCGCTTGCCGCTAGTCGCGTTCCTGGGCGACAGCGCGCCCGAGGGGTTGGACAATTGCCCGGCGATGTATCAGGCCAAGATCCTGATCACGGAGATCTCGTTCGTGCATCCGTCGCATCGCAAAGAAAAAATCCACAAGTTCGGGCACATTCACCTGGATGACATTCTCGAGCGGCGCGGGAAGTTCGAGAACGAAGTGATCATCGCGGGTCACTTGAGTACGCGCTACACGGACGAACGCGCACTGCGGATCATCGCGAAACGGCTGCCGGATATGCTTGGCGGACGGTTGAAGGTTTGGGTGTAGAGCGTAGGTCAGGCTTCAGCCTGACTGCTTAGCCCGAGCGTCCACGCCGGGCTTTCAATAGCTCCTGAGCCGGGGATGTTAATCCCCGGATGAACTTGGAGAGACTCTTTTCGCTCATCCGGGGACTTACGTCCCCGGCTCAGGATTATTAAATCTCACGGCAAATCCTCGCCGCTCCCGCCCCACGGATTACAGCGGCAAATCCTCCAGATTCCTTTGCACGCGCCGCAAACCGCGCCGTACTTGCGCACCGCGCCGATCATGTAATGGCTGCACGTCGGCTCGAAGCGGCAGTCGCGTCCGACCAATGGGCTGAGCGTCCATTGATAGACGCGCACGAGCGCGACGATCAACTCGCGCGGCAGATGCCAGATCGCGAGGGCCGCGCGATGAAGCGGATGGCGTTTAGCGGGTTCGTGATTCGTTTCAGTCACAGGATCTGTTAGCGTAAAACCCCCTCCTTAACCCTCCCCGCAACGGGGAGGGGACCAGACAAATACTTTACTTAACAATCACTGCCGCAAGATCTACGACTTCCCCTTTTTGCTCTCTTTGCTTTTTTTGCGGCGACCCTCTTCTCCGGTGTTTGCAGCGCGCGGCGGATAGCGGCGCAGGCGTCGTGCCGCTTCATCGGCGACGTCAACCAGCGCCGCGCGCAGCTCTTCGAGCGGCGGCGGTTCGGCCGCGCGCGGGATTGCGACGAGATCGATGCCCGTGGGCAGTTGTCGCTGCTCCAAGCGAAACGCCTCGCGGAGCAAACGCTTCCAGCGGTTGCGCTGCACGGCCTTGCCAACGCGCCGCGAGACCGACAGCCCAAGCCGCGCGTGCGGTAAAGCGTTCTCGCACGCGGCCAACGAAAATCCGGGACCCGCGACTGACACCCGCCGCGCGTAGACACGGCTGTACTCGGCGCCGTGACGCAACCGCAGGGCAGGGGGGAACGTTTGTGGCAGGGGCTCGGGAATCGGGATTGGGGGTTAGGGACTCGGGATTGGGGGAAATACAGAGACGCTTGAATCGCGCATCGCAAAGCCCAGGGGTTTACCCCCTGGGAGCATTTCGGAGAGCATTCAGACAACGCGTATGATCGTTTATACTATCGTGATCGAAACGCGTTGAAATCAACAGTCTCCCTTTTCGTTTTCTCAAGATGAACCTGCGCAAAATCCCTGTTCTGCTGCTGACACTCGTGTCTTGCGTCTGGTTCAGTGCCGCGGCGCAGAGCCAAGTTCCAGCCCTCGCGGAACCGCCGGCAAAAAAGCCCGCTGAGGTCGAGCCTTTGCCGCCAGCGCTCAAGGAATATCAAGGCCGCACAATCGCCCAGACGATGCACTACGAAGGAGCGCCGTGGCTGACGCGCGAGAATCGCGAGCGCGAAGAAGAATGCTCGACGCTGCTGAAAAACCTGGGCGTGAAGCCCGGGATGACGATTTGCGACCTTGGCTGCGGCAACGGGTTTTACACGCTCAAGCTGGCCGAAATGGTCGGGCCAAAGGGCAAAATCCTGGCCGTTGATATTCAGTCCGAGATGCTGCGGCTCCTCGACGAGCGGGCCAAGGAAGCCAAGATCGCGAATGTCGAACCGCTGCTCGGGACGCTGATCGATCCGCGCTTGCCCGACGGCAAGGTCGAACTGATTCTCTGCGTCGATGTCTATCACGAGTTCTCGCATCCGGTCCACATGCTCGCCGCGCTGCGCAAGTCGCTCGCGCCGGGCGGGCGCCTGGTGCTCGTCGAGTTTCGGAAGGAAGATCCCAAGGTGCCGATCAAGGAATTGCACAAGATGAGCAAGGAGCAAATCCTGAAAGAGCTCGAGCCGAACGGCTTCAAACTCGTCGAGCAATTCGACAAGCTGCCGTGGCAGCACGTGATGTTCTTCGAAGCGGCAGAACTGAAAACGGAAAAGTAATAGTACTCGTCACTTAGCACGCGTTGAAATGCTCCCAGGAGATAAACTCCTGGGCTTTGCAAAGTTTTCCGTCAATTGTCCATTATCCATTGTCAATTATCCATTAACTCATGCCTCGCCGCGCCGTCCGAAAACTGAAGCAAGCTGTTGATCTTGGCCGTCACTTTTACGAGCTAACCGAACTCTCCGCGCCGCTTGATCCGCGCGCGTTGTTTGCCGATTCGAAGCTTGGTTCTGACGCGCCGTTGGAGATCGAAATCGGCAGCGGCAAGGGGCTGTTTTTGCAAGGCGCCGCGCGACGCTCGCCCGAGCGGTTGTTTCTCGGCAACGAAATGGCGACGAAGTACGCGCTGCATATCGGCGCGCGGCTTGCCGCGCAGCAGCTCAGCAACGCCGCGGTCATTCACGGCGATGGGCTGCGCTTGCTGCGCGAATTTATCCCCACCGCGTGCGCGGCGGCGGTGCATGTCTACTTTCCCGATCCGTGGTGGAAGGCTCGCCACAAGAAGCGCCGCGTACTCAACGAGTCGATGCTGGCCGATGCGGTGCGCGTGCTACAACCCGGCGGCAAGCTGCACTTCTGGACCGATGTGCAAGAGTATTACGAAACGACGATCGAGTTGATTCAGCGCGTCACGCCGCTCGTTGGACCGACCCCGGTGCCGGAACCAATGGCGGAGCACGACCTCGACTTCCGCACCCACTTCGAACGCCGCACCCGCTTGAACCGCGATCCGGTATTCCGGTGTGAGTTTCAAAAGTAGTGTGGGCTTCAGCCCACACGTCTAAGCAGTCGCTGATATTTTAACCCGTAGCGTAAGCGAGGCCCGTTTGATTTGGGACCTTGAATGCTTTGAATAGAAGTCGGCAAAGAAAAACAGAAGGCAGTTTTTTCGCCGCAAAGAAAGCAAAAAAAGCAAAGAGGGGAGAGGGTTGCAAGCGAGCAAGCGATCGGGTCTTTTTTTGTTATCTTTGTTTTCTTTGCGGCAAAAACTTTCCTGCAGTTCTTGCATTTCTCGTGCTCATCTGTGGGCCATATTGTATTTCTGCTTCGCTGCCTTTGTCTTCTCGGTGCCGCTCGGAATTTCCTCGTTAACTCCGTGGTGAGTAATTGCCGTTCGGCGGGACGTGTGGGCTGAAGCCCACACTACTTTTCTCGCCACTCTTGAGCGAAAACGGCGAAAATATCCCAAAAACTCGGCAATTTCGAGAGACTGTGCGGGTCGTAACGACGCTAGCCCGGTCAAAACGCCGAAATTCCTTCGGCAAACGCTCCCGAAATCTTGCGGTCCCCCGCGCACTGTTTAGATTGGAAACTGGCACCGCGGGGACGGGAAATCGATCCCCGGCGGAGCGCTCCACGCGTGATGCAATTCGCCAGGGCTGGCACCATTGTGACCGGGCCACTATTGCACAGTGACTTCTGGATAGCGAACCGAGACACCCCCATGGCCGACATGCCACCATCCACCAATCCCGAAACGAACCGTGACGTCGAGCAATTGCTCCGTAACGCCGAACTGCGCAATCAACTCGAGCCGTACTTCGACGAGTCGATTTCGTGGATCAACCGCGAACGCGTACCCACGCCGGTCGAGAACGAATTTCTCGCCTCGATGCTCGCTTGGGAACGCGCGCCGATCGTCCCGATCGCCGAGTGGTTCACGCCGCCGTTGGAATTGCCGCCAGCCGACGGGCTGGACGATTTTTCCTTGCATGAGCTGCTCTGGGAGACGGTGCAGAAGCTCTTCGACAAGCGAATCGTGCTCGACTTCACCGATCACTTGAACGACCGCGCGTTGTACTCTTTGATTCGCCGCGACATCTTGCCATCGTATGAAAAGAAGATCGACAACGGCGAGAGCTACCTGCATTGGGATTGCTCGGACGCCGGCAACGACAGCGATGTCTGGCTGCGTTACTACGCGAGCGAAGACGATCGCGACGACTGGCACAGCGAGTTCCACGATGAACTCCCGCCGCACGAAGACCCGCCGTTCCCGCGGCGCTTGCCCCGCGGGCCTCAGTAGTGTGGGCTTCAGCCCACACGTTACAAGAATACCGACCACGGAGCCTAGAAGGGCACGGAGAAGGTAAGAAGACTAGCCACAGATGAACACAGATGGGACACAGATAATTCGAATTTATCGGTGTCCTTTTTTTATAGGTATTTTCTTCTCCGAGTTAGCCGTAGTTATGCTTTCAGACATTCCTGCTCGCGTGGGTTAAAACCCACGCCACTTTTGACGCGTGGGCTGAAGCCCACGCTACAAAACGCGCTACTCGCCGCGTTCGATCAAAACAGCCACGGCTTGGCCGGCGTTCGAGTAGTTGAGCTTCAGGGCATAGCGGCCCTGCGACGGGCGTGGTTCGTGGCGGACGACGTCGATGGGGCAATCGGCCGCGACGCGGTGGCAATTGCGGCTCGGCGGGGTCAAGTTGTGCTGCAGCGCGAGGACACTCGCCGCGAGTTCGAGCGCGCCGCTGCCGGCCGAACTGTTGCCCGTCGCGCCTTTGATCGCCAGAACCGGCGTCTGACCCACGGTCGCGGCGATGCACCGCGCTTCGAGCGCGTCGGCCGCGATTTGGCCGATGCCGTGCGCATGCATGTGGGCGAGCTGTTTCGGTTCGATGCCGCTTTGTTTCAAGCAACTCTCGAGCACGGCGCAGATCGCGCTGCCGGTGAGCGGATCGGCTTGCTTTTTCGGCTCGTGGCGAATGGCGTAGCTGGCAACGCGCGCCAGTGCCTTGGCCCCGCGCTTCTTAGCGTGTTCGGCCGATTCGAGAACGATCGCACCGCAGCCTTCGCCAAATACCGAGCCGATGCGCTGCGCATCGAACGGGCGGCAGGCATTCGGCGGATCATCAGTCCGCGCCAATTCCTGATTCGCGCGAAACGTCATGCTCGACACATTGATCTGATGACCCACGCCGCCGACGATCATAATGTCGGCGTCGCCGCGCTCGATGCTCCGCATCCCTTCGCTCAGAGCCACGAGAGCGCCGACCTCGCCGAGGATGATCGAGTTGCATGTGGCCCGCGCGTCGTTGGCAATCGCCACATGACAGGCGGGCATGTTCGGCAGATACTTGAGCATCCACAGCGGAAAGATCTTAGACATGCCGTTTTCGGCCCAGCCGCGCAGGTTGTACTCGCGGGCTTCGGCATCGTAGCTGGCAAGGACCGCTTCTTGAACCTCGGTCAGTTCGCCGTAGATCATGTCGGCGCCAAAGACCACGCCGAGCCGCTCGGGCGGGAATTGGCCGACTTGCAACCCGGCGTGCTGCAGGGCCATCTCGGCCGCGGTGAACGCGAACTGAATCTCGCGGGACATGACCTTGAGACTTTTCCGCGGCTTAACGTACTGCTTGGGGTCGAAGTCCGGAACCTCGCCGCCGTATTCCATCGGGAGACCCGTCGGGTCGTAATGTTGGAGACGACGGACGCCGCTGCGGCCTTCGAGCAAGCCATTCCAAAACGGCTCGATCCCGAGTCCAAGCGGACTGACCACTCCCAAGCCGGTGATCACCACCGAGCGTCGAGAAGGGGAAGGATCAGTCGACATGGCGGGGCTTGGCAAAGGAAGTTGCAGATCGAGGATGGGGTCCAACAATAATTCGCGCAGAACGCAATTTTAACGCCAAGCTTGGATAATCGTTAGTAATACATGGCGTGAGACAGGGAAAATCGCGAAGTATTCAAGTTGATTCGTATCTTGCAGACCTTAAAAATAGGGAAATTGCGCCAAATGGGAAGTGGTTCCCGAAAAGCTAGCAAAAAAGGGACGAAAAAAAAGCGATTACGACGTTTTGATGCCTAGGACGGCTGGTCGATATACGGAGTAATCGTTGCAATTCGTTTCTCTTTCCAACCGCCGCGGTTGGAATCTAGCACGACTTCCTGAGCGGGGGACGTGAAAGCCAAGATTGATGCTTCGATCAGCCGGGGATAAACATCCCCGGCTCCGGAAATCACTAGTCAAATCACGACCATGGCTTTAATCCAAGCACGCGCCAAGGCGGCGCAAGCGCGCGGCTTTTCCCTTTCCCAGGCGCGCACGATCGTGCAGGACCAGTTCGCGCCCCGGGCGTGGATTTATTGGACCGATTTTCTGCTCTCGATCATTGGCGGGATGATCTGTTATGCGCAGGTTCGGCAGCAGGAATTGTTCTCCTGGCAGCAAGCGCTATTCTTCGCCGGCTCCGTTTACGGCATCTATCGCGCGGTGAACTTTATTCATGAGTTGGTCCATCTGCGGAACGGCTCGATGCGCGCGTTTCGGATTGTGTGGAACTTGCTCTGCGGTATTCCGATGTTGGTTCCATCGTTTATTTATTACACGCATCTCGATCATCATCGCCGCAATCACTACGGGACCGATCTCGACGGCGAATACATTCCTCTCGGCAGCCAGTCACGCCGCGCGATTGTGCTGTACTTGCTGCAGCCGTTTGTCATTCCGGTCTTGGCCTACGCGCGGTTCATGTTGTTGACGCCGCTCGCGTGGGTTTCGCCCGCTGTGCGCCGCTGGGTCTACGAGCATGCGTCGTCGATGGTGATGGACCCGAAGTATGTCCGCCCCTATCCGACGAAGCAAACGCTCTGGGTCTGGCGATTGCAAGAAGGAGTCTGTTGTCTATGGACTTGGGCGGCGGTGATTCTTTTGATACGCGGGTTCTATTCGGACGTCGATCCCAGTTCGTACGCCCGGCCGGTGTTGAACGGCGTGCTGCCGCTGAGTGTTTTTGTGCAGATGTACGCGACCGGCGTCGTGGTGCTGATGTTCAACATGGTGCGCACGCTCGGGGCGCATCGGTTTTTGAGCGATGGCGGCGAGCTGACCTTCGCCGAGCAATTGCTCGACAGCGTCAATTACGACCGCTGGCCGCTGCTGACCGAAATCTGGGCCCCGGTCGGACTCCGGTTTCATGCGCTGCATCACCTGTTCCCGTCGCTGCCGTATCACAATCTGGCGCGGGCGCATCGGAAGCTGCTTGCCGAATTGCCGGCCGATTCGATTTATCGCTTGAGCAGTGCGCCGAGTTTGTGGTCCGTGGTGAGCGATGTTTGGCGTGCGGCGAAAGCGGCGGAAGAGAAACGCCAGACGCCGGAGATTCCGCAACGTCGTGCGGCGTAACGATCCAATTAATCTGGTTTGGTCCCCTCCCCCCGCCGCGGGGGAGGGATAGGGTGGGGGGCTTGTGTTGATGCTGATTCAAAGAAGATTCTTGATCCTTAATAAACATATTTATCGAAAAAAATGTTCCGCAAGCCCCGGTACCCCCTCCCCAACCCTCCCCGCAAGGGGGAGGGAGCCAGACAGGATTTTTTTTTGAGGTTTGCCGCTAAAGGGTAGGATGAAGTTCCCCCTCCAACTGCCGCCGCGCTTCCAGCGCCCACGGACTCTCCGGCGCCAGTAGCACGAACCGCGACCAATGCTCACGCGCCTCGTTCGCGCGATCCGAATCCATCAGCGCGCGGGCCAGATGATAATGCACGTCCGCGTAATCGGCGTGATACCGCAGCGCGCCTTCGAACGCGGCGATCGCCAGATCGCGGTCGCCGAGTTCCGCGAGGACGCAGCCGAGGTTCGCCCGGGCTTCGACGTACTCTTCGTTCAATTCGATCGCCATCGCGTAGCGTTCGCGCGCGGCAGTAACATCGCCCTGGTGATAGAGGACGTCCGCGAGGACGAAGCAAACCTCGGGCGAGGGCCCTTGCTTGGCGAGGACGAGCCGATACAAATCGGTCGCGGCGCGCAGCTCGCCGAGATCTTCCATCTCGGCCGCCATGTCCAACAGCACCTCGGGCGGCGTGTCGTCATTGATCGCGTCGTACGCATGCGGGCGCTTTTCGCGCACGGCACCGAGTGAAATAATACTATGCGAGACGATGCCGGTCTCTTCCTGTTCTTCGCTTTCGTCACCCGCCTCGCGCTGCACGGGTTTGGCAGTTGCAGCATTCGGATCAAGAAACTCGAAATATGTTTGCCCGCCGGGACCGACGAGGCCTTCTTCGCCGCGCGCGAGCAGTTTCTTGCCGCCGGCGATCAGTGACAGTTGTTGCAGCGGCCGCTCGATCGTGGGCAGGTACTTGGACCACGCGGCCAAGTGTTTTTCTAGGTCGTTCGGCGAAAGTCCCTCCGCGACGAGTTCCGCAAGCCGCCGCGCCGTGGCGACCTCGGCGAAGTCAAAGTACGGCAACCGGCGCACTTCGCGCACCGGGCGGATCAGCCCGCGGCGATGCCAGCGGCGAATCATCGCGACCGGCACCTTGAGGAGTTCGGCGAGCATCGCTGGCGTGTGCAGGCGCTGCAAATCTTGCCGCTCTTCGACCAACCCCAGCCGTTCCCACAGTGCCGTCTCGCCGGTCAGGCGGACATGCCCCTCGTCGATCGCTTGCCGCACCGTCGCATCGAGGACCGATTCGAGCGCGGCCGAGAGATTTGAACCCGGCAGCGGCGATTCCGACTCGCCGATGACGATCCACGTCGTCGCCGCATCGGGCGCGTCGGCGACGGAGCCGCCGTGTTGCTTCACGAGCGCGGCGACCTCGCGTTTGGACATGCCCGCGAGCTTGCCGACGAGCGCGACGCGCTCACCCGCGAGTGCGGGCAACGGTTCGGCGGCGCCTTCTTCAGGGGGCATCGCTGGTTCGTCGTCGGAGAGGATGTCGAGGGTTGTTGAATCTTCAGTCATGCTTATCGAGTCAAAAATCTTTTGCCACGGATTGAACTGATTTTTTAACAGATTTTCACTGATCGGAAATTGCAAGCGATGCGGCAAATGAAAATTTCTAGAATAAAGAAGAATCAGATCAGTGACAATCAGTCTTCTCTGTGACAATCAGTGGCAAAATTTTATTCCCACTCCTCGTCTGCCTCATCATCATCCTCGCGCATCGCGCAGTAACTTTCATAACGCCGCGCGTCGAGATACCCGTCGGCGACGCCGTCTTTGATCGCGCAGCCCGACTCGTGTGTGTGTGTGCAGTTCGGAAAATGGCACTGGTTGGCGAAGGGACGCAGATCGCGGAACCGCTGCGCCACTTCCTCGGCGATGATGTCCCAGAGTTGGAACTGGCGAATGCCGGGCGTGTCGACGACGTACCCGCCGAAGCTGAGCTTCATCAGCTTCGCGGTCGTCGTGGTGTGGCGGCCTTTTTGGTTGTCGGTGCTGACGGCGCTCGTGCGGAGTTGCCAGTCCGGCTCCAGCGCGTTGAGGAGCGACGACTTGCCGACGCCGCTTTGCCCGACGATGACCGTCGAGCGATTGGCCATCAGTTGCCGGACCTGCGCGACGCCGCGCTGCTCGGTCGCGCTCAATAGAATCACCGGATAACCCATCCGCGCGTAGACGCCGACCAGCGGCTGCAGCTCGGCCGGGTCGGTGAGGTCGATCTTGTTGATGCCGATGATCGGCCTTAAGCCCACTTGCTCCGCCGAGACGAGAAACCGATCGATCAGGTTCGGCTTCAGGTATGGTTCCGCCGCGCTGCCAAGCACGAGCAACTGGTCGACGTTCGCGACCATGATGTGCTGCCGCCCGCGGCTATTGCGGGCCAAGATCCCGCGGCGCGGTTCGACCTGTTCGATGATTCCTTCACGTGGGGCGTTTCCAGAAACACTGTCTCCCGAGGGCCGATAGCGAACCCAATCGCCGGCGGCGACGACGTGACGCTGTTCGGTGGCGAGCGTCTTGAGCAACCGCCGCGTCGCGCACGAGATGATCGCGCCATCGGGGCCTTCGACATCGCTGGTGAGTCCGTAGACGCACAGCACGCGGCCGCGGAGCGTCGTGTTGTTGCCAACGCCCGGCATCGCGGCCAAGTCGCTTGCGTCGTCCTGCGTCTGGCCGATGATCGTGCGCTTGCGCGAGATCTCGCCCTTGCCGCTGATCCGTTCGTCGCGCGCGAGGGCGTCGTGTTCGTGATGCGCGTCGCGCGCCGTGGCCGAGTCGCTGAACCGGCGCGTGAGATCGTTGTCGCGCTTCTTCCCGGTGCGATTCTTGCGAAACTCGGTCCGAAATTTTTTCTTCCGCTCGCTCATGTAGTCTGAATTACGGCTGATCGCCGCAAAAAAATAACGATGGATCAGCCCCTAGTTTAGCAAATTGACGCGCGGCTCGCGTGCTTCGTAGCGAGCGGGTGACGTGAGTCACCCGGTTTTTTGATAAACGGGATCACTCTCGATATTTGCCCCCACTTGTGAACTCGGACCAAAAGTTCGACAATCGCGGGTTCCCCATGAGTCGGTGTCGTTGCGCCAGGGGGCGGAGCCCCTGGGCTTAGGCTTGTGTTGCTTCAATTGTCCATTGTCAATTATCCATTATCAATTACCAAAATGCCTCGCCAACTCATCAATACGCTCAAAGACAAGGACAACCTCGACCAGGTCTTCCTCTCGAGCAACAAACAACTTCGCCCCAACCGCAATGGGCAGTTGTACTTGCAGGTCGACTTGGCCGATCGCTCGGGTTCGCTCTGCGGCCGGCTCTGGAACGCGACCGAAGGGGACGCCGCGCGGTTCGACGACGGCGACTTCGTCCGCATCCGTGGTGCCGCGCAGCTTTACCAAGGCTCGATGCAGATCATCGTCAACGACATCCGCAAAGCCGATCCGGCCGACATTGACTGGAACGACTTCGCCACGCTCAGCCCAGGCGACATCGACCGGCTCGCGGGCCGGCTGGCGGAAATCCTGCGCAGTCTCGAAGACCCCATGCTCCGCGCGCTGGCCGAGTGCTTCTTGACCGACGAATCGTTCATGGCGCGGTTCTCGAAGTGTCCCGCCGGCGTGAAGAATCACCATGCGTACCCTGGCGGACTGCTGGAGCACGTCGTCAACCTGATGGAAGTCAGCGGCCGTATCGCGGATCGCTATCCGGCGCTGAACTTGGACCAGTTGCTGATGGGTTGCTTCATTCACGACATGGGCAAGACCGAAGAGCTCTCCTACGACCTCGGCTTTGCTTACACCGACGAAGGCCAACTCCTCGGCCACGTCGTCCAAGCGATCACGATGCTCGACACCAAGGTCCGCCAGGCCGAAGAACTCTTCGGCGAACCGATTCCGGCCGACACGGTGTTGCGGCTCAAGCACCTGATCATCAGCCATCACGGGCAATACGAATTCGGCTCGCCGAAGCTGCCGATGACACTCGAAGCGGTCGCCCTCGCGCAGTTGGACGACCTCGATGCGAAGCTGCACAACTTTCAGATGCTCATGCGCGAAGACTCGAACTCGACCAGCCGCTGGACGCAATATTTTCCGAATCTGGGACGGAAGTTGTATAAGTCGGAGAAGTGATTCGAGCGACGCGGGGATACACGAAAGAACGCTCCTCTTCGAGTCGCCGCTAAACGGGCGTTTCTGCTTTAGCAGCGGCGACTTTATGCGCTGCACGTTCTTGAGTAAAATGAGTATGACGCGCTCACGCTCCGTCATTATCAATTGTCAATTGTCCATTATCAATTGCTTCCATGTCCGCTGTCGCCATTCGTTACCCTCGCGTCTTCCGCGCTCGTCAGACCTTTGACCGTCCGATTATCAAGGACATTCCCGGCACGGTGCAGACGGAGCTGACGAAACTCCAACTGCAAAACACGATCAAGCCCGGGCAGACCGTGGCGATCACCGCCGGCAGCCGCGGGATCAACAACATTCGCGTCATCCTCCGCGCGATTGTCGATTACGTGAAGTCGATCGGCGCGGTGCCGATCATCTTTCCCGCCATGGGCAGCCACGGCGGCGGAACGGCCGAAGGTCAAATCGGCGTCCTCGAGACGTACAATGTCACGCCCGAGACGATGGGCTGTGAATTCCGCGCGAGCATGGAAACGGTCATCGTCAGCCAGGCACCCGAGGGCTTTCCGGTTCACTTCGACAAGCACGCGTACAACTGCGACCACACGATCGTCTGCGGGCGCGTGAAGCCGCACACGGAAATGACGGGCGACATCCAGAGCGGCCTGATGAAGATGCTGCTCATCGGCTGCGGCAAGCACAACGGCGCGCTGATCTATCATCGCGCGATTCATGATTACAACTTCTCGCAGATCGTTCGCAGCGTCGCGGGCGAGGTGCTCAAGAAATGCCGCATCGCCGCCGGCATTGCGATCATCGAAAACGGTTACGACGAGACGGCCTACATCCGCGGTGTCGCGTCGGCGGAGTTCGAAGCGCGCGAGGTTGAGCACCTCCAGCTGGCGATCGCGAATCTGCCGAAGTTGCCGTTTGAAAAGGTGGACGTCCTGATCGTCGATGAAATCGGCAAGAACATCAGCGGCACCGGCATGGACACCAACATCATCGGCCGCAAGCATAACGACCACGCGGCCGTGGCTGGCGAGAAGCCCGACGTGCGTCGGATCATCGTTCGCTCGCTCACCGAAGAAACGCACGGCAACGCCAGCGGCCTGGGCATCGCCGAGTTCTGCCTAAGCAGCGTCATCCGCGAGATGAATAAAAAGATCACTTGGATCAACGCGCTGACAAGCGGCCACATGTCGTGCGTGATGGACCCGCTGCACTGGGAAACGGACCGCGAGCTTTTAGACATCTGCCTACCGACGATTGGCTTGACCGAACCAGAGGATGCAAAGCTGCTGTGGATCAAGAACACGCTGCAACTGAGCGAGCTCGAATGCAGCGAAGCGTACTGGGACGAAGCGCAAGACAAGCCAGGCTTCGAGATCCTGACCGAACCGCGCGATTTGCCGCTCGATGAACACGGCATGCTGCCGAAGTTTCAGTGGAATGAAGAGCACTGAGAGTAGGCAACTTGCTCTGCAAGTTGCAATTCCGACTTGCAGAGCAAGTCGGCTACTCTGGCTTCGGCAACGAGCGTGTAGCCCTCGAATTTCTTTCCTCTCACTCTTTCGCCATCTTCTCGAGATACGGCCCCTTCTTGCCGCTTCCTTCCCAGGTCAAGTTGATCACCAAGTTGTCCGTGGGGCCGTCGATCTTGGCCTTCAGCTTTGACTCCTCAGCATTTTCATAAAGTGGCGGGACATGGCGGCGCTGAGATCCGGCGTTGATCACTTCGATGGCATGGATCACGACATCATGTTCACCGATGGTGACACCCGGTTCATTTGGCTCTTTGGCGTACAGCGTGAATCGCCCTTTGTCATCGATCTTCCCTTGCGAGCGCCGCGCGCCCGTCGGATGCAGCTCGATATGCCCGACGGTCAGCGGTTTGCCATCGATCAGAACCTGGCCCGAGACGGGGACGCGTTCGGGGCCTTTGTTGCAGCCGGCGATGGCGAGGGTAAGCAGGCAAACGAGGCCGCAGAGTGACTTCATGGAAATAGTTGCCGATTGGTTGCAGACAGCTTCAGCCAAATGAACTTGGCGATGAATTTCATCGCCCTCTTGAGGCGGTTAGTCGCTATAGGTGAACTCTTCGCCGCCCGCTTTGGTCGCGATGGCCCTGTAGATTTTGGCGTCGACTTCGTCTTCGATAAAGACGGTGCGCGTGTCGCCAAAGGCAAAGACCGCTCCGCCGGTGTGGCTGCTGCCGAAGGCACCGTTGGTTTTGTAGTTGTAAAGATTGGTCGTGATCCCGGTGCCCGGCGGCGTGTTGAGCGCGTTGAGCGTCGAACGCAGCGTATCATCGTGGCGCATGGCAACACTCCAGCGATTCGCCGAATCCCGCGTATCCGCCCCGAAGACCTCGCCGAGAAACGCCGTCTTCGACAGTCCATCATGGATCTTCGCGGAGCGCTGTTCATAAACGTAATTGAACACGCCCGTGTTTTTTAGTTTGTTCGCCAGACCGTCAATGTTTGGCGGGCCGTTCGTGCCGGCGACTTGCGCATAGCTGCCGGTCGCTGCTTGGAGATCGTTGGCGTATTCACCCGCGGGATTCCAGATACGTTCCGATTGATCCGTCGGGCAGCGCATGAGGGGCAGTTGAGTGCGGATGCAGGCCAAGTTCGGCGGATACCAGCCGGCGGCATTTGACGGCGGCGACACCGAGGCCCAAAACTTGTTCTTCAAATCCAAGTTCTTGTACAGCGTCGCTTCTTCCATGTAGGGCAGCAACTTCACAAACCCGCTGATTCCATTCCGTTTCCAATCGGGCACCCCTTTGCAGGCATCGACCGTAATCCCGTCACAACCATCGCGGCCGGCGGGATAAACTTTCTGCGCGTTTTCATGGGAAACCATCGCCGTTTGCAACTGGCGAATATTGTTCATGCAGCTCGCGCGGCGGCCTGACTCGCGCGCCGATTGAATGGCGGGCATCGTCAGCGAGACGAGAATCCCGATGATGGCGATGACGACGAGCAATTCGACGAGCGTAAAAGCGCGCGGAGAAATCCGCGCAGGTGTATACAGCATTGGTTGATTCACGGTGTTCCCCAAAAATGTTTGGCCCCCGGGCCTTGCCTGGCAATCTGTATCATATCGTCTGATAACGGCTTTTCGCAGCAATTGGCTTCAATATTGGCACAGATTTTTAAACCAGAATTCGCTCTTTGAGCACAGGAAATCTTCTCAACGACCTTCATTTTTTGAATCGACCACCGCAAAAGTCCACGAGAGCCTGGGTGGTCACGGGAATACTGGTTTATTCTATCGCGATACATTAATTCACGGGATACAGCTAGCGGGTCTGCAGCTACAGACGGGGATCGATCGTAGGGATCGGTTCTGCCGATTCTGCGGATAAATTCCTGAACATGTTTGCAGCCCCGCGCCAGATTTCTCCCGGAAGTGAGCTAAGGTTGCAGTGGTCCAGCTTTCGTGGGAGCGCGGGTTCGCGTCGCCTGAGGGAAGCTTGGACCACAGCGTGATTGTTTGTTTCCCCATTTGACAAGTTTAGGCGATGTTCGAATTTCTGGGCCAATTCGACCAACTGTTCGCAGGCGTGTGCGGCGTTTTCGTCGGCGCGCTCGGTTGTTGGTTCGTGCAGCAGCTCGTGCGGCGGGAGCCACGCGCAGTCTCGCTTCAGCAAACGCCCGCGCTGCAGAATTCCCCCCGCCCGGCTCTTCAAGCGGCGATGCCAAACCATGACGCGGACGCAGGATTGAAACAACGCGCTGCCGATGACGAACTGGTCCTGCAATGGCTGCAAGAGAATCCCGCAGGTTCCCCGCGCAACGCAGCCCACCCTGAACTGGCTCTGTCGCAAATCGCGTCCGAACTCTTGCCGTTCAATCCGGTCGCCGTGCGGTTGATCGGCAAAACGGCAGAGTCCGACATGACGGCTGCGGTCGAGCGCATCGAGATGCTCCTCGCCAGCGTCGATCCGCCGCAATCTTTGACAACACTGCCCCTGGGCACCATGCCCGCCGCGCTCGAACCGGCCGCGACGATTCGCGATCCGCAAGGCCGAGTGAATCCGCAGCCCGAGGATCCGCAGCGCCGCCGTTCGGATCAAGCGATCATTTACGACACGCTCTTGCGGCGCTGTTTGGGCGACGACGATTTTGCTTGGCGGATGTTGCACAAATTTCCCTCGCGCTGCCGCGCGGAGATCGACTCGCTGGCGACGGAACTGCGCCGGCGGGCATGGACCGCCGCGACGCGGCGGATCAGTCAACTGCGCGGGATGGCGGCGAATCTCGCGGCCGATAATCTGCGCGATGCCTTGGGAAATCTGGAAACCGTCTGCCGCAAACAATCCGCGACCCGCGCCGATCAATTGCTCGAAGCGGTGCAGGGCGAATTTCAGCAAGTGCTAGAGTTCATCGCCCGCGCCGGCGGCGCAGAGCCGCTCGCTTCGCAAACTTCGGAAGAATCGCAACCCTTGTCACGTTGGCCCGCGGGGCAGTTGTCCAACGAAGACCAGCGGGTGCCACTGGCTTTGCCAGTGTCTGCGGAGGCACAGCACGCTCCCACACAAGCACTGGCAGAGCCAGTGGCACCCGAACATCAAGCCGTGACCACGCGCTAAAACTTGAATCGCCTCAAGCTATGTCAACCACGCCCAACCTGAAAATCCTGATCGCCGACGACGACGAGATCCTGCGCGAGATGCTCGAGCACGTCCTCCGCGCGCAGGGTTACGAAGTCCTCACCGCCTCGAACGGCTACGAAGCGATGCACTTGCTTGAATCAGGCGAGTGCCGGTTCCTGATCACCGATTGGGACTTGCCGGGGATGAGCGGTCTCGAATTGATCCGCGCGACGCGCGAAGGGAATCTGCCTGGGTACGTTTACGTCATCTTGCTCACGAGCCGCGATACGCCGCAAGAAACGGTCGATGGTCTGGCCGCCGGCCCGGACGATTTTGTCCGCAAGCCATTCGATCCGGCGGAGCTGACGCTGCGCGTGCGCGCGGGGGAGCGCGTCTTGTCGCTCGAAACGCGCGACGTCGCGATCTTCGCTCTTGCGCGGCTCGCTGAATCGCGCGACCCCGAGACGGGCACGCACCTGGAACGCGTGCGGCTGTACTGCCGCGTGCTGGCCGAACGCTTGGCGATGAATCCGCACTATTCCCGCGAGATCGATGCCGAGTTCATTCGCCTGCTCTACGCGACCAGTCCGCTGCATGACATCGGCAAGGTCGGCATCCCCGATAGCGTCTTGCTGAAGCCGGGACTCTTGAGCACGGTTGAGTTCGAGATCATGAAGAGCCATGCATCGCTCGGTGCCGAAACACTCGACGCCGCGCTCGGCCAATTCCCGCAAGCCAAGTTCCTCCGCATGGCCCGCGACATCGCCCTCACGCACCACGAACGCTTCGACGGCACGGGCTATCCGCGGGGCTTGAAGGGGGACGCGATTCCGCTCTGCGGGCGGATTGTCGCGCTGGCCGATGTCTACGACGCGCTCACGACGAAACGAGTTTACAAGGCGGCGTACTCGCACGAAGTCGCCCGCTCGATCATCCTCGAAGGGAACGGCAAGCACTTTGATCCGGCACTCGTCGAAGCGTTTATCGAATGCGAAGAGGAGTTCCGCCGGATCTGCGAATCGATCAACGAAACCGACGCGGCGATGGTCACATCGCTTGCCCAAATCGACCGCACGGCGAACCAATACAACGCCGCCCGCGCTGCCGCCCGCGAAGAAGCAATGCTCGTGGAGTAAATTAGAAGCCCGAGGCGTAAGCCAGGGAGTCCCGCGTATTTTGTAGGTGCGTAGCGTTAGCGAGGGCGGCAAAGAGTAGGCAACTTGCTCTGCAAGTTGCAATTCCGACTCGCCGCGGCGAGTCGGCTACTCTAATCCCCGTGCAACTGCCGCAGACGCGGCGAGAGCCGCAGAATCAACTGGCACCGCTCAAACTCATTGAGCCATTCTTGTGTCACCGCGGTGAGCAACTCTTGATTCGCAGGCCCAAGACCCGTGGGACACTGTGCGCCCAATTGTTGCTGCGCCAATTGACGATACTTGCTCAGCGTCCGATCGCCGAGCAGGCCGAGCTGCTGGTAGTCTTCGCTGAGGAAAACGACGACCGGCACGCGCCCCCCGCCGCAGATTTTTAGTTCCGCCGCGAGGTCCGGCGTCGCATCGCGGTCGAAGTAGCGGAACTCGAGCATTGGCGACGCGGCCGCGAAGTGTTCGAAGATCGGGCACTGCTGCACGCAGTCCCCGCACCACGCGCCGGCGAGTACGACGACCGGCATCTTGCGCTTGAAACTGCCGAGCAAGGTTTTCTGCGCGTCGGTGAGTTTCACCTGCGGATACCAATCGTTCCAGCGCTTGCGCTGTTCGTCGGACCCGTGATGCGCCAGGAACTCTTGGTAGGTCAGGCCGGCTGGAAACTTCGCGGCGTAGTCAAACATCAGAGCAATGGATAATGGACAATTGACAATGGAGAATGGACGCGGAGACGTAGCTCGAAGCCGTGCTTCGAGCGTCCTCTCTCGTCTCGCACGAAACATGGCTTAGTGCTACATCTTACGCTCCAGTTGCCTTCAACTTATCAAGCATCCGCCCAGGACTGCCCATCGCGTTGTAGCCGCCGTCGACGTGGAGGACTTCGCCGGTGATGCCGTTGCTCATGTCCGACAGCAGCCACGCCCCGACGCGGCCGACTTCGTCGTGCGTCACGTTGCGGCCCAGCGGCGCGATCTCGGCGTACAAAGCTTCCATTCCCTTGGCTCCGACGGCCGACGAGGCCAGCGTCTTGAGCGGGCCGCTGCTGAGGGCGTTGACACGCACGCCGGCGGGGCCAAGGTCATACGCCAGGTACTTCATCGACATGTCGAGGGCTGCCTTGCAGATGCCCATCACGTTGTACCCCGGCAGGATCCGTTCGCCGCCGAAGTATGTCAGTGTTAGGATCGACGAGTTGCTGGACATCAACGGCCGCACGGCATTAGATACGGCCAGCAAACTGTAGACGCTAATATCCATCGCCAGCTTGAAGCCAGCGCGGCTCGTGGCGATGGTCTCGCCGCGGAGGTCGTCCAGCGACGCGAACGCGATCGAGTGCAGCACAAAATCGAGCGTGCCAAGTTCGTCCTTGGCCCGCGCGGCGATGGCCGCGATGTCTTCGTCCTTGCTCACGTCCAACGGCATGAGGAACTTGGTGCCGGCGTGACCTTCGACGCACTTCGCCACGCGGTGGCGGTTCTTCTTGCGCTCATCGTCCGGCTTGTCGGGCAGGTGCGAAAACCCAATCGTCGCCCCTTGCTCCAACAGATTCTTGGCAATGTGCCAGGCGATCGAAAAGTCGTTGGCGATCCCGAGGACGAGCCCTTTTTTTCCGGCAAACATCGGTTCCATCTGCGTAAGTTCCCTCTGGTTCGTGTGTCGTTTGTATCGCTGCAAGCCTTCGCAACTTGCTCCGTGACGCTAGCTCTGCAATGCAGCAGCGTTCTGGATATTTCTCCTAATTTACCGGAGTTGCCAGCAATGGGGGAGTCTGATTCGGCTCTCGCCAATTCGTCGTTCCAGGATCGTTGGGATTGACCGCAATTTTTTCACACCGAACTGCCGAATTCTCTCCTTCTTTTATCCGCCTCCCTGGCAGGAACAAGAGCCAAGGAAGCGGCGAAAACGGGCCGAAAAGGGTGCTTGCGACATTATTGACGACGCGGACTGGGGTGGACGCAGGAAGGCGACTTTTGTTATACGCCGACCCTAGGCAACGGAGCCTGTTCGTCCGCTAGAGCGATACAGCTACTTCTATCGCGGCAAGGAAACTACTTGATGATGATTGGTTCGAGAACAATTCAGGTCTTTCGCTTCGTGGTCGTGCGAGTGTCCGTCGTGGCGGCGCTCCTGACGAGCTGCATCTGGGGCGGTGAACCGCCGGCAACGCGCGAGCCAGCGGCAATCGCACCGTTGACGACCATGCCTTCGCCGGTAGAGAGCCCTGCTCCCGCAGTAACCCGCTCGATTGACCAAGCTGCGTACAATCAAGAGACAGACAACAAATCCGCGGCACCAGGTGCGGCGGCAAAAAACGGCCCGACCGAAATCTCGGCCGCCGAGCAAATCACGCGGCTCGAAAAGTCGATGCAGAGCGATGCTCAGCGGCTGGTCAAGCTCCGCGATGAGATGGTTGATCCGATGAGCGAATATCGCTTGGCGGAAAATGACTACAAAGCGGCCGAAGTGGAACTGCAACGCGCGGCAGCCGAATTGACCATGCCGGACATGCTTCCTCCAGAGCAACTCGCAACGTTGCAACAGCGCGTCGAAGAACTGACGAAAAAGCACAAACTCGCCCGCCAGCGCTTTGACCTAGCAATCCAGACACGCAAAACGCTGCAAGAGCAAATCACGGCCCTCGAAAACAAACAACACCAGGACCAGCAAGCCCTCGACAAACAATCGGGCAATCCTGCGCTGCCCATCAGCAGCGCGCCGCCAAACAGCACAGTACCAACAAATAACGTGGTGCCGCACCCGGCTGCCATGACCGGAACGCCGGGACTTTTGCCAGCGGCCATTCCGCAAGACAATTCCAGCAAACCCGGGACAATGCCAGCACCGGTTGCCTCGACGGCGATCCCCGCGCCCGTGGGAGCTGCAGCACCCGCGGCAACTCCAGCACCTGGGGCAGTTGCTGCGCCGGCCGTGATCGCTGCGCCATTCCCCGCAGCGCCGGCGGCCGAAGTTCACTCCGCCGACGCCTTGGCAGGGGTGCTGACGTCCACGGCCAATCCACCCAAGCCCCCGAGCAAGGAGCTTGTCGCGGCCGAAAGCGAAGCGCAAAAGAAGAAGGAGATCGCGCTGGCTGCCGAACGCGACGCCCAATCGGTCACGGATCGCATCGCCGCGCTCGACCGGGATCTGGCTCTCGAAAACAAGCTGCTCGTCGCGACGCGCCAGAAAGCCGACATCGCCTATCAGACCTCGCAAGCGCTTGGCGAAGACCTAGAAAAACGCCAACTCACTGGCATTGCCGCCGAGGAGCTGGGTGAACTGCGCGGCAAACGCCGCGAGGCTGAAAAGCTCTTCCGCTCTGCCCGCGCCGAAGTCGCCGAGCGTGTCGATCGGCTGACCGAGTTGCAAAGCCAGCGCGCCGAACTCCATCGCGAGGAGCTCGCCGCTACTCACGAAGCCAAGTCCAAGCACGCCGAAGCGCAGGTCGCCGAGGACAAGGTCTCGCAACTGAAAAATCCCTTTTCGATCCAGAACCTGCTCCAATGGCTGTTGGATCATGCGCCCAAAATCGCCATCATCCTGCTGGGCATGTACCTCTTTCGCCGAACGCTTTCGCTCGCCAATCAGCGCGTGATGCAAATCATGGTCATGCGCGGCGCGCGCGGGACCGTGCAAGAACGCGAGGATCGCGCCAAAACGCTCGTCGGCGTTTTTCACAACGCCGTCTCGCTCATTATCCTGATCAGCGGCACGCTGATGATCTGTGAAGAGGTGGGCATCTCCGTCGGGCCGCTGATGGGCGGAGCCGCGGTGCTCGGTTTGGCCGTCGCCTTTGGCGCGCAAAATCTCATCCGCGATTACTTCTACGGATTTGTGATCCTCCTCGAGAATCAATACAAGCTCAACGACGTCCTCAAGATCGGCGAAATCTCGGGCCAAGTCGAGCAGATTTCGCTCCGCATGACGGTCCTCCGCGATCTTCAGGGCAACGTCCATTTTATCCCCAATGGAAAAATCGACTCGGTTACGAACATGACCCACGGTTGGTCCCGGGCGGTGCTCGAGGTCGGCATCGGCTATGGCGAAGATGCCGACCGTGTGATGCTCCTGCTCATTGAGATGGTCAACGAGATGCGAGCCGAACCGGAATTTCTGCCCCAGATTATTGATGAACCCGAGATGCTGGGCGTGGACGAGCTTGGCGATTCGGCCGTCACGATCAAACTGATGGTCAAGACTCGGCCGCTCTGCCAGTGGAAAGTCAAGCGCGAGCTGCTGCGGCGGATCAAGCGCCGCTTCGACGAATTGGGTATTGAAATCCCATTCCCGCAACGCGTCGTCACGCACCGCTACGAGCAAGACGACGCCGGGCGGCAAACACCCGACGCTCCGCCGCAAACACATCCGCTGCGCAAATCGGCGTAATATACCCAGGGACGCGCGTCCCCGGCGAACTGTAGGTCCCGGTCTCCGACCGGGACCTTGTGCGGCGTAGGTCGTGGCTCTAACGCTGACGCATTAGCAACGACTACTCCTGCGAGAGGTCCGGCTCGGAGAGCCGGACCTATATTATGGACCTACAACAGCCGTTACTCGCTCGACTTGTTATTCCGCATCGCTTCTTCGAGCTTCTTGATATCCGCGGGCGACAACTTCGGACGGTTCACTTTGAGCGTCAGCTTGTTCAGCTTGCCCGTGAACGTGAACGGCGGCTTGTAGTCCGCGTCGTTCACGCCGGTCAGCGTGTCCGAGCCAATGTCGAAGCTCTCGTCCCATTGCAAAATCATCGGGATCGTCTTGGGCAGGGTTTTGGTCGCAACCGCTTTGCCATCGACCTTGAGTGTCCCCGTCGCTGAACGGCCGAGTCCGCTCAGACTGTTATAGACGAGCGTCCCCACGCCGAGTCCGTCGTAGACAAACTCGTACTCGAGTGTGTGCTTGCCGGGCGCCAGGACATCGGGGCCTTCCCATTTGACGCGCTCCAAATCGAGCAGATTCCAAATCCAGACGGGTTTCCCTTTGAGCAGATAAAACCCATACCCGGCAAATCGTCCGCCCGAGGTCAGCATCATCCCCTCGGCCCCGCCAGCGGGAACGTCGATCTCGGCGGTGACGGTGAACGAGCTGTTGAGCAGCGCCGGCGAGTCCCCCTGCGGCAGGCCGGTCATCGGGCGTGTGTAAACGAACTCGCTGCGGCCGGCGGTGATGTTCGGGCGCGGTGTGGCGATCCGCGCGGCGACCGACGCATCGAGCGGGAAGACCTGATACTTTTTCGCTTCCTCGATAAACATCGCTTTCATCGTCTTGAGCTTTTCGGGATGCTTATCAGCGATGTTGTTGGACTGGCTGAAATCGGTGTTCAGGTCGTACAACTCGAGCACTTGGTTGTTCAACGGATCGGGGTTCGCCACGCCAAACGCTTCCCACGGCGCGCGGTTCACTTTGGTGCTGAGGAGCCAGCCTTCGTGGTAAAGCGCCCATTGGCCCATCATTTCGAAGTACTGCGTTTTGTGCCGCGACGCGGCTTTGGCGTTCTCCTTGTCGAACGTGTAAACCAAGCTCGTCCCCTCGAGCGGCGATTGCTTGATCCCATCGACCATGTCGGGTTGCTTGATGCCGGCCGCTTCAAGGATCGTCGGCACGATGTCGATCACGTGGCAGAATTGCTCGCGTAGCCCGCCGACATCTTTGATCCGCGCGGGCCAGGAGATGGCCATGTTCTGGCGAATGCCGCCGAGCTTCGACGCGTTTTGTTTGAACCAGGTGAATGGCGTGTCAAAGGCCCACGACCAGCCGGCCGACATGTGGTTGTAAGTTTCTTCAGTCCCCCAGACGTCGTACCATTTCATCTGCACATCGACGGGAACCGAGACGCCGTTGAAGAACGCGACCTCGTTGGGTGTTCCGATGGGTCCCCCTTCGGCACTGGTGCCATTGTCACCGTTGATGTAGATGATGAGCGTGTTGTCGAGCTTGCCCATGTCGGCAATCGCCTGGATGACGCGGCCCGTTTCATGGTCGCTATACGCGGAGAAGGCGGCGAAGACTTCGACCTGCTTGATAAAGAGTTTCTTCTCCACCGCGGTGAGCTCGTCCCACGGTTTGAGAATGTCCTTGGGCCACGGTTCGAGCTTCGTATCCGCCGGGATCACGCCGAGTTTCTTCTGGTTCTCGAAGATCCGCTCGCGGAGTTTCTCGTAGCCATCGTCAAACAGATGCAGGTCGTGGATCTTCTTGACCCATTCCGCTGTCGGGTGATGCGGCGCGTGTGTCGCGCCGGGCGCGTACTTGATCAGGAACGGCTTGCTCGGGTCGGTTTGATCGATCCGGTTCAAGTAGTCGATCGCGTCGTCGGCCATGCCCGTGACCAGATTCCAACCCGGCTTGCCCGCGAAGGGAAAGATTTGCGTCGTGTTGCGGAACAGGTTCGGTTCCCATTGGTTCGTGTCGCCGCCGACGAAGCCGTAGAAGTATTCAAAGCCCATCCCAAGGGGCCACTGATCGAACGGTCCGACCTGGCTCGCGGCATAGGTCGGCGTGTTGTGGTCCTTGCCAAACCAAGCCGTGGCGTAGCCGTTGTCCAGCATGATGCGGCCGATCGTGGCCTTGTCCTTGGCGATGACGCTATCGTAGCCGGGAAAGCCCGTGGCTTGTTCCGCGATCACGCCGAAGCCGGCGCTGTGATGGTTGCGGCCGGTGATGAGCGCGGCACGCGTCGGCGAACAAAGCGCCGTCGAATGGATGTTGTTGTAGCGCAGACCGTTCTTGGCAACGCGGTCCATCGTCGGCGATGGAATCACTCCGCCAAAGGTGCTCGGCACGCCGAAACCCGCGTCGTCAGTGATGATCAGCAGCACATTGGGCGCACCCGCGGGCGGGACGATGCGCGGAGCCCACCACGGTTTCGATTCGAGCGCGTTCTCTTTGATGACCCCGCCGAACGCCGGATCGGGGGCGGGAAGTTGCTTGCCCGAAATCGTCGTCGTGCCGGCGGGGGAACCAGGCGGTGCGGCCGGGGGCAAGGCTTTCGGCGCAGACTGATCGGCCGCAATGATCCAGGTGCCCGTCGCAATGATGGCCAGTGCGAGGAAAGAAAATAAGCGTCGTTGGCCAGCCGTGAAAACGTTCATCTGCGTGATCCTCCAAGAGTGCAACAAGATGCAGGATCATCGCAGTATAAGATCTTTGGGACACTCTGGTAGATTTTGAGTGTTAGTTTTTGAAAATTTTCAGCTTGTGCAAAAAAGCCGGGGACTGATGTCCCCGGCTTTAGGTTTGTTTTCTTCGTCTTCCTAACGACTAGCGTCTAATGCCCGCCGATACCATCGGCGGCTTTATTACTGCGCCGCGACAGTCAAGCTATCCACCAACTTCCCGAAGTCGGCTTCGTACTTCGTCACCGTCTTCTCCGGGCCGTAGAACTTCACAAAGTAGTTGCCGATCTTGGGGGCGATGATGATCGCGCCGAGCATCCGGTACCCGTCGCGTGCCGTTTTCTTGCCAGGGGCAAACGGGCCGCCAGGGCTGTCTTGGTACGTCCCGGTGATGTCCACCACATGGACTTCGAGACCGCTGACCATCTTCTTGCTGACCTTGGTCGCGTCCTTGGTCTCTTTGCCGTCGGGCTGGGTGAATTGTCCCTGCCAGCGGTCGATGTTTTGCTGCACGGTCCCGCCCGAACCCATGATCGTGATCCGCCCGTCGATGGCGTCCCCTTCGACCTTGGGCGCGGCGAATTCATGTTCGACAATATTGTTCGCCGGTTCCTTGCGGACCCAATCTTTCGGCGCGGTGAGGACCAAGACGCCATCGGCGAGCTTGATCGTCTTCTCGTCCGGCTCCGCGGCGAGTGCGGTAAAGGAAAGTGTGAGGATGGCGAACGTGCCGAGGAAGGAGCGGAGGGACATGCGGGGTTCCTGTGTGAAAAAGGTTGCGTTTCAAATTAACCCGCGATGTATCGTTCGCGAGTCAGGAAAGTCACTTGAGCTTGGGCTAGGTGTGTTTCTTCTAAACGACAATGACCACCGCGTTTTGTCGCCACGAGGGCAAATGTTCCCCGAGGCGAAACGGACATGAATTCCGGTTCGGGGACATCTAGCATTGATCCATCGGCCAACTTCAGCACAAACGGCTGAAATGGTTCCGCGCGGCGCAAGCATCGCAGGTCTTCGAGCGTCATGCGAATCCATTCCCGGCGAAATTAGCGGATGAATCAAGTCAAAGCTTATTTTAGGGGCAATGTCGGAACAAATCCAGCAACGATTGCTGCCAGATTCCGGCGAATTCGCTATGCTTGCGCGAATGAAGTTCCGCCCCCGCTACTCGCTGCTCACGCTGCTCGTCCTCACGGCGCTCGTCGCCGGCGGGATGAAGCTGTGGTATGGGCCGCATTCGTTCACGTTCAGTGGGCCCGCGTCTGCCCAAGAGCAAACGCTGCTCGGGGTGTATGCCGAGCATCCGCTTTTCCAACAAGAGTTCTCCGCAGAGACCCAGGGCCAGTACCTCAACACGTTCGCGGGTCCAGAATTGTTGCGGATTCAGGGTAGACCCGGCCCACATGTTCGCTGGTTGGTCGATTTAATGGTTTTTGGGCCTCGTCATGGGCGAAGCCGACTTTACCTATTGCCTGTGCCGTTGGCGGATTTCAGGAATGCATCCTCGGCCGAGATGATTCACTTTTGGTGCTCATCCCCCCAGACGCAATTGCCAGCCACAGACCCTGTTTCGCTCCCTGAAGCCGTTTCCTCGAAACCCAACAGCTATGCCTTTGCTCCGCTGCGGATTCCTAGAGGATACTTTGTCTCCGATCGGAAACGAGTCTATCTTTCGAAGGACATCATTTTACTCTCACAGATTCAAGTAGAGCAGATCGACGACCCGAAACTGCGCGTGTTGATCGAACAAGAACTAGCCAAGATCCCCGACCCGCAATAACTCGCATGTCCCTCCGCCCCCGCTACTCGCTGCTCATGCTGCTCATCCTCACGGCGCTCGTTGCCGGCGGGGTGAATCTTTAATCCGGGCCGCCGCGAATCAGCGCAAAAAAACGCACTAGTCTTTTGACAAAGCGGCCAAGCCTCCTCTACAATCCCGTCAATCTGACAATCCGGGCAGCAACGCGGTGGGTTGAACATCGCGGCATTCGTTGCCTCGGGGCGGACTTCTCAGCAAGACTTCTCAGCAAGACTGCTCTGCGAGACTACTTTCTCGAGCAACCGGCCAGCCATCACTCGGCATTTTTTCAAAGGCGACGCTAATGAATTCGAAAATCTTGTTCTCGGTCCTAACACTGTGGTGTCTCTGCGCGCGCTCCGCGCTCGCGGTGACTACTTTTACCCAGTTGAATGTCCCTGACCGCCGCGATTACGCGTTCGGCGCCAACGGGCTGCTCTACATCACCACCACGAGCGGCAGTATTCTCCGCTACGATCCCCAGTCGGGTTCCTATCTCTCGCCGTTCGCGATTGGCGGGACACTCGGCGGTATGGATCTCTCTCCCGATGGGCTGACTCTTGCCGTGGCCGATTCTTCGACCCAGGGCACGAACAATCGGATCCATCTGGTTAACACGACGACGGGTGTCGACACGCCGGTGAGCTTCACGCGGCAATCGTTGGAGAGCGGAACCTTTATGGTCGCCTGGGGCGCGGACAATCAAGTTCTCGTGACCAGCAACTTCGCCGGCTCTGGCAATGTCCCCCTGCGCCGCTACAACCCGCTGACGAATATCACGACGAGCCTCGGCAACGTCCGCCAGAGCACGATGCTGACGCCGAGCGCGGACCGAAACACGATCGGCATTGCCGAGGCGAATTCGAGCGCCGGTCCGATCACCGACTTTGATGTTCCTACGCAAACGAAACAAGGGACGGTCAATACCGGTTGGTTTACCTTTGAAGTGGCGGTCGATCGCGATGGCGACAAGTTTCTCGTCCCGACTTATGGCGGGGCGTATGTTTACAACAAAGTCGGCAGCTCGTTTGTCCAACAAGGACTGATCGGCCAGTACGCGAACCACGGCCCCATCGCCGCGGTGTTCTCCCCTACCAAAGATGTTTTCTTCACCGCGGAATGGGGTTTCAGCGGAGCGCCGCTCGGCGTGCGCGCTTACGATGCCAACACGCTCGGCCTGATCACCACGATCGATCCCTATGATTTTGACTGGAATGGCAATTCGGCGATGGGCTCGGGGCGCATGGAAATCTCGCCCGACGGAAATCTGCTTGCCGTTTCCATCAATGGCGGTCTACGACTTTACAGCGTGTCCGCTGTGCCGGAACCATCGACGATCGCACTGATGGTGACGAGTGCGGCCATTGGTTTATGGCACATTCGCCGCCGCCGCATTTAGCCCCCGGTCAATGACCGGGGGGAGTTGGCGCTGATTCAAGAACGACGTCGAGTGATCGATCACAATTCCCTAGAATGAACTCTGGTCGATCCAGGATTGAACTCCTCATCGACGCGTATTCCCCCGGGTCATTGACCCGGGGCTAATGGGGAATGACCGAAGTCCGCCATGTCCCTCCGCCCCCGCTATTCGCTGCTCATGCTGCTCATCCTCACGGCGCTGGTCGCCGGCGGGGTGAAGCTGTGGTATGGGCCGCATCATGTGGTGGAGCGGCCGAAGCCGGAAGTGGAAGTCGAGTACACGTACACCCGTGATTGGCAAGGAAACATCATCATCCACGGGCCACACATCGAGAGACGTCATGACTCTGCGGGCAGCCTCGAAAGCGTGAAGGTCCACTATTACATCAAGGGCGTGAAGACCGACCACAAGCAAGTAATACTCGTTTTGTCGGGTATGGAAGTTGGCAGTTCTGCGGAGTATGGAGGGAGTGAACCACTGGCACTTCCGCCTGCAGATAATGCCGATTTCCAAGCCACCATCAAACAGGAAATGGATCAAATCAAGAACCGAGGACTCGTGCCAATCCTAACGAAGTACCATTACTACGAGCATAGATATGAAGATGTTGAATTATGGGAAGCTCTCGATTGAATCGCGTTCGGCGTTCATCATCACGACTAATGTCCCTCCGCCCCCGCTATTCGCTGCTCACGCTGCTCCTCCTCACGGCGCTCATCGCCGGCGGAGTGAAGCTGTGGCATGGGCCGTATCATGTGGTCGCATCGGGTGGTGGCGCGGGGGAAACCCGCGGCGGGCGAGGGCCGAGATGTTTGTCAAAATACTTACCCCGCATTAGGTCCAGCCGGGAGGACTTGTTATAATTGCGGCTGTCGTGCATCTGGAAAAGATCTAGTCTCAATCCCAATCAAAAACCTATCTCGGGGAATTGACTAATGAACACTAACGCTCGCTCTATTTGCTATCGCGTAATATTTGTTTGCGCTGTCATGATCGGATTGGACAATCAATCATTTGCTATGGGGTTACCACCCTCGGGGTGGGGTGGGCTCGGTGGGAGTAGCTACGGCGGCGGAGGTGTGGGTGGGCTTGGTGGGTTGTCTGGGTTAGGCGGCTTGGCCAGTCTTGCTTCAGCTCTGGACGACGAGGATGTGCCAACCGCGGCCAATAACCCAGTGGCTCCGATCGCGGGCGCGAATCTAACGAATACGCCCCTCTTTGATAACACGACCGTCAACTCCATTGGGCATTATTTTGGACCGGCTCCTTCGTTCCCCGGCGATCCGAATCCCAGCAACATCGTGATCAATTTCTTGATCAACCAAACTCAAGAAACGGGCGGCGGCGGCGTCTTGCCGACGGTGCAAAGAAATCTGGATAATTTCACCGCCGTGTATCATCGCATTCAAGCGCCCGACGGCCAATCGTTCAACGTTGATTTTCCCGATGACGCCACGGCGACGACGCTTAGCGCTTACATGGTTTGGAGTACCGGCAACCCCGATTCAGGCGGGTCGCTCGGATTTGGCCAGACCTACGAAAACTTCAGTGGGTCCGTGCCAACTAGTGACAACTATTCCGCGGTCGGCGACGGGAATCAGTTTTTCACCCTCACCCCGGACATTCAAGGAGTCTCCGACTTGGAGTTTTCGGCAGTCACGTTCGCCACGGGTTATGAGCCGCGCGCACTTGGGCTTGGTCCCTTGACCTATCTTCCAACAGGGTTTGGCCAGCCACTGGGGACGAGCCGGCCCGATGCCTACTTCTTGTTTTCCTATCGCACCACGGCGACGACGGATCCCGGACGGTTTGTGACTTTCGTGCCCACGCCCGCTCCTGTTCCTGAACCGAGTACTTGGGTATTCATCATCTCCGCTTTACCGATTGCATTCTTTGCGCGTCGGCGGCAACAACGAGGTTGATTGCTCCAGTAGTTTAAGCAGCGTACTTCGCCGACGCTTCACTCTTGAGATTCGCGGGGCGTGGACGCTCCGGTTAAGCAACCGCTCGGCGGGACATCGCAGTTCAATCGCACTGCTGCGCATCGCTTTTAAAAGGCAGCGATAGTCTCCTATTCTTCTCCGTACAGCTCCATGTTCGTCCGTGCCTCCGTGTTGCTGACTTCTGTTCAAAATGCTTTTCAGATTCCGCGACCACTCTGCCGCGCTTACGCGGCGAGTTAAAATTTAGCGGCTATGTTTGACGCGTGGGCTGAAGCCCACGCTACGGCGCGTTGTGGGTTAAACGGGTTATCCCCTTGTCAAAACACGCGCTTTTACGCGACAATCCGTGCTTCGAGACAACTCTCTCTACACACGAAATCCACGCACGAGTGACCCATGGCCAAGGCTGCCAAGACCGCGATTACCCCGACCCGCGCCGACGATTATCCCGAGTGGTTTCAGCAAGTGATCCGTGCCGCGGACCTGGCCGAACTCTCGCCCGTGCGGGGCTGCATGGTCATCAAGCCGTGGGGGTACGCGATTTGGGAGCACATGCAGAAGCACCTCGATCGGATGTTCAAAGAGACGGGCCACCAGAACGCTTATTTTCCGCTCTTGATCCCGCTGAGCTTCCTGCAAAAAGAAGCCGATCACGTCGAGGGCTTCGCCAAGGAATGCGCCGTCGTCACGCATCATCGGCTCGTGCAAGATGAGAAGGGTCAGCTCATCCCGGACAAGACGGCCGTCCTTGAAGAGCCGCTCATCGTCCGGCCGACGAGCGAGACGATCATCGGGTCGATGTTCGCCAAATGGGTGCAGTCGTACCGCGACTTGCCGATCTTGATCAACCAATGGGCCAATGTCGTGCGCTGGGAACTCCGCACGCGGTTGTTCCTCCGCACGGCCGAATTCTTGTGGCAAGAAGGGCACACCGCCCACGCCACCAGCGACGAAGCCGTCGCCGAGACGATGCAGATGCTCGAAGTCTATCGCACGTTCGCCGAACACTACATGGCGATGCCCGTGATCTGCGGCGAGAAGACCGAGGGCGAACGCTTTCCCGGCGCGGTGAACACGTACAGCATCGAAGCGATGATGCAAGATCGCAAGGCGCTGCAAGCCGGGACGTCGCACTTCCTCGGCCAGAACTTTGCCAAGGCGCAAGAGATCAAGTACCAAGGCGACCAGGGCAAGGAAGAATACTGCTGGACGACGAGTTGGGGCGTGAGCACACGCCTGATCGGCGGACTCATCATGACGCACAGCGACGACGATGGGCTGATCATCCCGCCGCGGCTCGCGCCGCAGCACATCGTGATCTTGCCGATTCATCGCACGGACGAAGAGAAGACGCTCGTCATGGAATACTGCGAATCGTTGAAGAAGGAACTGCAAGCGGTTTCCTACGACGGCGAGCCAGTGCGCGTGATGATCGACGCGCGCGATCTGCGCGGCGGCGACAAGATGTGGTACCACGTTAAGCGCGGCGTGCCGATTCGCCTGGAAGTCGGCCCGCGCGATGTTGCGGGCGGGGCCGTCTTTGCCGCGCGCCGCGATCAGCCGGACAAGAAGGGAACGCCCCGTGCCGAGTTCGTGGCGGGCGTGGCCGCGACGTTGGAAGCGATTCAAACGAACCTGCTCGAGCGCGCGAAGAAATTCCGCGATGACAACATGCGCGTCATCGACAACGAGAAGGACTTCCGCAGCTTCTTCACCCCGAAAAACAAAGACGCAGAGAACCCCGAGATTCACGGCGGCTACGCGCTGTGTCATTTCAGCGAAGGCCCCGAGATGGAGGCGCTCCTCGGCGAACTCAAGGTCACGATCCGGAACTTGCCCTTGAAAGGACAATTGCCACAAGACACGCACACGCCGGGTAAGTGTTTTCTTACTGGCAAACCAAGCCCGCAGATGGCGGTGTTTGCGAAAGCGTATTAGCAGCCCGACGCGTAAGCGAGGGAGTTCCTTGAGAGAATCGAGGAGTTAGAAGGAAGAAGGAAGAAGAATACAAAGGGATTCTTTTTGCCGTTTCGCGGCGACTCGCAGAGGAGCGCTCGGGAGCACAGCGGAACGCTCC